>NZ_JBQQCG010000003.1:0-335106 GCF_052245575.1 Streptomyces sp. 2A115 | reverse complement strand
TGGGGGTTGAGCGCGCAGTTCCCCGCGCCCCTAGGTGGGTGGGTGGGATCGAGGGGTGGGAGAAGTCGGGGTCAGACCAGGCGTACTGGTTTTTCTGGGCGTATGCCCAGGTGGAGGAGCCAGGCCCGGAGGGGGGCGGGGTTGCCGTCCTCGATGAGGCTCAGGACTCGGGGGCCCAGGTCGGCGGAACGTTCGCCGTTGACCAGGAGAGACGGGCCGTCGAGCCAGTCGAGGCCCGGCGTCGCACCCGCGGTGTCCATCGCGGCACAGCAGACCATCGCCGTCACATGATCGGCCAGCAACTCGCGACCGGTGCGCGGCGGTTGCAGGGGGAAGAGCGGCAGTATGCCGTCGTCCCAGAGCGCCGTGCCCGGGCCGGTCTGGCTGGTGGAAGCCGGTGGTGGCGCAGACGGTTCCACCGCTACGGCTGCCTCCTCGCGCGCCAACTCCGCACTGAGGCCGGCCGCCAGTGCGGCACTCCGCTCGTTCCCGGGCCCACCGTCCTCCTCGTACGCCGCATCCGCATCGGCCGCCGCCGAGGCAAGGGCCTCGCGGTCGACGGCGGCAGAGTCGGGGGCGGATTCGGAGGGGGAGGCAGCGGCTGAGGTGGAAGCGGGGGCGGATTCGGATTCGGGGGCGGCGCTGTCCACGGCCTCGCCGCTCCCGTAAATCCCCATCCCCGTCAAGTGATCCATCACCCGAGTCAACGTCGGCCCATCCGGATCCGAGCCCGCCGGGCCGGAGGAACGCCTCACGCCCAGCGCGTCCAGCACACGATGGAGCCGCGCCGCGTCCGTACGCCACTTGCGGTCGACGACCTCGTCCGGGTACTCGTCCCAGTCGACCGGGGCCCAGTCGGGCCCGGACTCGGCCGGCCCACCGTGGAAGAGACGGGCGGCCAGCAGGGACGCCGCCTCGTCGACCGCGCCGGGCTCCTCCAGGAGGTCGCAGGCGGGGCGTTCGCCGAGCCGGGAGGCGAAGCCCTCGGCGAGGCGGTCGCGGCGGGAGAGTTCGGTGAGGGCAGCTACGACGCCCGCGTCGAGACGGGACGGCCAGCGGCCCATGCGCCAGGCGGGCAGCGCGACCCGGGTCAGGAGGCGGTCCCAGCCCGCGTACGCGAGTCCCACTTGTTCCTGCGCGACGATCCGCAGCCCGTAATCCACAGCCTGTGCACGCTCCGCCGCCGCGGCCGCCACTCCCCGTTCCATTTCGGCCGCGTGGCCCCGGCAGCTGCGTAGGAGCAGACGCGCGACCCAGCCGATGCCGCCGAGGACCGTCGTGGACAGAGGTCCACGCTTGGGCGCCGCGGTCACCGCCACCGCCGCGTCGAGCCCTCGTACGAAACGACGGGCCGCGGCTATGTCGGGGTGCGCGGACGGGCCCGTACCGGCGACGACCGGCGCGAGGACCGCGCGCAGCTCGCCGACCCGCATCCACCACAGGAAGGGGGAGCCGATGACGAGGACGGGCGCGGCGTCCGTACGACGGTGGGCCGACGGCAGGCCTCGTCCGCCCTGCACCCCCTCTATCTCGTCCCGGAACTCCGACCGGGGCGGGCCGTGGGCCGGATGGGTGCGGTCCTCCAGCCAGCTGTCGCAGTCCGGGGTGAGCGCTATCGCGGAGGGTGCGGGCACCTCGAGGCGGTCGGCCAGGTCCCGCACCATGCGATACAGGTCCGGCGCCGACTCCTCGGCTATCGGGACCGTGGGGCTCAGCGCCGGCCGGGCGCGGGCGACGACCAGCGCGACGCCTGTGGCGGCCAGGAGCACGAGCAGGGCCAGGCCGGTCACGAGCCAGCGCACTGGGCTCCAGCCCTCGCCGTCGATCTGGCCTGTCGACCCGCCGACGAGCAGCACGACGGCGACGGCCGCGGGCAGCAGGGCGACGGCCAGGGCCCTGCTGCGGATGCGCAGCACGGCGAGAGCCCGGGAGCGCGCGGCCTGCGCGCCCACCTCCACACCCATACCTGACACGACCGGTGTCACCCCCTATTGCCCGCCCGGCGCGTGCATACCCAGCCACCGCCGACAGACGTCCATGGCGTTGCTCACTCCCCCACTGTGGCACCCACGACTGACATCGCAATGCCGGTGGGCCAAGTGCCGGAACGCTTGCGCCGCACCCTAGTTGGGGCCTCGGCCCTCGTCAGCCGGATGGGGGATCGGTCACTCGATGGAATGGCCTTGGGTAGAGGTGGCTGACGAACAGGCCCCGAATCCTGTGCTGGATTCGGGGCCCGATGGTGCCGCGTGGCGGACGATGACGCAGGTGGCTGGACGTAACCGAGGGTTACGCCTCCGCGGCCTCCGCCACCTTGGCCGCGATGTCCGTACGGTGCTGGGAGCCGTCGAGGTGGATTCGGTTGACGGCTGCGTACGCGCGGGTGCGGGCCTGGGTGAGGTCCGTACCACTCGCCGTGACGGAGAGTACGCGGCCGCCCGCGCTGACGATCGCGTCGCCGTCGCGCTTCGTGCCCGCGTGCAGGACGTACGCGTGCGGGGCGTCCTGTGCGGCCACCTCTGCGAGGCCCTCGATGGGGTCGCCGGTGCGCGGGGTGCCGGGGTAGTTGTGCGAGGCGATGACCACGGTGACGGCCGCGTCGTCGCTCCAGCGGAGGGGTTCGAGGTGGGCGAGGGTGCCGTCCGCCGCCGCCAGTAGGACGCCGGAGAGGGGGGTCTTCAGGCGGGCGAGGACGACCTGGGTCTCGGGGTCGCCGAAACGGGCGTTGAACTCGATGACCCGTACGCCGCGCGACGTGATCGCGAGACCCGCGTAGAGGAGTCCGGAGAACGGGGTGCCGCGGCGGCGCATCTCGTCGACGGTCGGCTGCAGAACGGTCTGCATGACCTCCTCGACCAGCTTCGGGTCCGCCCACGGGAGGGGTGAGTACGCGCCCATGCCGCCGGTGTTCGGGCCCTCGTCGTTGTTGAGGGCGCGCTTGAAGTCCTGGGCGGGCTGCAGCGGGACGACGGTCACGCCGTCGGTGATCGCGAAGAGGGAGACCTCGGGACCGTCGAGGAACTCCTCGATGACCACGCGGTCGCAGGCGTTGGCGTGGGCCGTCGCCGCGTCGAGGTCGCCGGTGACGACTACGCCCTTACCCGCGGCGAGGCCGTCGTCCTTCACTACGTACGGGGCGCCGAAGGCGTCGAGTGCCTCGTCGACCTCGTCGGGGGTCGTGCAGACGTACGAGCGGGCGGTGGGTACGCCCGCTGCCGCCATGACCTCCTTGGCGAAGGCCTTGGAACCCTCCAGCTGGGCGGCCTCCTTCGACGGGCCGAAGACCGGGATGCCGGCCTCCCGTACGGCGTCGGCGACGCCGGCCACAAGGGGGGCCTCCGGGCCGACGATCACCAGCTCGGCGCCGAGGTCCGTGGCCAGCCTGGCCACGGACTTGCCGTCCAGGGCGTCGACCTGGTGCAGCTCGGCCACCTCGGCAATGCCCGCGTTGCCCGGGGCACAGTGCAGCGCGGTGACGTCGGGGTCGAGGGAGAGGGAGCGGCACAGGGCGTGTTCGCGGGCACCGCTGCCGATGACTAGGACCTTCACGGGGGTCAGCCTAGCCGGGTGCCTCAGGCGGTTGCGCGGCTGGTTGGGTGCGGGTGGGTTGTTTGGTGGGGGTTGATGGGGACTGATGAGGGCTGGTGAGGACTGGTCACGCAGTTCCGCGCGCCCCTGAGGTTCGGGGTGGGGCAGGCGCGCACCGGGACATCCCGCCCGGGACATCCCACGTGGACAGTCGGTCCCGCCACTTCCCTTCACGCCGGACGGCCGGCTGCGGCCCGGTGGGAGTGCAGGTGGCCGCGCCGTCCGGGGCTACTCGTTCGAGAACTCCTCCACCACTGTCGCTCCCAGTTCTCGCACGATCAGTTCGTGGCCCGACAGCGCCGACTCGTCGAGGTCGGGGTCGTCGTCCTCAGGGGTGTCGTCCTCGGGGGAGATGGGTGGTGGCGCCGGGGCCGAGGGGCGGGGCGGGGATGAGGGTGGTGAGGACCCTGGGGATGTGGATGTGGACGGGTGTGTGGACTGGGACTGGGGAGCGGCGGCGCGAGGGGCAGGAGGCGCGGGTTGCTGTTGAGTGGGGCCCGGGGCGGATGGCGCGACGGGTCCCGCCGGGGCGTAACCGCTGCCATAACCGGGGCCCGGCGCGGGCGGCGGGGTCGAACCGCCCGACGGGTCGACGACCGCCTCGACCTTCCACTGCACGTTGAACAGCTCGGACAGCGCCTGCCGCAGTACCTCCTCGCTGCCGCTGCTCGCGAAGTTGTCGCGTGCGCCCGCGTTGACGAAGCCGAGTTGGAGGGTCGTGCCGTCGAAGCCGGTCACCTGAGCGTTCTGGCTGAGCAGGATCCAGGTGAAGCGGCGGCGGTTCTTGACCGCCTCCAGAATGTTCGGCCACAGCATGCGGGGGTCGGGACCACCGGGCGGGGCGGCGGGGGTGAAGGGTGCCGCGCCGGTCGGAGGGGCAGGGGGAGTGGACGGCGGTGAGGACTGGGCTGAGGGTGCGGGGGCCGTCTGCGGACTGGGCGCGGTCTGTGGCTGTCGCCCGGGGTGTCCCCCGCCTGCCGGTGCCGCGGTTGGCCATCCGCCGGGGCGTCGGCCGCTGCCCGCGGGTGTTGCGGTGGGCCAGGCGCCAGGGGTGCTTCCGGCCCCGGGGGACGGCGGAGCCGGTGCGGCCGGAGTCTGAGCGGACGGCTGCTGAGGAGCGGGGGTGACCGCGGCCGGAGCGGGAGTGGGAGCTGGTGGCACGGGTGCGGCTTGGGCCGGGCCGGGACCCGTTTCCGCGCCGGGGGCCCCTGCCCCCCGTACAGCCGCCCGAGCCGCCGCCGGACCACTGCCCGGCGGGACCGGAGGTGCCGAAGCGGGCGTCGGAGCGCCGGCCTGCATGCCGGGGTGGGCGTCAGGCGCGGGCACGTATCCCATGGCGGGGCCGGCGCCTGCTCCCGCGAAGTTCACCCCTCGCTCGATGCGATCCAGGCGGGCCATGAGGGAGCGCTCGTCGCCGTATGCGGCGGGCAACAGCACGCGCGCGCAGATCAACTCGAGCTGGAGCCGGGGCGAGGTGGCTCCTCGCATCTCCGTGAGCCCGTCGTTGACGAGGTCGGCGGCACGGCTCAGCTCGGCCGCGCCGAAGACCCCGGCCTGGGCCTGCATCCGCTCCACGACGTCGGCGGGAGCGTCGATGAGCCCCTTCTCTCCGGCATCGGGCACCGCCGCCAGGATCACGAGGTCACGCAGGCGCTCCAGCAGATCGGCGACGAACCGCCGAGGGTCGTTACCGCCCTCGATGATCTCGTCGACCACTTCGAAGGCCGCGGCGCCGTCGCCCGCGGCGAAGGCCTCGACCACCGAGTCGAGCAGCGACCCGTCCGTATACCCGAGCAGCGAGGTGGCCATGGCATACGTCACACCATCGTCACCGACCGCCGCCAGCAGCTGATCCATGACGGACATGGAGTCACGCACGGACCCGGCACCGGCACGCACGACGAGGGGGAACACCCCGTCCGCGACGGGGATGCCCTCGCGCCCGCACACCTCGGCCAGGTACTCCCTCAGGGTCCCCGGCGGCACAAGCCGGAACGGGTAGTGGTGAGTCCTCGACCGGATCGTCCCGATGACCTTCTCGGGCTCCGTGGTGGCGAAGATGAACTTGAGGTGCTCCGGGGGCTCCTCCACGACCTTCAGCAGCGCGTTGAAGCCAGCCGACGTGACCATGTGGGCCTCGTCGATGATGTAGATCTTGTAGCGGCTGCTGGCAGGACCGAAGAAGGCCTTTTCTCGCAGGTCACGGGCGTCGTCCACACCACCGTGGGACGCGGCGTCGATCTCGATGACGTCGATGGAACCCGGCCCGTTCCGCGCGAGATCCCGGCAGGACTGGCACTCACCGCAGGGCGTCGGCGTAGGTCCCTGCTCGCAGTTCAGGCACCTCGCCAGGATCCGCGCGCTGGTCGTCTTCCCGCATCCGCGCGGACCACTGAACAGGTACGCGTGATTGACCCGGTTGTTCCGCAGCGCCTGCTGCAACGGGTCGGTGACATGCTCCTGCCCGATGACCTCGGCGAACGACTCCGGGCGATAACGGCGGTACAGCGCGAGAGACGACACGCTTACGAGGTTATAGGCGCCCACTGACAACGAGGACCGCCCGCCGGGCCCTGTTTCGCCACACCACCGCCGGACCGTCCCCCAACGCCCCGCAAACGCAAGCGCCCCCCACGCACCCGCCAGAGCCAACCTACCCTTGCTGCCTTCCGGCCCTGGGGGAGTTCAGTCAGATAGCGCCACGTGAGGGGCTGCGCACAGGCTACAGGATCTGAGCGGGAGGAACGAGTTCGCGAGCACTCCTCAACGTCTTGTATTGTTTGCGGCGGAGGATTCGCCTAGTGGCCTAGGGCGCACGCTTGGAAAGCGTGTTGGGGGCAACCCCTCACGAGTTCGAATCTCGTATCCTCCGCCAGTGCCTCACCGGGCACGATGTCGAAGGGCCCCACCGTTCGCGGTGGGGCCCTTCGTCGTTGTCAGGCCCAGTTCTTGTCTCCGTTGGGTTTTCGGGCAGCCAGGGCGGCCTCAATGAGCGTCGCCGCCTTGAGGTCGGCCTCGGACTGTCAACCGATGCCGAAGTGGCGGGAGACCTCGTCGATCGTAAAGCGGGCGCGGAGCTTGCAGGCGGAGTTCTGGTTCGCGAAGAGGCCCGTCCGCCAGTACGCCTTCTCCCGTGGCACGGCCTGTTCCCATTCAACCGGGACGATCCACTCGCGACGATCCGTGGTGTCCCCTTCCTGCGTCGGACCGCTGTCCGGGCGGTAACCGCCCTTGAGGGGAAGATCGGCCATGCATCGGCCCTCATCACCAACGGTGAGGGCAGTGCTGGTGAAGGGCTGCGGCTCGCCGGATACCGTACCCACGCCGACGTATCCCACTTTGGGGATATGGGTGAAGACGCGCGCTCCCACAGGCAGGGAACGGAGCGTCCGGGAGAACCACTCCCCACCGCCGGCCGACACGAAGCCGTACTGGAGGGCATCTTCCCAGCTCCGGCCGCCTGACTCGTCACCGAAGGAGACGTACCAGTCCGTGCCGTTCCACTGCTCTTGTTTCCCGCGCACCTTGGTCCCCGTGGACGGCACCGCCACCTCGGCGTCGTCGATCAGCCAGGTGCGAGCCAGGTAAACACGCCCCTCATCCTCGAAGCAGCGGAAGAAGAGTACGTTGAGGGGCACCTGATAGCCGGATGCCAGATAGGTGACGATCCGCTCGGTCGCCGCGTCGACCTCGCTCGCGACGACGGTGAGGGTGTGGGTGCTGTTCAGCGCCTCCGGTGGACTGCTGCCGAAGCGAAGCGCGAACGCCTCGTCCAGTTCCTCCGCCAGTCCGCGCTTACGCGCGTACGCCCCGTGGATCTCACGCACTTGCTCGTTGCTGAGCGCTTGGACCCACGAACCGTAGTCGAGCAGTTGCGCGACGACCTCCCGGGGAGTGCGGTCCCGCTTGAGCTCCAGAATGTGCAAGCCTCCCTCGGCGTCTATGCCGAGCAGATCAATGAACTTGCCGTGGTCGGTCTGTACCTGCCGACCAATCAGCAGGAGCGGTCTCCCCAGGATCTCCGGATCGGCCTCAATGAGGTCTTCCAGCTTCGACTCCACCGACATCGGTCGCGTAGCAACCCGCACCGGCTGGCCATCCACTCGCCACAGCCCGAACTCCAACGGCATCCTGCAATCCCCTCCCCATCTGTGACGCTCGTCAGCGAGTCAAGCAGTTCTCGCAGACAGTGATGTCCTGAACCATTACGGCATTTGCGGATATGTAACCCCATATCCTTCGTCAGCCCAGAGAACCGGATGTCACGCATCATCCGAGCCGCTTCAGCTCTCGTACAGCTGCCGGCACAGCAAGGCACAGGCCGGCCGATGCCGCGAACCCCGCACCGGCGGACAACACGACGTCAGTCGTGTCAGCACCGGCACGAACCTTGACCAGGGCTACGCAGAGAGCCACGACGGTTGACAGCAGAGCAGCGATCCCCAACCACAGAGCCCAGGTGCGTGAGGATGCCGGAGGCGGAGACGTGGACACGAAAGGTTCCTTTCGAAGGGTCGGGAGAGAACACGCTGTTACGGATCACGAGGCATCCACCGGTCCGTCCATCAGGAATTTCGCCAGCTCCACACGGGCCCTGGAGAGCGATTCCGCATACTCCCGGTGAGCCAAAACCTGATCGCGGAGAGTGTTGATCATCTGCACCGCCCGCTGCTGCTGCTCCAGCGGCGGGAGCCGGACCGGCAAGTGACCAAGCGCATCACGACTGAGGGAAGGGGCGGCTGTGGCTGCCGAGCGGTTACTCATCCACTCCATGCAGCGTGGCGACGCGAGATAGTCCAAGAGGTACTCGGGGTCCACCGCCACGGAGTGCTCGTACAGCCGGAGTCTCACCACATTGGGGCTGAGCAACCAGCCCTCCTGCTCCGCAGTTGCCATCGCGGGGGCCCGGATGGCTCCAGATCGGACACAGACGATGTCCCGGGGCTGCAAGCAGAACTTCTTCAGCTTCTCAGCTGTCTCCCAGGAGACCCTCTCGCCGTCAAGAGCGACAATCCTGCCGCCCTCGAGCTGACGTGGCAGGACAATGGGCACCAGCCCCTCACCTGAGCGCTCGTTCCTGCCCAGGCGGGTATAGGAAGGCCCCGGCTGGATCTCGCACAACTCGGCCAGGGTGGTTTCAACCCACGCCGATGGCAGACGCCCGTGGAGCGCGGTTTGGCTCACGCCCCAGTCCCAGCTGAGAGCAGCCGCCGCCTCGTCCACTGTGTCAACCACCTCACGAAGGTGGACACTCTCTTGATACGCGGCTGTGACTGCGTCGAGAGAGCCCCCCTCTTCAAGACGCCTAGTGGCGATGTGATCAATGGGGCTCAGTGAGTAGTCGGCAGCTGCGAACGCGCCTCGCGGGATCAACGCCGCGTATGGCTCAAGGCTGCTGCCCGCAGTTGGTCGCACTTGCCGGAACAGCCATGGCCGGACGGCATCCATGATGACCTGCCGGTCATTCGCTTCAAGCACGTTCCGGTTGCCTTGCCTGGTCCCCAGATGTCGGGCATCGACCAATAGGACTTCGGGACTTGGTTGTTCAGTGCGCCGCAGAAACCACAAGGCCACCGGCACGGGAGTTGCGGAGAACAGGTTGGGCGGCAGTGCGATCACACACTCGACCGCTCCTCTCTCGATCATGTTCCGGCGGATCTCGCGCTCGGCCGCATTGACCGAGTTGCCGGCCTTGACCGGCATCACCACCACGGCACGCCCTTCGTCTCTCAGGTATGCCATCCCGTGCTGCAGCCAGGCAAAGTTGTCGTTGCCCCTGGGTGGAGCTCCGAACTCCCACACACCGTCCCGCCGACCCGACCCCGCCGAGTCGGTCATGTTGAACGGGGGATTCATCATGACCACGTCGGCGAACGGCTCCGATCCAGTCCTCGCCCTCCATGGCGAGTCCACGGTGCTGCGCAGCCTCGGCAACACCCCGTGCAGAGCCAGGTGCATCCCGGCAAACCGCAGGGTGTCGCGACCGGGCGCCTCACCCCTCACCGAGAACCCGGGCGTCTGCGCACCCACGTACTCGGCCGCCGCCGCCAACATCTCACCACCACGGGCGTACCCGTCGTAGACCGACTTGCCCCCCTCGCCGACGTCCAGGGCGAGTTCGGCGGCCAGCCGCACCACCCCTTTCGGGGTGAAGAACTCCCCACTACGGAGTCCGGCCCTGGATTCGTACTCGTCAAGGATGAGTCGGAAGGCTCCTCGATGGAGCTCTCCCGCCAGTCGCACCGTCCGGGCGAGATCGCCATAGGTTCGGGGCTCCAGCCGCCTGAGACTCTCCCGCATCCCTGGCAACGCTCCGTACCGCCGTAGTTCATCGTCAGCCGCATCACCAATCCGGTGCAGTAGGCCCGCGATGTGTTCCGGCCCCGTAGCAGCTCCGGCGGCAGCTTGGAGGGCACTCCACCGGGGCTCACTGCCACGTAGGAAGATGAGGGAAAGCAGCAGGGTCAGGTAGTCCACCATCGAAGCCGAGCCCCGAACGCGATCAGAAAGCGGCCCCATCAGCTCGCTGACACACTGTTTGTCGGTCTCCCCACTCCCTTCTGGGCTCTCCGCTCGGCTGACGGGGTCCATTGGTCCGTTCCGCACCCGCCAACCGCTCAGGACACGCTCTCGGTAGGTGGCACCGAAGCGCTCGTCGGCCCGCAGTTGCGCCCGCGGGATCCTCCGACCCCCAAGCCAGCGAAGAACCGAGGTGAGGCGGAAGTACTCCACGTCACCAGAGCGCGTCGGGATGGGGAAATCCTGATGGCGCCGCGCCCAGTTGGATACGGTCGGCCGTTCCACTCCTGCGTACGACGCGATCTCCGACCGGGTGATCAGCGGATCCCGCTCGTCTGACACTGCAACCATGCTTCCCCCATCTGGTGTTGCCCGGTGTTCGACCCCTGAACCGTAGAGCTGAACCGCCGGAGCGCTCTACTGCGCACTGCGGGTGCGCATACACCACGCTGAACAACAAGGCGACTGCATCCAGGCACAGTTGGCACTACATACGCGAGTACCTGCGCTCTTCTCTGTCGAGAAGCGACTGCCGAGCCTGAGCTATCCGAGAGTGGGGGTTAACAGTAGGCATCCGCCACAGAACACTGCGACCGCCGCCTCCGCCCGGAGCCTGCAGACCCGCGCGGACGCGGCAGAGCGAGGTCTCTCTGGATACGTCGCCGAAGTGCTGGACTTCCAACGTGACCGCGACCGGCAACAGGAGCTCGTCGAGTAGCTGCAGGCAGACACGGCCCGTCACCGAAGGTGAGGGGCCGACCTGGCAGTCCGCTCCGCCATGACGGCCTTGCCGCAGCCGCTGATCCATCTCATCGCCGACACCGCACGAGGCCAGGGACGGGGCCCGGGGGCCCCGAAGTGGTCTGCTCGCCTCATCCCAGCGGGTAGCCGAGGGCGCGAGTGGCCTTGCGAAACGCCGGTAGCTGCTCGAGGGAGACCACGAGGTGGCGTTCGCCAAGCCGGGTGCACAACGCGCGCAGGCGGCGGTCGCTGACAACGAGGGCTGCCAGTGCCTCGTCCGCGCACTCGATGAGGTGGACCTGCCCTGCGTCACGGAGTCGGCCGGTGCGGCGGGCGGTATCGTCCACCAGCGTGGTGACGGTCTGGGGCAGAGGGCGCGAGGCTGCCTGGTCCAGGTAGCGGCGGAACTCGTCGAGAGTGTGCCCGCGGTCGAGGGCGCTCAGGAGGGACGCGGTGCTGAGCGTCCAGACCCGGTCGGATTTCCTGTCGGCGAAAGTGCCCAGGAGAAGTGCGTCGGCCGAGGGCAGCCCGTCGAGAGCGACGATGTCGAAGTTCGCCAGGACGGTGACCCTGCCCGAAGGGACGGCCGTTGTTGGAGTGGAGGCGTAGTCTCCGAGAACTCGTCCAGGAGACTGTTGTTCAGCCAGCGCTGCCACAGCCGGGCGATGGTCAGGTGCGCCGGCCGGGTCAGCGCGGCCCGTCCGCGCGGAGTCAGCGCCAGCCGACCGCCGGTGAGCTGGGCGAGGCCGCCTGCCTGGAGCAGCATCGGCCAGGCGAAGGCGGCGATGGCCTCGCGCTCATAGAAGTCGCCGCCCTCCAGGGTGTCGGCGACCGCCGCGACAGTGGCGGCGCCGGGGCGACGGGTCTTCATCACTGCACCGCACCTTCCCTGCGGCGCACGGACGCAGCACCGCCAGCAGGCTGGCCTGCGCCTCATGCTCGGTGTGCCGGACCCGCGGAGCTTCGGTGGACTCCTGTTGCAGTTCGACCGGTGTCACTGCGCGTATTTCCTGCTTCGTGCCGCTCACGTCCCGTTCCTACAGGTGGGCGGCATAGTGATAGTTGCCGGTCCCGCAGGTGCGCTCCAGCGTCTGCACCACCTTGCGCGGATCATCGTAGGGACCGGAGAAATAGAACGGCTTGCCGTTCCGGCCGAAGCCGATGGTGGGCCGATCGCCGGGCGGGGTCCCCAGGTGTACAGCGGCGTCACTGAAGCCGGCCGCGGGCTCGAAGCCGAGACCGGCGGCGTAGGTGACCGCGTCGCGCACGATCGTCTGTGCCTGCTCCACGCTGATCGACAGCGGCGGGTGGTCGAAAGCCGAGTAGTACATCGGTACGTATGTGGTCAGGGAGCCGGAACCCATCACCTCCGGATCGGTCACGTTCTTCACCCCCAAGCAGTACACATCGATCAGGAAACCGGTGACGGTCACCCTGCTGGCCCGTTCCTGGCGGGCCAGCAGGATCTGGGCGAAGCCACCCGCGTCTGGATCCGGCTCCTGGCCGATCGGATCGGCCGCCGCCCAGTCCGGGGCCCCGGTCATGTCCAGTCCCGCGCTCCAACCCGCGTTGACCCAGCAGCCCACCACTGGCCGCTCACATGGTGGAGTGTGCGCCTGCGCCGCCTCGGCGACCCGCCGCACCAGCGCGGTGGCCTGGGCCGGACGCAGCCCCAGCGCCTTCGCGATCTGCTTCGGCGCGCTGCCGCGCTCCCTCATCTCCCGTACCCGGGCCAGCAGTTCCTCATCGTGCGTGGTCACCGTCGTAGTCTGCCAGCCCTCGTCATGCCCCGTTACGGGGTGCACGTGAGTGCATTCCGGACCAGCCGCCTGCCGGCTGTCATCCTGGGCTTGGTGGCAACGGGGCGGAATCGAGCCGGAGCGCGTGGATCAGCATGGGTGAGGCAGTAGGCAGGACCGTCGGGCAGGTGCGAGCGCTGGTCGGCTGGGTCGGTGCGGGTCGCAAGCTGACCCAGACCGGCCGGGTGACGC
Organism: Streptomyces sp. 2A115; assembly: GCF_052245575.1. Classification (NCBI taxonomy): domain Bacteria; kingdom Bacillati; phylum Actinomycetota; class Actinomycetes; order Kitasatosporales; family Streptomycetaceae; genus Streptomyces; species Streptomyces sp. 2A115. Next base: position 322,267 of record NZ_JBQQCG010000003.1, on the reverse strand, counting down.
TCACTGACGCGCGGGCGCTGGTGGAGGTTCTGGGCACCGGCGACCAGATGGACCCGGTGATCGGAGACCGTACGTTCAAAACCAAGTCCAGCGAGGAGCTGTACCACCTCACGCTGCTGGTCGAGTGGGCGAAGGCGGCACGACTGCTGCGGACCGCGGGCGGGCGCCTGCTGCCGGTGAAGAAGAACGCCAAGCTGCTGGACCGCCCCGACGAACTGCGTCGCGCGTTGTTCGACGCGCTACCACGCATCGGCCCGACCGTGACGACGTCCGGCTGGCTGGAGTCCCTGTTCGCGCACGAGTACGGCCGGGGCCTGCAAGCCTTGCTGCAGCAGCTGTACGCGGCCACGGCCCTGGTGCCGCTCAGTGACCTGTACGAGGTGGTGTGGCAGGCGGTCAGCCCGCTGTACGTGCTCGACGACCTGTCCCCCGAACGCCTGAAGCATTTGCGTACCGCCAACGAGCACGACATCCGGCGAGTCCTGAAGGCCCTCGCCTCCCTGGGCGCTGTCCATCTCACCAAGGAAAGCACCGAGTTGACCGCGGACGGACGCACCGAGACGGCCCGGATGCGCGGCGAGCCCAAGCCCGGAGACGCGGTGCTGCAGATCCTCGTCGAGTTGGCAGACGTGGACGGCCCCCGGGTTTGGCGGCGACTGCTTGTGCCCGCCGTGATCCGCCTGGACCGGCTTCACTCAGTGATCCAGGTCGTGATGGGCTGGGAGAACTGCCACATGCACGCGTTCACCATCGAGGGCGTCCAGTACGGCCGTCCCGACGGCGAACTCGGCTTCCGCGACGAGCACACCGCCACACTGGGCGCCCTGCTCAAACCGGGCGCCCGCTGTGTTTACACGTACGACTTCGGGGACTCCTGGGAGCACCTCATCACGGTGGAGCAGTTCCAGACAGCCTCAGCCGGTCTCCACTATCCGCACTGCGTGGACGGTGCCGGGGCGTGCCCGCCCGAGGACTGCGGCGGCGCCCCCGGCTACAGCGATCTCAAAGTGATCCTCGCCGACCCGGCTCATGAGGAACACCACACCATGCTGGAGTGGCTCGGACTTCGATCCGCCACGGAATTCACCGCTGACCGCTTCGCACCGGACGAGGCCAACACGCGGCTGCTGCACCTCACGGCAGCGTGAAGGACGAACCGTCCGGCCACGCCACTGTTCGTGGAGCAGCCTGGTAAGGGGGACAACACCAGGAGTATGGTCTCTTATATGGCGACGACCAAGAAGGTGACGGTGACGATCCCCGCGGATCTCCTGGACGAGATCCGCGGGGAGGCGGCGGAACGGGGCCTGTCGGCATACGTCGCCGAGGCCCTGCGCTTCAAGCGCGACCGCGACCGGCTACGGGAACTGTCCGACTGGCTGCAGGAGGAACACGGCCCCCTCAGCGAGGAGGAGCGCACGGCAGCGTTCGAGGAGCTGGAGGATCTCGACGCCGAGCACGAGCGCCGCCGCGCCTCTGGAAAGCACGACGCCGGAGAGGCCGCGTGAAGAAGCGGGCCGGTGAGCACAGGCAGCGGCCACTGCGCGTCTTCGTACTCGACTGCGAAGCCCTGTCCCTGGCCGTGCGCGGCGACCGGACGATGATCGCCTGGCTCGAGCTTGCGGCCCGAGGTGAGGCAGAGGTGGTGACGTCTCCGATGACACTGGTCGAGGCATACGACGGCCGAACCACCGAGCAGCGCTGGGACTGGGTCCTCTCCCGGCTCAAAGTCGCCGACATCGGGAAGGACGAGGCCCGACAGGCTCGCCGGCTCCTGGCCGACGCCAAGCTGCACGGCCACAAGTACGCGATCGACGCGGTGCTCGCCGTCATCGCACGACAGCAGAAGGGGCAAGTCACCGTCTTCACCTCGGACGTGGACGACCTGGAGAAGCTGGTCCCGGAGTCGATCGTCATCAAGAAGGTGTGACACGGCGCTCTGGTCTCAGTTTTGGTCTCGTTCGCCCCCGTCCAGCGCCGTTCGAAGCCCCCAACATCACCCGGTCCACCGCAGGTCAGAACGCACCCCGTCCGCCGAACCCCCGGGCGAACATTTGGAAAGCGTGTTGGGGGCAACCCCTCACGAGTTCGAATCTCGTATCCTCCGCCAGTGCCTCACCGGGCACGATGTCGAAGGGCCCCACCGTTCGCGGTGGGGCCCTTCGTCGTTCTCCGGCTCAGCCTTGATCTCATCTGTTTCTCTGTTTCCGATTTCCAAGAATTTCGGTCACGTTCGGTAAGAGATGACCACCGTTGGTCAGTCGCCACACGGCTGGCTTGCGCTGCCGTCCTGCCCTGAGTTCGATGCGGTCGTAAGCAAGTGGAAGCAGCATCAGTACGTACGAGGTGAGGTGTCCTCATCGGTAAGTCAGGTGGATCAACACTGGCAGCTTGGCTGCGGGGTCTGGACGTCCCGCGCCTGGAACAGGTGCTGGCGGCGCGTTCGGATGCCGCGGCCCTTCCGGAGCCGCGATCGGTGGGCGAGCTGGCGGACCGCTTGCAGCGCCCGGGTTCGGTCGCGCTGGCCCTGCCCCGACTCGCGCTGCCGTATCTGCAGGTGGCCGAGGCGCTGGCCGGGTTGGGGGTGCCCGCGACACGGGACGCGCTCGCGAACCTGCTGGGCGTGGCGGACGCGGAGGGCAACCGCAGGCTGGACACGGCGCTGGAGGTGCTGGCCGATCATGCGCTGGTCTGGCCAGGCGGCGACGGCGCGCTCCGTATGGCGGCACCGTTGAAGGGGGCGTGGGACGCGCCGTTGGGGCTGGACCCGCCGCTGGCGGAGTTGCTGGCGGGCGTGACCTCCGACGCGTTGCGCGGCATGCTGGCGGCACTCGGCGCCAAGCCGCCCGGCACCAAGCAGCAGCGGCTCGCGTGCCTGGTGGACCACCACAGCGATCCGCGACGCGTTGGCGCACTGGTCGATCAGGCGCCTGCGGCTACGCGCGAGCTGCTTGAACGCCTGGCGAAGTCCGGATCCCGGAGTCAGCGGTTCATCATGTTCGGGTCCCCGGAGTCCGGCCCCGGACGGGAAGCCCGGTGGGCGCTGGAGAGGGGGCTGCTGGTCCAGGACCGGTACGGGTACGGACCCTCCCGTATGCCCGCCCAGGTGGCGCTGGCCCTGCGCGGATCGGGGTGGCACGCGCCGTTCGAACCCGTACCGCCCGTCGCGCGGCTGCAACCGGTGACTTCCGACGAGGTGGAGCGGGAAGCGGCGGCCGCGGTCACGGCGTTCGCCGCGCAGGCCGGCTCCGTGTTGTCGGTGTGCGCGGCCAAGCCGCCGGCCAGGCTGAAGTCCGGTGGGATCGGCGTGCGCGAACTGGCACGTATCGGCAAGGCGGCGCAGTGCGACGAGACCGTGCTGCGCATCGTGTTGGAGACGGCGTACGCGGCTGGGCTGCTGGCCCGGGACGGCGATCTCGTTCCGGTGACCGAGGCGTACGACGCCTGGGCGGAGCTGGAACCCGGGGAACGGATCCCGTTGCTGCTCGAGGCATGGTGGACGCTGCCGCTCACTCCTGCCCAGGCCCGCGACGAGGAGGGCAAGGCCCTTCCCGCCCTCGCCGGGGCACCGCCCTGCAACGGCTGCGTACAGGCCCGGCAAGGGCTGCTCACCGCGGCGGCGGACCTCCCGGCCGACCGGGGTGTACGGCACGCGCCGGAGGATCTGGGACCGCTGGTCGCCTGGCACCGTCCTTTCGCCGACCAACTGCCGCAGGACGGAACGCCGTTCGCCACCGTCGTCCGGGAAGGGGAGCTGCTCGGCGTCATCGCCCGCGGCGCCCTGTCCGGTATCGGCGCCGCCCTGCTGGCCGACGACGCGGACGAACTGTCGGTCAGTACGCGGCGGCTGCTGCCCGCGGCCACCGGGACGGCCCTCTTCGGCGCCGATCTCACGGCCGTCGCCACCGGGACCCCGGCCGTCCGGCTCACCACGCTCCTGGACTCCGTCGCCGACCGGGAAGCCGGCGGCACGGCATCGGTGTGGCGGTTCAGCCCCGGAAGCGTCCGCCGTGCCCTGGACGCCGGGCGGTCGGCGGACGACATCGCGGCCGATCTGGCCGCTGTGGCGCCCGGGCCGCTGCCGCAGCCGCTGTCGTACCTGATCTCCGACACCGCACGCCGCCACGGACGCGTTCGTATCGCCCCCGCCGCCTGCGTGATCCACGGTGCGGAGCCCGCGCTCCTGGCCGAACTCACCGTCCACCGCAAGCTCGCGGGGCTCGGCCTGCGGCAGTTGGCACCGACCGTGCTGGTCAGCCGTACCTCACTCGACAAGACCCTCGCGGCGCTCCGGGCCGAGGGCTACGCGCCCGTCGCCGAGGCCGCCGACGGAACCGTCCGCATCGAAAAGGCCGAGCGGCGTCGCGCCGCCGCATCGGTCCCTTCTCCTCGCTCGGCGTCCTCTCGGTCGGCCTCTCCTGGCTCGGCGTCCTTTCGCTCCGCGCGGGGCACCCCCGGAACGCAGCGGCCGGCCGCCGCCCGGGCGGAGCTCGATCGGGCGTCGGCCGGCGGTCTGCGGGCCCTGGCAGTCAAGCTGCGGGCCGCCCCGCCGACCAGCCCGGAGGTGGACCCGGACCCGGACAACGGAATCCCCTTCGGCACCGACACGGAGGAGATCATCGCCTGCCATGCGAGCGGGCTGTCCCTCACCGACGTACGCCAGCTGGCCCACGCCGTCGACGTCGGCGGAACGATCACCATCGAGTACGTCGCCGCCTCGGGCAGCCACACCGTACGGAGCCTCAGCGATCTGGACCTGGACCCGCCCTATCTGCAGGCCTGGTGTCACCTGCGGAACGACGAACGTGTCTTCACGATCTCCCGCATCCAAAGCGTCATGCCCGCATAGCCCACCCGCCGGAGAGCGGCTGGAGAACGGCTGGACGCGAATTTCGTCGGGCGGAGCGCGGCGGCCCGCGAGCAGGTGGTCGCGCTCGCGGGCCGCCCGCTCACCGGTCCCCAGCCGGGCATCCGTCCGATCGCTGCCGCCCACCGCTCCTGGCACACGCGGCAGGTCTTTCACGGCGCTCCGCGCCCTGCCGCCGTGGGGTGATCGCGGGGCTGTCCGCGCGCGCCGCGCCCTGGTCTCGACGGCCACGCCGAAGCCCCGTCTCAGCGGGCGATCTTCACCGGCCTCGACACCGTCACCTGGTCGATCTCCGACGTGCGGATGGTCACCTTCATCGTCCACGTGCCGGGGAGGGGGAGATCGAGCGACTGCGTGCCCCAATAGCCGCCCTTGTCGGTGAGTCGGGCGTCGAGGGGGCCGATCTTCTGGGACGGGAGGGTGAAGGTGAGGCGGATCTCGGGGACCGTGGCGATGCCGCCGTCGGGGCCGAAGACGACCGCCTGGACCGTGTTCTCGCCGACGCGGCCGGGTTCCAGGACGAGCTGGACCTTGCCCTGGCCGTTGGGGGTGCCGACGTCGAAGGGGATCAGGGTCGTGGAGGCGGTGCGGCCGGCGGTCTCGGAGGTCTCGGTCGCTGTCGCCGTCTCCGCCTCGGCCCGGCCCGGCTGGGTGCCGGTGAGCATGGTCGTGATGACCAGGACCGCCACGCCGACGAGGACTTCGGCGAGGACGGAGCGGCGTAGGGCCCGGTGGTGGGGGCCGGTTCCGCCGCCGGGTTCCGGGTCGGGCTCGGTCGGGGGAGGCGTGGAGTCTCCGGTGCCGGTATCCGTGCCCGTATCCGCGCCCGTGTCGATACCGGTGCCCGTATCCGTGCTCGTGTCCATACCGGTGCCCGTACGCGCCGCTCCCACCGTCTCCAGCACCGGTACCCTCAACGGCCGTTCCGCTCCTGCCAGTTCGGTCGTCCAGCGGCGCGAGTAACCCGCCGCCGCCAGCAACAGCACCACCGCGCACACCTTGGCGGCCAGGAGCCTGCCGTACGACGTGCCGAACACCGCGTCCCACGAACCGAGTCCCCGCCACGACTGGTAGACACCGGTCAGCACCAGGACCGTCACCGAGACGAACGCGAGGCGCGAGAAGCGGGTCACGGCAGCGGCCGAGAGTCGGGTCTTCGACCGTTGGAGCGTGGTGAGCAGTGCGGCGAGGCCGCCCAGCCAGACCGCCATCGCCAGCAGGTGCAGTACGGAGGAGGCGATCGCCGCCGGGACCTGGATCCCCGCGGAGGCGTGCTCGGCGGCGGCCCAGGTGCCCGCCAGGCCCACGGCGAGAAGCCCGCCAACCGCGAGAACGGCGGGCTTCGGGGCCACGTCCGCCCGTACGCCCCGTACGCCCCGTACGAGGAAGACCGCGGCCCCCGTGAGCAGCACCAGCCGGGCCAGCAGGGCCCAACCCGGCCTGCTGGTCAGCGTGTTCTGGAGGAGGGGGAGGTCGAAGAGGGTGGCGGGGCCGGTTCCGCGGGCGTACGGGCCGCGCAGGAAGAGGAGCGCGACCGTGGACAGGAGGAGGGTCCACCAGCCGGTGCGGAGCAGGGTGCGGAGGGGCGCGACGGTGGGCGGGCGGCACGCGAGGACGAAGGTGGCCACGCCGATGAGCAGGGCGACGGCGGCGTACGCGGCGTAGCGGGCGATGTCGTAGAGCGCGCCCGAGGCGGGGTTCACGGCCGGCTCGACGGGGACGACGGCCGTCGTCTCGGAGGGTTCGCCGATGGAGAAGGTGAAGGCGCCGGAGATGGGGTGGCTGTCCGCCGAGACCACGCGCCAGGCCACGGTGAACGTGCCGTCGGGCAGGTCGTCGCGGAGCCGTACGCGCGCCGTGTCCGAGCGGCCGGAGACGTGCGTCGTGTCGCCCGCGTTCACCCGGCGGTTGTCGGGGTCGAGGACGCGGAGCGAGTCGTCGGAGAGGCCGACCGACTCGGTGAAGATCAGAGTGACCTGCTTCGGGGCGGACTTGAGGACGGTTCCCTCACGGGGGTCGGTGTCGCGCAGGGCCGAGTGGGCGGACACGGAGCCCGCGCCGCCGAGCAGGAACAGCGTGCCCAGCAGGGCGACGAGGGCCACCGCCCGGCGCGGCGCCGACACCCGAAGTACGCGAAGTACTCGTTGTGGCAGGTGTATTCGGCGGACTCGGCGGACTCGGCCCACGTCGCCTCTCCCTCTCCTCGTGCCCTCTCCCGTGCACCTTCGCTCTGCCTGTTCGGGAGTACGGATGTACGCGGCACCTCGCTCAATGCCGCCCGCACCCATCGCGCCCGGTCAGGGGCACGCTCACCACGTCGGTCGTGCCGACACCCCTCCGTCCACGACCAGGTCGTGTCCCGTGATCCACGAGGCCATCGGCGAGGCGAGGAACACACAGGCGTCGCCCACGTCCTCCGGGTGCCCCAACCTTCCGGCCGGAACGGCCTGTTGCCAGCGGCGTACGCCGTCCGGCCAGGCCTGCGCCAGGCCCTCGCGGTCGATCAGCCCCGGAGAGACGGTGTTGACGCGGATGCCGTAGGGACCGTACTCCAGCGCCGCCGAGCGCGCGTGCATGACGACGGCCGCCTTGGACGCGGAGTAGTGGGCGTGCAGGGGCGCGGGGTGTGTGGCCTCGATGGAGGCGATGTGGGTGACGCTGCCCACAGGCCCGCCGACCGCACCCCCCTCAGCTCTCTGACCCCTTTCACCGCTCCCGTCACGCATGCCACGCATCACGTCCGCCGCCGCCTGCGTACACGCGAACACGCTCGACACGTTGGCGTCGACCACCGCCCGCCAGTCGTCGACCGTCATCCCGGGCAGCTCCTGAACCGGCTGTACGCCCGCGTTGTTGACCAGGGCCGTGAGCACACCACCGCCCCAGTCGGCCGCCTCGCGCACCACGCGCCGGCACTCGGACTCCACGGTCAGATCTGCCCGCAGGGCCACCGCGCGCCCGCCCGAGCCGGCGATGAGACCGACGACGTCGTGCGCCGCCTCCTCGTTCGTGCGGTAGTGAACGGCCACCGCCGCCCCCGCCTGCGCGAACCGCAGCGCGATCCCCCGTCCGATGCCACCGCCGGCCCCGGTCACCAGCGCCACCTGCCCGTCGAGCAGCCCGCCGCCGACACCGCTCACCGCGCTCACGGACGGCTCAGCGCGGCGATGCGCGCGGCCTCCGCCGGGTAGCGGGCGGTGAGTTCCGCCGCGTCGCCGTGCTCGTACCCGCCGTACGTGAATCCCGGCGCCATCGTGCACCCGAAGAACGACCAGGCCCCGTCCCCGGCGACCCGCGCGCCCATCCAGGTGCCGGCGGGCACGGTCAACTGGAGATGCTGGCCGCCGACGACGTCGGGGCCGAGAACGCCCGTACGGGACGTGCCGTCGGGGGACAGCAGCAGCATCTCCAGGGGATCTCCCAGGTAGAAGTGCCAGGTCTCGTCGGACGGGAGCCGGTGCAGCGCCGAGAAGTCACCGGGTTCCGAGGTCAGCAGGACCACGATCGCGGTCCCCTCGGGGCGGCCGTCGGGCCGTTCCGGGCCCGCCCAGGTCTGGCGGAAGCGACCGCCTTCCCTGGGGATGGGCTCCAACTGGTAGTGGGCGGCCAGGGCTTCTGGAGTGATGTGATGGACCACCTACCGACCATGCCCCACGAGGAGTCGTCGATGCGTCATCCCGGTCCGGACGCGCGGCACGGCACACGGGACGCCGCGCGTCTCGCCGAGCGCCGCACCGCCTTCGGGAACGTATCCACGTCCCGGCGACGCCCCTCGGTTCCGGCATCGGCGGCCGGTAGGAGCTGTCGGTGCCGAAGCAGCGGGTGAGCGCGTTGGGGTACTGGCGGGAGAGCTGAGCCGCGTGCGTTCGTGCGGGAGTGTGTGACTGGGGCGATCATCGGGGTATGAACGTGACCCTTCACCTCGCTCAGCAGCCCGAGGCCGACGAACTCCTCGGGCGCAGTCCGCTGGCCGCGCTCGTCGGAATGCTGCTGGACCAGCAGATTCCGATGGAGTGGGCGTTCTCGGGCCCGTACGCGATCGCCCAGCGGCTCGGCACGGATGATCTCGACGCGCACGAGATCGCGACGTACGACCCCGAGGCCTTCGCCGCACTCCTCGCCACGAGGCCCGCGGTGCACCGCTATCCCGGTTCGATGGCCAAGCGGATCCAACAGCTGTGCCAGTACCTCGTCGAGCACTACACCGGGAACGCGGCGGCGGTCTGGGAAGGCGTGGAGACAGGCGACGAACTCCTCCGCCGCCTCAAGGACCTCCCCGGCTTCGGTCCCCAGAAGGCCCAGATCTTCCTCGCCCTCCTCGGCAAACAACTCGGCGCCCGCCCTCAGGGCTGGCGCGAGGCCGCCGGCCCGTACGGCGAACCGAAGTCCTTCCGCTCGGTCGCGGACATCACCGGCCCGGAGTCACTGGCGAAGGTGCGGGCCCACAAACAGGAGATGAAGGCGGCGGCCAAGGCGGCGAAGTCCTCCGGCAAGTCGGTGTGAGGAGGCCTCCGGCAGGCCCCGGGGGAGTAGGGCTCAGGGCAAGAGGGCTCCCGTCGGCCCGCTCCCTTCTCCCCCGGCAACTCGCCTGGCTGTCCCGAGTGGCAGGGGGGTCGGTGGCGGACTGAGCATGGGGCATGGCCGAGGTACCGAGCGGGGCCCCGTGGGGGCCGGAATACGACGACCGGCGAGTCCACGCGGCCCGCGACCCCCACCGGCCGGACCGGCTCGACGGGCCTGAAGGCCCCCTGCGTCTCCTCGCGCGTGCTGCCTGGCAGGCTGTACTGGTGGCCGGGATCGCGGCACTGGCGCTCGGGATCATGGTCCTGGTCTGGCCGAAGGCGACGCTGCTCGCCGCGGGCGTGCTCTTCGGGCTCTACCTGGTCTTCAGCGGCGTACTCCAACTGGTCTCCGCCTTCGGTACGCACGCGGCGACGTCCCTGCGCGTCATGGCCTTCATCAGCGGAGCGCTGTCGATCCTGCTGGGCCTCTTCTGCTTCCGCGGGGCCATGCAGTCGATCCTGCTGCTGGCGTTGTGGATCGGCATCGGCTGGCTGTTCCGCGGCGTCACACAGACACTGGCCGCCGCGTCCGACCCCTCGGTACCCGCCCGTGGCTGGCAGATCCTCCTCGGCGTCCTCAGTTTCCTCGCCGGCGTCGTCCTGATCGTCTCGCCCTTCGAGTCGGTAGCGGTCCTGACCCTCGTCGGCGGCTGCTGGCTGCTCGCCCTCGGAATCACCGAGATCATCACGGCCGCACAGCTGCGGAAGCGGGCGCGGTACGCTCCGCGGTCGCTCTGAAGCGGATACGCCGGGGCTCTGCTTTTGTGGCGCGGTTCCCCGCGGGCCCGAAGTCGTCACGTGTCGCCGTCGCGTGTCGCCGTCGCATGTCGGCGTCACGTGACGTCCTCACGTGACGTCCTCGCTCCTAGCTGTTCGTGGCATTTCGACCCATCAATCCCGTTTGGCCCGACTCTGCATCCGAACCGATCATGAACAGGCGATCTCGAAGAATCACCGGTTTGCCCGTATTTGCTCCATCATTTCCAGCGGTGCACTCCGCCGTCATGGCTGCGCCCGGAAGCTCTTGGCCGGTAGGCTTTCCGTGTGATCTTCAAGCGCATCGGAAACGGCCGGCCGTACCCCGACCACGGCCGGGAAAGCACCCGGCAGTGGGCGGATGTCGCGCCGCGCCCGGTCCGCCTCGATCAGTTGGTGACGACCAAGGGCCAGCTCGACCTGGAAACGCTGCTCGCCGAGGACTCCACGTTCTACGGCGACCTCTTCGCGCACGTCGTGAAGTGGCAGGGCGACCTGTACCTGGAGGACGGCCTGCACCGCGCGGTCCGCGCCGCGCTCCAGCAGCGCCAGGTACTCCACGCCCGCGTCCTGGAACTCGACTGATTTTTTGGAGCTCGGTTCGCCTCCGGGGCGCAGAAGCCTGTGTCGAGACCCTTCGGCTCACTCACTGAAGACAATCGACCCCTCATCATGCGGCCGTTGCCCCTTTCGGGTTGGACTGAGCGCCCGGCAATGATCATCTAGTAGGCATCGTCGCCCAAGCGCACTACGCTGCGCCCATGAGCATGCTGACTCCCCCTGGCATGGGCGGCCAGTACAAAATCACGGGGGACAAGTACCCACGGATGCGCAGAAACCGGGGGCGCCGCAGGATCGTGCTCGCGGTCGTCGCCTCTGTCGCCGCGCTCGGACTGATCGGCTGGGGAACGCTGCAGCTCATCGACGTCTTCACGGGCAACGGCGACAACGCCTCGGCGGCAAGCCGGGCAGCGGACTGCACGGCCTCTCCCTCGCCGTCCGCGACCCCGGTCAAAGCCGTGCCCAAGCCCGGCCAGATCACCGTGAACGTCCTCAACGCCACGCCCCGCAGCGGCCTCGCCAAGAGCACCGCGGACGAGCTGAAGAAGCGCGGCTTCAAGGTCGGTGAGGTCGGCAACGCGACGAAGGCGTACGACAAGAAGGTCAAGAGCACCGGGATACTGCTCGGCGCCAAGACGGCCGCCGACACCGCGCTGCCCGTCCTCGGCACCCAGCTCCCCGGCGCCCAGCTGAAGACCGACGGCCGTACGAAGCCCGCCGAGGTCGACCTCATCCTCGGCACCGCCTTCAAGGCGCTGACGAAGAAGGAGGACGCCGACAAGGCCCTGACCACCCTGGCCAAGCCCGCGCCGACGCCCTCAGAGACGAAGCAGAGCTGCTGAACAGCCCCCGTTGGAAGCCGTAAGGGAAGCTACTCAGCAGCCCCGTACAGCCGGTCCCCCGCGTCTCCGAGGCCCGGCACGATGTAGCCGTGCTCGTTGAGGCGCTCGTCGACCGACGCGGTCACGACCGTCACCGGTGTGCCCGCGAGCTCGCGCTCCATGACCTCGACGCCCTCGGGCGCGGCTAGGAGCACCACGGCCGTCACGTCGTCGGCGCCGCGCTTGATCAGCTCGCGGATCGCCGCGACGAGGGTGCCGCCGGTGGCGAGCATCGGGTCGAGTACGTACACCTGGCGGCCGGAGAGGTCCTCCGGCATGCGGGTCGCGTACGTGGACGCCTGGAGCGTCTCCTCGTCGCGGACCATGCCCATGAAGCCCACCTCGGCGGTCGGCAGCAGGCGCATCATCCCGTCGAGCATGCCGAGTCCGGCCCGCAGGATCGGTACGACGAGGGGGCGCGGGTGGGACAGCTTGACGCCCGTGGTCCCGGCCACCGGGGTCACGATGTCGACCTGCTCGGTGCGCACGTCCCGGGTGGCCTCGTAGGCGAGCAGGGTGACCAGCTCGTCGGCGAGTCGCCGGAAGGTCGCGGAGTCGGTGCGGCGGTCGCGCAGCGTGGTGAGCTTATGAGCGACCAGAGGGTGGTCGACGACGTGGAGACGCATGCGGCAAGCGTATCGGGGCCCTCATCAGTCGCGCGCTGGCATCAAACCGCCCGTCAGGGGGAAAGTGGGAGGGACGGACTGGGGTGGTGACCTATGCGGCACGCGAACTCGGAAGACCGTCCCCGGTGGGGCCCCACCGACCGGCCCACGCGCCGGGAATCACCCGGCGGACCTGAATCGCGGAAGACCACCGGAGGGCTCACACCGGGAGAAGCGCGCGGCGGCATCAACCCGCGGGAGGCGCGCGAAGGACTCGCCCCGCGCGAAGCCTCCGGCGCCCCGCCCATGCCACGCGAGGCTTCCGGCGGCGCCCCCGGACATCGGGACACCGGCCTGGCCCCGAGCGCAGGTCCGGGCCCGGACCTGCGGGAAACCAACGCCAAGGGCCCCGCCCCCCGCGACACGCCCCGCCCCGCGTCCGCACGGCAAGAGCCCCGCCGAGCCCGTGAGCGGCCGGCCCCGGCCCCCGGCCCACAGGCATCCGCCGGAGCCGCCCCACCGGAAACCGACGCCGAGCGGCGCCGCAGGCGGGCCCAGTTCCTGCGGGAACTCACGGAGGCACGCGAGCTGCGCGACCGCGTGCAGCCGCGCCGCGCCAAGGCCGCCCGGCTGCGCCACGCCATGCGTATGCGCACATTCCGCTGGTAGTCGCGAGTACGCGGACCCCCCCCTGCCCCGCGACGCGCCGACAGTCTGCGCACGACCTCAAGACCCACTCACCCACCCACCACCCAGGGGCACGCAGCCACCACGCCCCCGTCGAAACCCCCGTCCAGGCGACACCACGCACCCCATCGGAACCCTCGCACAGCCCACGCAAGCCAACCCACCGGCATCCCTTCGGAAAGCCGCGTACGAACCGGAGGTCATCGCGGCGTACGATCCCGCTGTCGGCGGGTGCTGAGCGCCCAGGTGAGGCCATGCGGTGGCGTGACACGCGCTCCACGCGTCCGGTCGCGGAGACGCGACCGGGACACAGCGAGCCGAAGACCTCTCCTGATCGCTCTGTTTCTGCCACGATTCCGAGTGGGCGGGGCTCGGAGCAGCACTCCCGCCCACAACCTCCGCCGGGGGGACCCCCAACCGGCACGCCTATGACCAGTGGGAGAGTCACGGTGTACTTCGCCGCACTGCTCGCGCGCACCGAAGACGGGTGGGAAGCGAGCGACACAGAGCTCGACGATGTGGAGACCCTGTCGGATCTGACCGACCTGGCCCGTGAGGCTTCGACCGAAGACGACACGGTGCTCGTACTCATCGAGCAGGAGGACGCGTGGTTCGGCGTCGTCCGCGTGGACGGCGAGGAGGACCCTCGTATCTACGTTTCGGACGCCTCTGCCGCTGCCCGCAGCTCGTACGGCGAGATCCTGCTCACGGACGAACTACTCGGAAGGGACCCGGGCGACGACGACGTCGCCGACCTGGACTCCCTCGACCTCGACGGCACGGAGGACGGTGAACCCGAGGAGGACGAGGCCGACGACGATGACGACGTCGGCGCCCCCGCCACGGGCGAGGCCGTGCCGTCCGGACCCATCGGAGACCGCGAGGTCCTCGCCGACCTCGGCGTGGACGAGAAGGAACTGCTGGCCCTGGGAAGCAACGACGCGCTCAACGAGATCGCCGAGGTCCTGGGAGCGGCGGAGGTCCTGGAGACCGTCCGCTGAGCACCCAGGAGGATCGGGATCCCATACGCGACCGCTGGCGGGCCGCGATGCGACTCGCCCTGGACGAGGCCGAACTCGCCCTCCGGGGCGGGGATGTCCCCGTCGGCGCCGTCGTGCTGTCCGCGGACGGCACGACGGTGCTCGCCACCGGGCACAACGAGCGTGAGGCGACCGGCGATCCGACCGCGCACGCCGAGGTGCTCGCCATCCGCCGGGCCGCCGCGAAGGCCGGGGAATGGCGGCTGGGCGGCTGCACGCTCGTCGTCACGCTCGAACCCTGCACGATGTGCGCGGGCGCGATCGTGCAGTCCCGCGTGGACCGCGTCGTCTACGGCGCCCGCGACGAGAAGGCCGGCGCGGCCGGTTCCCTCTGGGACGTCGTACGCGACCGGCGGCTCAACCACCGGCCGGAGGTGATCGCCGGCGTGCTCGACGAGGAGTGCGCCCGGCTGCTCACGGATTTCTTCCGCGACCGCTGAACCGTCGTCCCCCACACCGTCGGCCCGACACAGTCGGCCACACATCGTCGGCCGTATATCGATTTCGGAGCACGGCCCAACGTGGGCTAGGATCTCTCCCGGTAGCGTGTCCGAGCGGCCGAAGGAGCTCGCCTCGAAAGCGAGTGTGGCGCAAGTCACCGAGGGTTCAAATCCCTCCGCTACCGCTTCGGAAGGGCCCCGTCGAGAGACGGGGCCCTTCGTGCGTTCCACCCCAAGCCGCCGCGAAAGGTCACAAGCCACCGCAGGCCACGCTCGGCGGTGCTCGAAAAGATCGTCGGACAAGTGCTCGGGTTACACTCGCCGCCGGCAACAGGGGTCCCAACAGGCGTGGTAGCTACCGAGGGAGGCCGCGATGGCGGTGAATTCGAAGATGATCGCCGTCTTTGTGCTCGTGGTCTTCGCGCTGTATGTGATCATCACCGACCCCGCCAAGGCCGCCGACTACGTCCAGATAGGGTTCGAGGGCATTTCGAGTGCCGCTCAGTCCGTCGGTGACTTCATGACGTGGATCGCCAACGGGGCCAAGGACTAGCGCCAGGCTGGAGCCGAGGGCGAGCGGTCGCCGCCGACTCCCCGGGAGTGCCCGTGATCCGCCATCTGGTCCTCTTCAAGCTCAACGAAGGCGTCGAGCGCGACGACCCGCGCGTCGTCGAGGGCGTCGCCCGCTTCCGCGCGCTCGGCGGGCAGGTCCCCGAGCTGAGGTTCTGGGAGTGCGAGTGGAACATCACCGACCGCCCCATCGCCTACGACTTCGCGATCAACTCGGCGGTCGAGGACACGGACGCGCTCAAGCGGTACCTCGAGCACCCGGCGCACCAGGCGGGCGTCGCGCTGTGGCGAGAGTTCGCCACGTGGGTGATCGCCGACTACGAGTTCTGAGCCGGGCCGAGCCGGGCCCCGCACTCAGTCCTGGATCCTCCCCAGCCCTTTCCCGGCTCTTCCCAGCCCCTCGCCCGAACCGCGGGGGGCTGTTTCGCGTCCTGGGCCACGCCTCCAGGCTGCATCTCCAGCTCCCCTTCGGCTCTCCTCCAGATCCCCTCCAGCCGAACTCGCGTCCAATTCGCGTACAACTCACGCTCAACACGACGCTATGCGGTGCTTGCACACAGTGCACATGTCTTGTGATGCTATGACCGCTTTTGACCGATGAGTTGACGCATTTGATCTGACGGACTTTTTTGACGGACCCAGAGGTGGAGTTGACCGTGCCGGCCAGTACTGCGCCTCAAGCACCGCCCCAGCAGAAGCCACACGAGATGCCCCGGGAGAAACCGCAGGAGACATCCCAGGAGACCCCGCAGGAGAAGCCACAAGCGCTCGAAAGACTCGATGGGCCCGACGAGGCCCAGGAGCCCGGCCCGCAGCGGCGACGCGGGGCCGACACCCGTGCGCTGACGCAGGTGCTCTTCGGCGAGCTCAAGCGCCTCGAGCCGGGCAGCCCCCAGCACGGCCGGGTGCGGGCCGCGCTGATCGAGGCGAACCTCCCGCTCGCCCGGTACGCCGCCGCCCGCTTCCGCAGCCGCAACGAGCCCATGGAGGACGTCGTCCAGGTCGGGACCATCGGGCTGATCAACGCGATCGACCGGTTCGACCCGGACCGCGGCGTGCAGTTCCCGACGTTCGCGATGCCGACCGTCGTCGGCGAGATCAAGCGGTACTTCCGCGACAACGTCCGCACGGTCCACGTACCCCGTCGGCTGCACGAGCTGTGGGTGCAGGTGAACAGCGCCACGGAGGACCTGACGACGGACTTCGGACGCGTACCCACCACCGGTGAGATCGCCGAGCGGCTGAAGATCACCGAGGAGGAGGTCCTGGCCTGCATCGAGGCCGGACGCTCGTACCACGCGACCTCGCTGGAGGCCGCCCAGGAGGGCGACGGGCTGCCGGGGCTCCTCGACCGGCTCGGCTATGAGGACCCGGCGCTGGACGGCGTGGAGCACCGGGACCTCGTACGGCACCTGCTCGTTCAACTGCCCGAACGGGAGCAGCGAATTCTGCTGCTGCGCTACTACAGCAACCTGACGCAGTCCCAGATCAGTGCCGAACTGGGTGTCTCCCAGATGCATGTGTCAAGGCTGCTCGCCCGCAGCTTCGCCCGGCTGCGATCCGCAAACAGGATCGAGGCGTAGCTCGCGAGAGCGAATCGCCTCTAAGGCCATTTCCCGACAGTTCTGCGTCAAAAAACAGCCAGACCCCCTTTATCCAGGGCCTATTCACCTCTTCCGTGTCGACATGTCACTACATCGTGTTGCCGACGTGTGACATTCTTCCGGTGACGCGTTTGCCGCAGCCCCACCTCCGGTATTCAGGTGGAGGCTGCGTTCCTTCGACGGGAGCGGCCGCCGCGACCGTCCGCGACCCAAAGGGGGTGGCATGTCCGCAGACCAGGGCAGCTCGAAGGTGCTCACGCTCACGAAGAGCGAACCGGCGCCCGACGCGCTTCACAGTGTCGTTGTTGATGGACTGGCCGTTCCGGCCCCGGACCTCCCGGCCCCAGATCTCCCGGCTCCGGAAGCCCCGGCCTTCACCCCGACGTCGGAAGCCATCGACACCCGCACCCTGTCCCGCTCCCTGTTCCTGCGGCTCGCCGCACTCGACGCGAACAGCCCCGAGCGTGCCTACGTACGAGACACACTCATCGAGCTCAACCTCCCGCTGGTGCGTTACGCGTCCGCCCGTTTCCGGTCGCGCAACGAGCCGATGGAGGACATCGTCCAGGTCGGCACGATCGGCCTGATCAAGGCGATCGACCGCTTCGACTGCGAGCGCGGGGTGGAGTTCCCGACGTTCGCGATGCCGACGATCGTGGGCGAGATCAAGCGGTTCTTCCGGGACACGTCATGGTCGGTGCGCGTGCCGCGCCGCCTCCAGGAGCTGCGGCTCGCGCTGACGAAGGCCAGCGACGAGCTCTCGCAGAAGCTGGACCGCTCGCCCACGGTCGCCGAACTCGCGGTCGTGCTGGGCGTGTCCGAGGAGGACGTCGTCGACGGCCTCGCGGTCGGCAACGCGTACACGGCCTCGTCGCTGGACTCGCCGGCCCCCGAGGACGACGGCGGCGAGGGCTCCCTCGCGGACCGCCTCGGGTACGAGGACACGGCGCTGGACGGCGTCGAGTACCGCGAGTCCCTGAAGCCCCTGCTCGCCAAGCTCCCGCCCCGCGAGCGACAGATCATCATGCTCCGCTTCTTCGCGAACATGACGCAGTCTCAGATCGGCGAGGAGGTCGGCATCTCCCAGATGCACGTCTCCCGGCTGCTGACGCGGACGCTGTCCCAGCTGCGGGAGGGCCTGATCTCCGACTGAGGACTCCACTGAACCCTCCACGGAGGACTCCACTGAACCCTCCTCGGAGGATTCCACGGATGACTCCGCGGAGGGTTCATAATTGACGGGTCGTCAGCCACACTGGCGCGATGCGTCGACGGTTGAGCCGAGAGTCGATACGTGGTCGCCGAGGTGCCCTTGGGGGCGCCTCGGCGGCTGTCGTCTGTCTGAGCGCCACAGCCATGGCGCTCGCCGCCTGCGGCGCCGGGGCCGGCGAGGACGGTTACGTCGCCGTGCAGCGCCCTCCGTCCGGTGGGGCGGTGGCGCCCACGGGGGACGTGGAGTTGGTGCCGCTGGAGGGCCTGGCAGCCCCCGAGGGGCCCGGGGAGTCCCGTAGTCCGGGACCGACCGACGCCCCGGCGAGCGGGAGCGGCGCACCCGTGCCCGGGGCGGCCGCCGCACCGGGCGCCCCCGGCGGCGGTCGTACGACGTCACCGGGTGAGGGCGACTCGGGCCGTACGAGCGGGAGTTCCGGCCCTGGAGCGGCAACCGGCTCCCCTGCACGCCCCGCGGAACCCGAGCCCGCCGCGCTCTCCGTCGGCGACCCCGAGCGGGAGCCCACCGACAAGCGCTGGTGCGAGAAGGTCACCGTCGGCTTCCGCAACACCGGTGGCACGGCGGTGCGTTCGGGCACGGTGACCTTCGGGACGCACATCATCGGCGCACTCGGGATCGACTGGGCGACCGTCGAGTCGAGCGAGAAGGTTCCCGCGCCGATCGCTCCGGGCACGCGGAGAGAGAAGACCTGGACGGTGTGCGTCGACGCGTGGCGCGTACCGCTGGGCATGCGCATCGAGACGCGGGACGTGTCAGTCCGGTGGGAGTAGGGCTTCACTGTGCCCGGTACGCCGTGCCCTGGTACGCCAAAGCCCGGGCACGCGATGCCTGGTTACTCCACGCCCGGGCTACTTGAACGCGAGCCAGGCGACCACGGCCACGACCGCCACGGCCACGATCACGCCGACGATCAGGCCCACATTGGGACCCTTGGGGGCCGCCTGCTGCTGACGGCTCTGCGGGTCGTCGACGAACGCTCGGAACATCTGGGTGCTACCCGCGGGGTCGTTGGTGCCCTCGGGGCCCTGGGTGTTTGCCATGGGGCAGGACCCTAGCGAATGTTTGGGGGTCACCCAAGTGCCGGGTGCACGGGGAGGGGTTCCTGGGCGGCCCGGGAGTGCCCCGGAGGCGCCGGATCGGCTCAGTTGCCCACCGCCTGCGTCACCTGCGGGTTTACGTTCGCCAATACTTGCCTTTGCCAAGGTTTTAGGGCCGCCCCCGCCAATTTCATTTGCCTGCAACAACCAACAGTTTATATGGTTGCCTGAAGCAACGAAGACCCACGCAGGGAATCAGGCAAGCAGGGAGGTGCGATGGCCGCTCGGCGTCAGTACGAGGAGCTGGCCCGACAGCTCAGCGCCATCGGTGCTGTGAAGCGGGGCCTTGGCCGGGTCCTCCCGCAGGAGTGCCCGGCGGGGGCCGCCGCGGTGCTCACGCTGCTCGACCGGCACGGCGAGATGCGGATGAGCCGGCTCGCGGAGCTGCTCTCCATCGACATGTCCGTGACGAGCCGGCACGTGGCGCACGTCGCGGAGCTCGGCTGGATCGACCGGTCCCCCGACCCCGCCGACAAGCGGTCGCGCATCCTGCGGCTCACCCCTGCCGGACGGGACATGCTCGCCGATATCTCCGAGCGCTATATGAAGGCGCTCGCCCACTACTTGGCGGACTGGTCCGACGACGAGGTCGACCAGCTCAACGCCCTGCTCGGACGGCTGCGCGCCAGCTTCGACGACTGCCGGCCCCCAGCGCACGCATCGACCGCGACGGCCGTACCTGCGCCTGCACCCGCACCTGCGCCTGCGCCTGCGCCTGCGCCTGCGCCTGCGCCTGCCGAGCGGACCACCCGTACACCCGCATAAGCACGACGAGAAAGAAGAGAAGGAAGCCCATGGCAACATCCACACCAGCCGGTGTGCGGGCTCATGCCAAGCACGGGGGCGGAGGAGCCGCCGACGGCGCTCCCATGACGCACCGGCAGATCCTGGAAGCGCTGACCGGACTACTGCTCGGCATGTTCGTCGCGATCCTGTCGTCGACCATCGTGTCCAACGCCCTGCCCGACATCATCAACGACCTCGGCGGCGGGCAGAGCGCGTACACCTGGGTCGTGACGGCGTCGCTCCTGACGATGACCGCGTCCACCCCGCTATGGGGCAAGCTGGCGGATCTCTTCTCCAAGAAGCTCCTGGTCCAGCTGGCCCTCGTCATCTTCGTGGCCGGTTCGGCCGCGGCGGGCCTGGCCCAGAACCCTGGCATGCTCATCGCGTGCCGAGCGATCCAGGGCATTGGCATGGGCGGTCTGACCGCGCTGGCCCAGATCATCATGGCGGCGATGATCTCCCCGCGTGAGCGCGGCCGGTACAGCGGCTACCTCGGCGCCACCTTCGCCACCGCAATGGTCGGCGGCCCGCTGATCGGCGGTGTCATCACCGACACCAGCTGGCTCGGCTGGCGCTGGACCTTCTACGTCGGCGTGCCCTTCGCCGTGATAGCCCTGATCGTGCTGCAGAAGACCCTGCACCTGCCGGTCCTCAAGCGTGAGGCCAAGGTCGACTGGGCCGGCGCCTTCTTCATCACCGCCGCGGTCTGCCTGCTGTTGGTCTGGGTGACCTTCGCCGGGGACAAGTACGACTGGGTGTCCACGCCGACGTACGCGATGGTCGGCGGCACGATCGCCCTTTTCGCGATCTTCGTCTTCGTCGAGACCAAGGCGCGCGAGCCGATCATCCCGCTGCGGCTGTTCCGCAACCGCACCATCACGCTGGCGTCCATCGCCGCCCTCTTCGTCGGCATCGCCATGTACGTGGGCGTCATCTTCTTCAGCCAGTACTTCCAGCTGGCCCGGGACGAGTCGCCGACCATGTCCGGCGTCATGACCATCCCGATGATCGCCGGCCTCGCCATCGCCTCGACCGTCTCCGGGCAGTTCATCTCCCGGACCGGCCGGTGGAAGGGCTGGCTGCTCGCCGGCGGTGTGCTGCTGACCGCGGGGCTCGGGCTGCTGGGCACCATCCGGTACGACACCCCGTACTGGCGCGTGTCGGTCTTCATGGCCCTGCTGGGTCTCGGCGTCGGCATGATGATGCAGAACCTTGTGCTGTGCACGCAGAACCAGGTGGAGCCCAGCGACCTGGGCGCCGCCAGCTCCACGGTGAACTTCTTCCGCTCGCTCGGCAGTGCCGTGGGCGTCTCCGCGCTCGGCGCGGTCCTGAGCCACCGGATCACGGACTACATCAAGGACGGGGCGTCCGCCCTCGACCCGAAGTACGCGTCCGCGCTCACCGGTTCCAGCACCTCCAGCAGCATCCCGGACGTCGACTCGCTGCCCGGACCGGTCCGTTCACTCGTGGAGAGCGCCTACGGCCACGGCATCGCGGACGTCTTCCTCTATGTGGCGCCGGCCGCGCTGCTCGCCCTCGTCGTCTGCCTCTTCATCAAGGAGGTGCCGCTGCGGACCAAGGGCGGACTGGCGCAGGCCGCCGAGCAGAAGGCCGGGACCCCGGTCGCGGCTCCTGCCACGGCCCCGGCTGCCACCCCGGTCGAGGAGAAGGTGCCGAGCTGGGCCGTCGCCTCCTCTTCGACTTCGGCGAAGGCCGAGCCCGAGAGCACCGCCACCGGCACCGGCACCGCCACCGGCACGCAGAGGCTCGCCGCCGTGGCCACCGTGGCCGTCGACGAGTCCACTCCCGGTGGGAACGGCGGGATTCCGGTACGCGGTTTCGTGCGCGGCGCCGAAAGCGCGCCCGTCCCCCGGGCCGCCGTCACGCTGATCTCCCTCGCGGGCCGGCAGCTGGGCCGCTCGGTCGCGCAGGGCGACGGTGCCTACGCGGTGGACGCGCCCGGCACGGGTTCGTACGTGCTGATCGCCTCCGCCGACGGGTTCCAGCCGCAGGCCTCGACGATCGTCGTGAACGGCGAGCCGGTCACGTACGACATCCTGCTGAGCGGCACGAGCGGGCTCAGCGGTGTGGTGAAGGACGCCGGCAGCGGCAAGCAGGTCGTGGGTGCCATGGTCATCGTGACCGATGTCCGCGGTGACGTGCTGGCCACCGGAACGACCGGCGAGCAGGGCGAGTTCGCCTTCGCCGAGCTGGTGCCGGGTCCCGTGACCGTCGCGGTGAACGCCGCCGGGCACCGGCCCTCGGCCCTGATGGTGGAGGTCGGCGGCACCGGGGTCACCCGGATCGAGGTCGAGCTCAGCTCCGGCGCTCACCTGCAGGGCGTCGTACGGGCACCCGGCGGGCCGCTGGGCGACGCCCGGGTCACGCTCGTCGACGCGGCGGGCAACGTGGTCGGCACCGCGACCACCGGGGCGGACGGGGCGTACGCCTTCGCCGACCTGGACAGCGGGGAGTACACGGTCATCGCGACCGGGTACCCGCCGGTGGCCACGGCGCTGACCGTCAACGGCCGCGGCGTGGACGACCACGACATCGAACTCGCCCACCCGGGCGAGTAGTTCGGACTCCGGCCCGTGGAGCGCGTCCAGAGCGAGGGCGCTTCACGGGTCGGTCCCATCATGTGTCATCGCGTGTCATCGCGTGTCATCGCGAGGAGTTACGAGGAGTTAGGTGAAATGGGACTGACCGCACGGATCCGTACGCGGGACGGCTGGGCCGTGTCGCACGCGGTCGTCACGCTGACCGACATGACGGGCACGCAGGTGGCGCGGGCCGAAGCCGACGGCGAAGGTGTCGTGCGGGACGCGACCTCCCTCGCTCCCGGTGCGTACACCGTGATCGTCACCGCGGTCGGGTACGCGCCCACCGCCTCCAGCGCGATCGTCACGGCGAGCGGCCGGGCCGAGATCGGCACCGTGACCCTCGCCCGGCAGGGCGGCACCGAGCTCCCGCCGCCCGGCCCGTGGACCATCGACCCGGCGCACTCCTCGGTGAGCGCCGTCGCCCAGCACCTGGGCATCTCCAGCGTCCACGGACGGTTCACGGAGTTCGCCGGCTCCATCGACATCGCACCCGACGAGGTGACCAAGTCCCGGGTGGAGGCGGTGATCCGCGCCGACTCGATCGACACCGGGAACGGCATGCGCGACGGGCATCTGAAGTCACCGGACTTCTTGGACGTCGAACGGCACCCGGAGATCACGTACGTCTCGACGGGCCTGACCTCGGCCGGCTCCGACCGCTGGACCCTGCACGGCGAACTGACCATGCACGGAGTCGTACGCCCCGTCGACCTCGACCTCGCCTACCTCGGCACGGGCCCCGACCCCTGGGGCGGGACGCGGGCCGCGTTCCGGGCGACGACGGAACTCCACCGCGAGGACTTCGCCATGAACTACAACCAGGTCCTCCAGGCGGGCATCGCGGCAATCGGCACGACGCTGAAGGTGGAGCTGGACGTGCAGGCGGTGCAGGGGGAGTCGCTGCCGCAGGGGTAGGCACGGACACAGGCGTAGGACCAGCCGGTCAGCCTGGTCGGGACACCAAGACTCTAGGCTGGCGCCATGGCACCCGACATCGCAACGAACACCTCCGTATCGCTGGACGACCTGCTCGACTTCGTACGCCCCCGCCACCGCGCGATCCTCCTCACCCGCCGGGCCGACGGCAGCCCCCAGGGCTCGCCCCTGACCTGCGGAGTCGACGACTCGGGACGCATCGTCGTCTCGACCTACCCGGAGCGCGCCAAGACCCGCAACGCGAAGCGGGACGAGCGGGTCAGCCTGATCGTCCTGAGCGACGAGTGGAACGGCCCCTGGGTCCAGATCGACGGCACGGCCGAGGTCATCGATCCGCCGGACTCCGTCGAGCCGCTGGTCGAGTACTACCGGAACATCGCGGGCGAACACCCGGACTGGGACGAGTACCGCGCGGCGATGCTCAAGCAGGGCAAGTCGATCATCCGGGTGACGCCGGTGAGGTGGGGACCGGTGGCGACGGGCGGCTTCCCGGCACGGCTGGCTTCACAGGAGTAGCCCAGTAAGGGGAGCGCCCCTTTTGAAGGGGCGCGGGGCTGGACATTGTGCGGCTCCGCCGCGATCGGGGGTCCCCCCGCTCGAGCGAAGCCGAGAGTGGGGAGCGACCAGCCCCCACCGACCCGCGCACAACTCACTACCCCTCGCGGAGCACCATCGCCTCGATCCCCGAAATCACCAGATCCAGCGCGAAGTGAAAGTCCCGCTCGTACATCTCCGCGACCGTCGTCCCGCCCCGGGCTTCCATGATCTCGGTGGACTCCTGAAGGACGTCATCGAGTTCGGGGGCCTGCTTGATGCTGCTCATGGCCTCCTGGAAGTACTCGTCCAGGCTCATCCCGGCTTCCGCACAGCGCAGCATGAAGTGGCCTTCGATCGTTCCGAAGCCGTACACGAACTGGAAGACCGCGGAGATGGCCCCCGTCAGCCTGTGCGTGGGCAACCCGGTCTTACGGATCACCCGCTGTACGGTGCGCGAGAAGGCGACCGAGTTCGGCCCGATGTTGAGGAACGTGCCGACGAGCGGCGACACCCAGGGATGCCGCACCAGCAGGTTCCGGTAGCCGGAGGCGATCCCACGGAGCTGGTCTCGCCAGTCCTCGCCGGGAGGCGAGTCCGGGTCCGGCAGCTCCAGTTCGCCGAAGACCGCGTCGAGGGCGAGTTCGAGGAGGTCGTCCTTCGTGTCGACGTACCAGTAGACGGACATCGCGGTGACGTTCAGCTCGGCGGCGAGCCGACGCATGGAGAACTTGGCCAGCCCCTCCGCGTCGAGCAGCCGTACCGTGACCTCGGTGATCCGGTCGCGATCGAGAGACGACGGCTGGCCGCCCCGAGCGGCCCCGCCCCGTGGGGCCTTGCCCTCCAACCAGACGCTGGTCCGCGCCGGACGCTTGGCCCGGTCGGCTGCCCTCACCATGGCGCACCTTCCTCGGAACTCTTGCGGAGAAGGCGACCCGGAATACCAGGGTCCGCCCCTCCCTGATGCTAAGCGGGCCTCACACCGACGCCGTCACCGCGGAGTCTGCCCGCTCGGCCCGTTCGGCACGCCGCAGCAACTCCGCGGCCAGCAGTCCGCCGAGGAGCACCGCCACCGCGCCCACCACGAGTGGGCTTGGGAAGGCGATGGCATGCTATACAGCGTAGAACAGGTCCTATACGCCGTATAGTGAAAAAGAAGGTGGCCCCGGGCAGGAGTGCCCGGGGCCACCGCGTTCGGAAGGAAAGCTCCACCTAGTACCGCAACGGTGCTAGCTCGTCGGCTGCGTCAGGTCGTAGAAGGTTGAGGAACCCACCGTTACCTCCTCGAAGTTCTCCTGCACCCACTCGCTGATCCGGGACGAGGTGCCGGAGCTGTCGCTGCCGCCGCCCATGCCGCCGCCGGCGATGAAGTAGTGGATCTTCCCGTCCTCCACGTACTGCTTGAACTCGGCCAGTGTCGGCGAGGGGTCGCTGCCGTTGAAGCCGCCGATCGCCATCACCGGGTCGCCGGTGGAGAGCTGGTAGCTCGCGGCGTTCTGGGCGCCGATGGCCGCGGCGGCCCAGGTGTAGTCCTCGGCGTTCTTCTCCAGCAGCGCCTTGGCCTCGGAGTCGACGGTCGCGCCGTTGAGCAGGCCGCCCATGCCGCCACCGCCTCCCGTGCCTCCGCCGTCGCCCGTACCGCCGCCTCGCTGGCTCTGGCCGTTGCCGTTCTGCTGGTTCTGGCCGGGCGTTCCGCCACCGGGGAAGCCGCCACCGTTGCCGCCGGTCGGGGGCTGCTGGGCCGTGCCGCCGCCGTTCTGCTGCGTCTGGCCGTTCTGGCCGGGCGTCCCGCCACCGGGGAAGCCACCGCCGCCACCGGGACCGCCACCCCGGCCGCCCATACCCCCCATGCCGCCCGAGACAGCCGGACCGGCCGTCACGATCGAGCCGGTGTGGGCCTCGTTCAGCGTGGTGAGGCTGTACGCCGCCGGGCCCGCGACGGCCGCGGCGAAGCTCAGTGCGACGACGCCCAGGGCGAGCCGGCGCCCGAGCCTCGAGACGAAGATCAGGCCCAGCGCGGCGACCAGGCCGCCGACCAGGACCAGCCACTTCAGCCAGGGCAGGTAGTCGGAGGAGCGGTTGAGGAGGACGTACCCCCAGACGGCGGTGGCCGTCGTCGCGGCCGCCAGGGTGAGCGAGACCCATATCCGGGAGCGCTCTTCCCACAGCACGCTCGCGCCCATGCCGATCACGGCGGCGATGTAGGGGGCCAGGGCCACGGTGTAGTAGTCGTGGAAGATGCCCTGCATATAGCTGAAGATCACCATGGTGATCAGCAGTGAGCCGCCCCAGGCGAGGAACGCGGCGCGGGCCGTGTCGGTCCTCCTGGTCTTCCGGGTGAGGACGATGCCGGCCACGAGCATGATCAGGGCCGCCGGGATCAGCCAGGAGATCTGGCCGCCGCTGGTGGAGCTGAACATCCGGTCCCAGCCGGTCTCGCCCCAGCCGCGGCCCGCACCGCCGCCGACGCTGCCGGTCTCCTCGCCGTTGATGCGGCCGAGTCCGTTGTAGCCGAAGGTCAGTTCAAGGAAGGAGTTGTTCTGCGAGCCGCCGATGTACGGGCGGGAGGAAGCGGGCCACAGTTCGACGATGGCCACCCACCAGCCGCCCGCGACGACCATCGCGAGGCCCGCGAGGAGGACCTGGCCGACGCGCTTGCGCAGGGTCGTCGGCGCGAAGACCACGTAGACGAGGGCGAGCGGCGGAAGGATCAGGAACGCCTGGAGCGTCTTCACCAGGAAGGCGAAGCCGATCGCGGCGCCCGCCCACAGCAGCCACTTCGTCTGTGCCTTCTCCATGGCGCGCAGCACGCAGTAGACCGTGACGGCCATCAGGAGCGCGAGCATCGCGTCCGGGTTGTTGAAGCGGAACATCAGCGCGGCGACGGGTGTGAGTGCGAAGACCGCCATGGTGATGAAGCCGGCCGTGGCGTTGAACCGGCGGCGCACGGCCCCGTACAGCACGCCCGCCGTGGCGACTGCCATCAGCACCTGCGGGAACAGGACGGCGAAGGAGTTCAGGCCGAGCAGCCGCACCGACAGGGCCATCGGCCACAGGGAGGCCGGGGGCTTGTCGACGGTGATGGCGTTGGCCGCGTCGAGGGAGCCGAAGAAGAAGGCCTTCCAGGACTGGCTGCCGGCCTGGACGGCCGCGGAGTAGAAGGAGTTGGCGTACCCGGAGGACGTGAGGTTCCACGTGTACAGCGCGCCGATCAGCAGCAGCGCGCCGAGGAACGCGGGGCGCGTCCAGCGGTGGTCCTCGGGGCGCCCGCGCCAGAGGCGGCGCGCGAAGGGCTGCTTGGGGCTGCCGTCGTCGGGAGCGGTGGGCTCCGCCGGAACAACCGGCTCGTGTACGGCGGTCGGGGCCGGTGGCGCCCAGGTGGGACCGTGTGTCCCTGTCCCCGAGTGGTCGTGCTGAGTCGTCGTCATCGTGCGTTCCTCGAATCGTGGTCGTTCGGGCGCACCGGCTGCATCTGCATCGTCGCGTCCCCCCAGGTGCGGTTGCGGTTGTCGTCGTACGGAGACCGAGGCGCCGTCGCGTAAACGGGCGCGGCGGAGGTGTGGGCGGCGACGGTCGAAGGCATGTCGCCGGTCCGGTCCGGGAACACCCAGGCCCGGAAGAGCAGGAACCGCAGCACGGTCGCCGCGAGGTTGGCGGCGATCAGCACCGCCAGCTCGGTGGAGTGCCCCGGGTCGGTCGTCGCCGCGTTCAGGGCGGCGAGCGAACCACTGGTGAGCGCGAGCCCGATACCGAAGACGACCAGGCCCTGCGCCTGGTGCCGGACCGCGCCGCTTCGGCCTCGTACGCCGAAGGTCAGCCGCCGGTTGGCCGCCGTGTTGGCGACCGCCGAGACGAGCAGGGCGAGCGCGTTGGCGATCTGCGAGCCCGAGAACGTACGGAAGCCGCTGTAGAGCAGCAGGTAGAACAGCGTGGACAGGGCGCCCACGACGCAGAATCCGACAAGCTGGCGGGCGAGCCCCTTCGGTACGCCGCTGATCCCGCGGTCGCGCGGGTCGTCGCCGAAGGGCCGGGCGAGCCGGTCAAGCGGGAGGGAACCGGTGGCCAGCGCACGGCCCACCCGCCAGACGCCCTTCAGGTCGTCGGTGGCCGTCCGCACGATGTGCACCGTGGAGTCCGGGTCGTCGACCCAGTCCACCGGCACCTCGTGGATGCGCAGTCCGGCCCGCTCTGCGAGGACCAGCATCTCGGTGTCGAAGAACCAGCCGGTGTCCTCGACCAGCGGCAGCAGCACCTGCGCCACATCGCGGCGGATGGCCTTGAAGCCGCACTGCGCGTCGGAGAACCGGGCCTGCAGGGAACCCCGCAGGATCAAGTTGTAGGTGCGGGAGATGAACTCCCGCTTGGCGCCCCGCACCACTCGGGAGGAGCGGGCCAGCCGGGAGCCGATCGCGAGGTCCGAGTGGCCGGAGATCAACGGGGCGACCAGCGGGAGAAGCGCGTTGAGGTCGGTGGAGAGGTCCACGTCCATGTAGGCGAGGATCGGCGCGTCGGACGTGGACCAGACGGTACGCAGCGCCCGGCCGCGTCCCTTCTGCTCCAGCCGGTAGGCCCTTACCTCGGGTATCTCCGCCTCCAGCCGCGCGGCCACCAGCGATGTGGCGTCCGTGGACGCGTTGTCCGCGATGGTGATGCGGAACGCGTACGGGAACGTGCGCGCGAGGTGATCATGCAGTCGGAGCACACACGGCTGGAGGTCCTTCTCCTCGTTGTAAACGGGGATCACTACGTCCAGGACAGGCGTACCGGCAGTTCCGGCCGGGAGGTGCTCCCGCGCCGGCAGATTGCCGGGAGAAGGTTCGGTTCGCATGACAACGACTGTCGTCAAGCGCCCTGTTGCACCCATGTGGTCGTGCTGTGGTGTGCCTGTGAGTACGGTTGCGAATTCGTTTACGACATGAAGGACGCATGAGAGCGGGAGTCTTCGAACGCTCCGAAGGACTCGTGTGCCCCCATTCCTGAGGCCCTGTGTACTCCGTGCGCTCCGTCTGCTTCGGGCGCGAGCGCGGGCAGGTGCACGGTGAACACCGTGCGTCCGGGCACGCTGTCGACGGTCACGGCACCGCCGTGCGCGTAGGCGACGGCCTGCACGATGGCGAGTCCGAGCCCGGTGGATCCGGAGGCGCGCGAACGCGACGAGTCGCCTCGCGCGAACCGTTCGAAGACGTGCGGCAGGAGGTCGGGCGGGATGCCCTGCCCGTCGTCCTGGACCTCCACGCACACCCACGGACCCTGCCCGCGCACGCGTGCGGTCACCGTCGTACCCGGTGGCGTGTGCGTACGCGCGTTCGCGAACAGGTTCACCATGACCTGCTGGACTCGGGCGGCGTCGGCCAGCACGAGCGCGGGTTCGTCGGGCAGCTCGAGCCGCCAGTTGTGCTCGCGCCCGGCCGCGCGCGCGTCGCTCACGGCGTCCACGACCAGCGGTGACAGGTCGGTGTGCTCGTAACTCAGGGGCCGTCCGGCGTCGAGCCGCGCGAGCAGCAGCAAGTCCTCGACGAGGCCGGTCATCCGGCCCGCCTCGGACTCGATCCGGCCGAGGGCGTGTCTCGTGTCGGGTCCGGTCTCTTCGCGTCCCCGTCTGGTGAGTTCGGCGTATCCACGGATGGACGCGAGCGGCGTACGCAGCTCATGGCTGGCGTCCGCCACGAACTGCCGTACCCGCGTCTCGCTCTCCTGGCGCGCGTGCAGCGCTCCGTGCACGTGGTCGAGCATGCGGTTGAGGGCGGCGCCGACCTGCCCGACCTCCGTGTGGAGGTCGGTCTCGGACTCGGCGACGCGCTCGTTGAGGGTCACCTCGCCGCTGTGGAGCGGGAGTTCGGAGACGCGGGTGGCGGTGGCGGCGACCTTGCGAAGGGGACGGAGGGCGACCGTGACGAGAACGGAGCCGGCGATTCCGGCGGCGACGAGGCCGGCGGCGGTGACACTCACCTCGACGAGGATCAGGGTGTTGATGGTGCTCGTGACGGATTCGGTGGGCAGGGCGACGTAGTAGTCGCCCTTGATACCGCCGCCGGTGTACTTGACGCGGTACTCGCCCATGCCCGGAATGTCCACGGTGTGGATGCCGGTCTTGGACACGGAGCCGAGCGCGGCCAGCTGCGCCTCGTTGAGCTCCTCGGCCTTCATGCGCTCGAAGGCGCCGCTGGTGGACTCCTCCTCGGCGACGACCGCCCTGGTGATCCCGCCGTTGGCGCCGACCTCGGCGGCGATGGTGTCCTTCTGCGTCGGCCCTTTGGTGATGAAGTCGACGAGTTCGTCGCCCGTCGAGAAGCCCGCGGAGTTCGCCGACGAGTCGCCGTCCGCGTCACTCGGGTTCCCGGGGAGCTCATCCGGCGGGGGACCCCCGGCGCGCTTGGCGGCGTCCTTGACCTGGCTGTCCAACTGATCGTACAGATGCTCGCCCAACGCGATCGTCGTCACCGTACCGATCACCGCACACACCACCGCGATGAGCGCGACCGCCGAGACGACGAGCCGCGTCCGCAGGGTCCGAGGCTGTCGACGCCAGTGCGTCAGAGGCTGTCGGCGCCAGTGCGACAGAGGCTGTCGGCGCCGCTGCGTCCGCGGCCGTCGTCGCCCGCTCACGACGTCGCGGGCTTGATCAGATACCCGGCGCCGCGCCGCGTGTGGATCATCGGCTCACGCCCGGCGTCGATCTTGCGGCGCAGGTACGAGATGTAGAGCTCGACGACGTTGGCCTGGCCGCCGAAGTCGTACGACCACACGCGGTCGAGTATCTGCGCCTTGCTGAGCACCCGGCGCGGATTGCGCATCAGGAAGCGCAGCAGCTCGAACTCGGTCGCGGTGAGGTGGATGTTGTCGCCGGCCCGCGACACCTCGTGGCTGTCCTCGTCGAGGGTGAGGTCCCCGACGACCAGCATGGAGTCGGAACGCCGGTCGGCGGCACCGGAACGGCGGATCAGCCCGCGCAGCCGCGCCACCACCTCTTCGAGACTGAAGGGTTTGGTGACATAGTCGTCGCCGCCCGCGGTGAGCCCGGCGATCCGGTCCTCGACGGCATCCTTCGCGGTCAGGAAGAGAATGGGCACGTCGGGCAGGTCCCGGCGCAGCCGCCCGAGGACGGTCAGCCCGTCCATGTCGGGCAGCATCATGTCGAGCACCACGGCGTCGGGCCGGAACTCGCGGGCGGTCTGCACCGCACCCGTTCCGTCACCCGCGCTGCGGATCTGCCAGCCTTCGTAGCGAAGGGCCATGGACAGCAGCTCGGTGATCGACAGCTCGTCGTCCACCACAAGCACTCGGACGGGGCTCCCGTCCGGCCTCAGCAGTTCGGTGCGCCCCTGGGGCGAGGTCGTGGTCATATCCCACACACTGGTGGGCGCCTCTGAGAGCACGCTTTCGGGAACCTGTGAATTTCCTGAGAAACACACAGGGGTCTCTCAGGCAACGCCTGGGAATCCTTGCCCGGGCGCACGCCGGTGGGGGAAGATCCGTCAGCCGCCGGATCATGGTGATCAGGGCGTTGGCCTGTGGGGGCTGCTGTGGCTGGTGGGGACAGACCTGTGCGTCTGCTGACGGAGCCGAATCTCAATGCGTCACGCTGGGTGATCCTGGCCGCGGAGATGGCCCTGGTCCTGGCGGCGGCGTCGCTGTTCCAACCGGCAGAGAGCCACGAGAAGCGCGAGGTGCAGAGCCACGAGAAGCGCGAAGTGGTGACAGGCGCAATGGGCCCCTTCCCCGCCGCGTTCGCCGCCGAGGCGCCGGTCGCGCCCGACCACGTCATACGCCGCACGACGGGCGACGTCCCGGTGCATGGGCTGGGCATACGGTCGACGGACTTCGGTGTGAGGGCCGTGAACCTGCGGACCGGCAAGGAGTACTGGCGCTACGAGCACCGGTACACGGACTTCGAAACGACCGCGCCGACGTTCGACGTGTTGGAACACACCGTGGTGATCGAGTTCCGGGACGGGAACCTCGTCGGCGTCGACCTGCGCACGGGCAAACCGCGGTGGCGCAAGGAGACGGAGCGCCGCACGGGCAGTACGTTCGTGAGTCTCGCCGACGGCCGGGCCGTCACCGACGCGACGGGCGCTGTGCTCGCCGTCTCCGAGCGCGACGGCCGGAGCCTGTGGACGGCGAAGACACCCAGGTCCTGTGCCGACGTGAGCGTCTTCGACGCGTACGACTTCCCGGACCACCTGAGCACCGTGCTGGTGGGCTGCAACGTGATGAGCCTCGAGACGCGTTACGACCTCCTGCTCGGCGTGGACAACCGCACAGGCGACGTCCTGTGGCAGCGGCGCACCGAACCGGCGGACTCGCCGCTCAGGGGCGACGACCACACGCTCGTCGTCCCCGATCCTGCCCCGGGCACTCCGAAGACCGTCCACCTGCTCGACGTGAACCGCGACGGGGTCTCTCAGCGCGCCGACTTCTCCGTGAAGTGGGCGCATTCGATCACAGCCGCGGGCGGCGTCGCGGTGTCCAACATCGACCCGGAGATCTACCACATCGACTCGAACACCCTCCTGAGCGCCTACGACGTCCAGGACGGGCACGTCGCTTGGCGGCTGCGCGCACCCTCCGGCCAGGAGTACGGGGCCCCCGCGATCGCCGACGGCCGTGTGTACGTCGTACGCCGGCCGATCCTCAAGAACGCGGACAGGGGCAGCCGGACCCAGGCCGAGCTGCTCGTCCTCGACGTGGACACCGGACGCCTGCTCCACACCTTGCGGCTGTCGGGCCTGACCGTGCCCAAGGACCTCGCCTACGCCAGGCTCGACATCCGTGACATCGCCGACGGGGCGGTG
The DNA here is from genome assembly GCF_052245575.1 of Streptomyces sp. 2A115. Classification (NCBI taxonomy): domain Bacteria; kingdom Bacillati; phylum Actinomycetota; class Actinomycetes; order Kitasatosporales; family Streptomycetaceae; genus Streptomyces; species Streptomyces sp. 2A115. The sequence continues at coordinate 289,712 of NZ_JBQQCG010000003.1, read as the reverse complement.
AGCATCAGCTGGCTGGAAGAGGACGAGGGGAAGGAGGAAGACCTGTTGATAGCCACGGACTGACCCGTCCCGCCCTCACACCCCGAACAACCGCGCCCCGTTGTCATGGCACACCGCCCGGAGCCACTCGTCCCCGAGCCCCAGCCGCTCCAGCGCATAGAGCTGATGGACACAGGGATACGGGATGTTCGGAAAGTCGGAGCCGAACAGGATCCGGTCACCGAGCCCGGCCAGCCGGGGAAGCGCCCGCCGCGGAAAGGGCGCGAACCGCTCGCTGAAGTCCGTGAACGCCATCGTCGTGTCCAGCCGCACCTCCCCGTACCGCTCCGCGAGACCGAGAAAGTCCTCGTACTCCGGCATGCCCATGTGCGCGACGACCAGCCGCAACCGCGGATGCCGGGCCAGCACCCGCCCGACCGGCTCCGGCCCGGTGTACTTGCCGGGGGCGGGCCCGGACCCACAGTGGATCACCACAGGTATCCCGGCCTCGGCGAGTAATCCCCAGGCGGGATCGAGCAGTTCATCACCGGGGTCGTACGCGCCCACCTGGACGTGCGCCTTGAAAACCCGCGCCCCCTCGTCCACGGCCTTCCGCACGTACGCCGCCACGCCGGGCTCCGGGAACAGGGTCGCCGTATGGAGGCAGTCCGGCGTCCCGCGGGCGAAGTCGACGGCCCACTGGTTCAGCCACTCGGCCATGCCCGGCTTGTGCGGGTAGAGCATCGCCGTGAAGGCGCGCACTCCGAACTCCCGCAACAGCCCGACCCGTTCAAGCTCCTCCGCCCGATAGGTGATGGGCCACGCGACGCCACCGGTCAGCGCCCCGAGCCCGTCGAAGTACGCCCAGACCTTCCGCAGCACGCGCTCGGGCATGAAGTGCGTGTGGACGTCGACAAGCCCGGGGAGACCGAGCTGCTCCCAGAACCGGCGTACGTCGCTGACCTCATCCCCATCCATGACCTCACCCCCGCCGGCGGCTTCATGCCCGACTGCGACCTCATCCCCGCCTGCGACTTCGTCCCAGCTCGCGACCGCACCGCCCTCTGCGCCTGCAAGCCCTTCCAGGTCCTCAGCCCCTTCTGTTCCCTCAACCCCTTCCTTGAACTCTGTCCCTTCCGTGTCCTCAGCCCGGCTCACGCTGGAACCCATGGCTTCGCTCGACCTTGGCGACATGCAGGGTGTATCTCTCGTACCACTCTGCGCGTCCGCGCTTCTGCGCCGCGCGGTGCTCGAGGTCGGTCCGCCACTCGTTGATGGCATCCTCGTCCCGGAAGTACCCGACGGTGATGGCCAGCCCGCCCGGGGAGCCCGCCTGGTCCATTCCGAGGTAGCCCGGGATCTCCTTGACCAGCTCCTCCATCCGCTCGGCGGTCTCTCCGTACCCGCTGTCCCGTTCCCTCTTCACCGAGGTGAACACGACGGCGTAGTACGGGGGTTCCTGTGCGGAGACAGGCGCAATGAGTTGATCGCTCATGTCGCCCACTCTGGGCCCGGCGCTCGCACTGAGTCCAGCGCCTTTGCGCAAGGGGATCCACAAGGGATCGATCCCTTTACCATCCCGGCCCTCCTTCCCTCCGCCGCCTCGGATCCCGCAGCCCCTTCAGAACAGCCCATCCTGGATGCCACCGAACTCCCGTACGGGCATGGTGAGTTCATCCCGCTCGGCTCCGGTCAACTCCCACCCGGCCAAGAGCCGCGTATCGAGCACGACGACCCCGCGCCCGGTGACGAGATGCAGATCGGGCCCGGCGACGGCGACCAGTTCCCCACTCACGACGCCGCCGGCCGCCAACTCGCCGACCACACCCACGGCCGGCGGCAACCCTCCCAACCCGAACACTCCTCCGTGATCGACGGCCTCGAACGGCATCCGCTCCAGCGCCTCCGGCCACCCTCCGAGCTCCACGGCCCGCGCATGCAGTTCCCGAACCTCCGCCACCCGCACCCCTCTCTCCGGCAACGCACTCCGCACGGCCCGCTTGGCGTCGTACGCGATCCGGTCCGGCACCCCCAGCGCCGTACGCAACAACTCCTCACTCCGTCGCGCGGCCATCAACGGCCCCACCCCCAGCCAGCTGAAGACGACGGCTCCCTGCTCCAGTAGCCGGGCGGACCCGCGCTCCAGCGCGGTGATCCCGACCTTGACCATCCCGGGCCCGAACCACGCCAGATAGACGGAGTAGGGCCGGGGGTCGTCGGCAAGAGTGTCCGCCGCCACCGAGTGAGCCCGATCCAGCCGCCCGCACTCCTCACACCGCGCGCCGACGCTCCGCCCGGACACGACGGCCCCCATACCTCCCACGCCGCCCACGGCCTTCACAGGACAGCCATGCCCACGCGCCCCCACACACCTCCGCACGCCGCCCTCGACTACGGCGAACGCGACCCTCTTCCCCCACGACAACGCACTACGACGCCCCCCCGTCCCACACCAGCACAGGGCTCTCCCCGACCCACCGAAGCCCCGTGCATTTCCACACCTGTGCCATCACTTGCGAGCGTAAAGGTCGGCACTGACAACGCGGCTCGTATCCGACGCCGGCCACCCGCCGTCAACCGAAAGCCACCAACCGAAAGCCGTCAGTCCCGAGCCGTCAGCCCAGCTCCTGCGGCATGACGTACCCCGTACCACCGTTGGGCGCAGGCCGCACAGGAGCCGGTTCGAGGCTGTACGAACCGTCGCGCTGAATGGTCGCGATGACCTCCGTGACCCGCAGCTTGAACGGCTCGCACTCGGGTTCGGTGCAACCGCTGACAAGCATGCCGATGGAGATCCACGCAGAGGCGGCGAGGATGAGATGCGCGCCGCGGTTCGTGATCATCGGCCACTGTGTGCCGTCGTTGCCGTCAGAGCTGCCGTCAACACCGAACGGCGGCGCACCGCCGCCACGACGGTTCTTCGGCCCGCCCGCCTCAACTCCGCCCCAACGTGCTCCCCGACAGCAACCCGAAGACGGAACCGTCAAGCATCAAACGAGGTTGCACACATGCGTCCGTGTCCACTGAGTTACAACTATCTCTACGGGGGTTCAAGACGCTCGAGGTCGGGACGGTGTACGTCATCTGGGCCGGCGTCGGGACCGCCCCCATCGCCGCCAGCGGGATGCTGTTCCTCCGCGAGAGTGCGAACGCCGCAAAGCTGCTGGACATCGCGCTGGTGATCGCCGGTATGGGCAGGTTCAATACCTGCGCGTGAACCCTCCTGGCCGCTTCGGACAACAGGGAATGGAATGCACTCCACTCCTATTACACGAAGAAGCGAGGGCCTCGTGGGGGATCCACCCACCGACGACGCGCTGGTCATCCAGGAATCCCTGGAGCGGCCGGAGGTATTCGCCAGGCTTTACGACAGTCACGCCGCCGAGATCCACCGGTATGTGATGCGTCGGCTGGGCGACAGTCACGCCGACGACATCACGGCGCAGACCTTCCTCATCGCCTTCCGCAACCGCGCCCGCTACGACGTCGCGCGCGCCAGTGCCCGGCCGTGGCTCTACGGCATCGCCGGCAACCTCATCGGCAGCCACCGCCGCTCCGAAGTGCGGGCGCTGCGGGCGCTGGCTCGAACCGGCGTCGACCCGGTGGCCGAGTCCTGGTCGGAACGGGCCGACGAGCGGGTGACCGCCGAGGCCTCGCAACAGGCGCTGGCCGGGGCGATCGCGGCCTTGCCCGGGAAGGACCGGCACGTGCTGCTGCTGGTCGCCTGGGCGGACTTCACTTACCAGGAGTGTGCCGACGCCCTCGGGGTGCCGGTCGGCACGGTCCGCTCCCGGCTGAGCCGGGCGCGGCGCAAGATGCGTACGGCGCTCGGCGCCGACCCCACCCTCGTAAGCGACCACAACGGGGCGGTAACCCATGGATGACATGACCAAGATGCATGAGCTGCGCGCCGATGCGCCGACGCCGGACCGGGTGCGGCTGGTTTCCGGCCGCCAGAAGCTGCTGGGAGCAGCGCAGCAGGGTTCTGCCCGCAGGATGCGGCTGGACTGGCGCGTGACGACTGCGGGGGTCGCCGCGACGGTGATCACCATCGCGGTGCTGGTGACCATGCTCGTCGGTGGCGATGGACCCGAGCGCGGGGTGCAGCCTGCCAAGCCCGACCTGACGTCCGCGACGGCACTCCTGGAGCAGGCGGCGGAAGTGGTGTCGCAGCAGCGGGATCTGCATCCGCGCGACGGCCAGTGGGTCTACCTGAAGACCGCGCAGTGCCAATACGGAGCGTCGGACGCGGCGCCCGATGCCAAGCCCGAGGTGAGCGAGGAGTGGGTCCAGTACGACAGCCCCGTGAGGGAGGACGACAAGGACGGCGACACCGAGCCCTCGCAGCGGCGGCTGTATCGCCTGCTCGCCTCGCTGCCGGACGACCCCGCCGAGATCCGGAAGCAGGCGGCGGACATGTTCCCCATGGGCAAGGACACCGGCTTGACGGGTGAGCAGCTCGAGACCTTCGCGCTCCTGGCGACCCTCGACGAGGCCTATCCCGTGCATCCGCAGGGGATGGCCAAGCTGTACCGGGCCCTGGCCGCGGACCCCGGGATCGAGGTGGTCCCGCACCTGGTGAAGGACCCCATGGGGCATGACGCCATCGCCATATACCCGGACCTGGGCAGCAAGGCCGTTCAGCGCCGGGAGTACCTCCTCGACCCCGACACCTTCCAGTACCAGGGGAACCAGTCGGTCGCGGTGCGCGACTACGAGGAGAAGCATGAGGACGGCTCGCCGGCTGGGCCCTCGCGCAAGAAGGGCGAGGTCACATTCTGCGAGATGAAGACGACCCAGTCCCTCGTCGACCGGGACGGCGAGAAGCCCTGAACCGGCCGGGGGGGGCGGACCACGGTCCGCCCCGCCCGCCGCCCGAGCCCAAGGCCGTACCGGGGCGCAACACCGCCTGGCGGAAGTGCCCAGTGCTCGTGAGCCTTTCGGCGTGCCGACCCGACGGCGCTGAGCGGCCAGCCGCTGCGCAGAGGCGGAGGGGCACCAAGCCCGGCCCCTTGTCCATCGCGATCAGCCCTTCGACTTCTTCGGGTCACTGCCCGGCGGGACGGTGTTCTGCTCTCGCACCTGACCGTTCGTGCCCCGGATGCGCAGCTCTCCGCCACCGTCGTTGGTCAGGATCTCCTTGGCACGCGCGGCCGCCTCAGCCTGAGTCGGCAGAACAGCGCTGGCTCGTTCGGCCCCAGGCTTCGTCACTGCCCAGCCGTCGTCGCGCTTCGACACGTCCCGAATGTTGGGCTGCCCTGTCATGAAACATCCGTTCCGAGATCGGACGTGCAGGACGGCCATCCTGGAGGAAGCAAGAGACGGCGATAGGGTCCGAAGGCGCGACCAACATCAGGCCCCATCCACGCGCCCAACCTCAAGTTGGGCCACGGCTGGGGCCTGCTTTGGTTTGGCGGATCAAGTGAAGCACCCCAGACGATCCGTCAGCAAGCAAGGACACCCCAACATGTACTGGGAAACGGGGAGTCCACTACAACATCATGTGTTTCAGGCAAGAGCTCAACACCAAGATACCGACGCCCACTGACAGTGAGGATGGCCCCGACGGAGACGAAGGAACTCCGAAGCGACAGCGGCCCTCACCTACGCAGACCCTCGATGATCCAGACTCACGGTCAGGACCGTGATGAGAGCCGGAGGCGGGCGGGCACGCACCGGCCAGCCGCACACTCTCGACCGCTCCACAAAAGATGCGTGCACCGACGACTCACAGTCGCACTAGTCACGGCTAGAGACTGTTGCCGTCAATCACTGCCGTCAATCACTGCCGTCAACGCAAAAATCAGAGGCCCCGTGGATTCCTCCACGGGGCCTCTGGCCTGCTGTGCACTCGGCAGGATTCGAACCTGCAACCTTCTGATCCGTAGTCAGATGCTCTATCCGTTAAGCTACGAGTGCTTGTGTGTTCTGTTGTCTTTGCTCTTCCTCTTGGGCTTTTCGGCCCGGTCGGCGTTGCGGGAACAACATTACATGACTGGCGGCGTGAGGCGAAATCCGTTTGTCGCACCCGGCCTGGCCTGCGAAAACGGCCCAGAAGCCGCCCGGACGCCACCTGCGGGCAGGCCTGCCGCGACCCGGAAACGATCAAGGAACGGCCGAAGCCCCGGTCTGCGATGACCGGGGCTTCGGGATCTTCGGCGGAGGCGGAGGGATTTGAACCCTCGATGGGATTGAAGTCCCAAACCGCATTAGCAGTGCGGCGCCATAGACCGGACTAGGCGACGCCTCCAGCACAACCCCCCGCGCGAGCGCGAGTGGTGCGTCCAGATGATGACACAGCCGAGTGGGGTGTCACCAATCGCCCCCCACGGTACTAGGCGGAAAGGGCCAAGGGCAAAGCCCTTCTCGCGGCGCAACGTCACGAGGTGGACGGCCGTTAGAGGAATGGGGCACGTCCTCCTACGGACACCCGACGCGCACCCGACGGACAGAGATCCGTCAGGACGTCCGGCACCGCTCCACCTGTGCCTCCAACCGTGCCGCCAACGTCCCTCAAGATTCCGCCCACATCCCACAATTCCACCCGTATCCCCGTGGAGCTCCCCATGCTGCACCGTCTCGCCCTCACCGCCGTCGCCTCGGCCGCCGCGTCCCTCGCCGCGCTGTCCGCGGCGCCCTCGGCCGCGTTCGCCGCATCGCTTCCCCTCATGCCCCCGCCGGTGAGCGGCGCGGACGACACCGACCACCTCACCGTGACCGTGCGCGACGCGGGCGACGGCAACGACGGGACGTACGAGCTGGACTGTCATCCGGTGGGCGGCAGTCATCCCGACGCACAGGCCGCCTGCGAGGAGATGGACCGGAGGACCTCCTGGGGCAAGGACCCCTTCGCGCCGGCCCCGCCTGGTGGGATGTGCACGATGCAGTACGGCGGTCCGGCCACCGCGCGGGTCACGGGGACCTGGGCCGGGCGGCCCGTCGACGCGACGTACGAGCGCGGTGACGGGTGCGAGATCGCGCGGTGGGACGCCCTCGTTCCCGTACTTCCGAAGCTCGGTTCATAGGTGGAGCACGGACGGAACGCAAACGGGGGACGAGTGGAGGAACAGGCGGAGGACGGGCGAAACCGGGTCGGAGCATGGTTCCGTGTTCCGGGTGGCGAAATGCGTGGTCACAGGTTCTACGTGTCTTCTGCGTCCGTTCTGCGTCCGTTCTGCGTGCGACCTCCCTCTCATCCGGGGTCGCCGGCGCAACCACTGCCCGTAGACTCCCTCGCGTGACACGTCGCGGACCGGTTGGCAAGATGGCCCCCGCGGTCGGAAAGGTGCGGTAACAGGGAGGAAGCGTCTCGTGAGCAGCAGGCCATCCCGAGGCGCTGCTCGCCTCGCAGCCATACTGGACGCGCTTCCCGATGCGTTGGTGCTGGTCAACGCCAATGGAACGGTCGTCAACGCCAACACCATCGCCCTCGAGGCCTTCGAGGCCCCCGGCACCGCGCTCGTCGGGCGGGGACTGCTCGATCTGCTGCCGCAGTTCGACTCCCGGCTCATCCCCGGCACCATGCGGCGGCCCGAGATCGTCGACGCCAGCGGCCGTACCAGGCCTACCCGGATGATCGCCCGCCGCACCGACGGCAGCGAGTTCCCCGTCGAGGTCACGAGCGCGCATCTGGAGAACGGGCAGCAGGCGTACGACGGTCACGGCTACGCCGCCGACGAGCTGCTGATGCTCGTCGTACGAGACCTCTCCGGCACCGTCGACACGGAGGCCGAGCTCGCGCGTTCGCAGCGCCAGACGGAGATGATCCTGCGGGCCGTCGCCGAGGGTGTCGTGGGGACGGACACAGAGGGACGGGTCGTACTCGTCAATCCGGCCGCCGCGCAGATACTCGGTTTCCGGGCCAGCGACCTGGGCGGGCAGGAACTGCACCCGCTGATGCTGCACTCGCGCGCCGACGGCGAGCCCTTCCCCTACGAGGAGTCGCCGCTCGCCGACACCCTGCGCTCCGGGCGCAAGCACCGGGTGCGCGGGCAGGTGGTGTGGGCGAAGAACGGCGAGAAGGTACCGGTCGACCTGACGACCGCACCCGTACGAGACGGGGACCAGCTCGTCGGAGCCGTGATGACGTTCATGGACCGGCGGCCCTACGACACGCTCGCCGAGGAGAAGGAAGCCGAGGCGCAGCGGTATCAGGAGGAGCTCGAGCGGGCCGCCGAGGAGCACGCCGAGGCGCTGACCTCACTCCGGGACGAGCACGCCAGGGAGCTCGCCGAGCTGCGCGAGCAGCATGAGGAGGAGCTGGCCGCGGGCGACGACCGGTACGCGGCGCTCGCCGAGCGCGAGAAGGACCGGTACGAGGCGCTGGCCGCGCGGCACGAGCAGTTGCTCGCCGTGCTGGGGCGCTCGCTGCGCGGACCGCTCGACCAGCTGCGGACCGAGCTGGCGACCCTCGCCGCCGACGATGCCGGGCAGCTGTGGCCCGAGGCCAACCAGGTGCTGCACCACCTTTCGGCCGGCTACTCGCGCATCACCACACTCGTCGACAACGTGCTCGCCTACCAGAGCCTGGATTCCGGGACCGGCGGTGTCACGCGTACGAAAGTGATGCTCGACGCCGTCGTCTCCGCCGGTGTCGACGGGGCCGTCGAGCTCATCGGGCCCGGTCGGGTGCAGTTCGCCGTGCACGCGCCGCCCATCGAGGCCGAGGTCGACCCGCAGCGGCTCGCGACCGCGCTCGCGCATCTGATCGCGGACGTCGCGGGCGTCGACTCGACGGGCAACGCGCCGGTCTCGGCCGGCGGCTACATGGACAACACGGTCGTCGTGGCGGCGGCGCAGCGCGGTGAGGTCGTACGGATCGAGGTGCGCGGGCCGTACACCGGGGGAGACCCGGTGCACGAACCGATCGTGCGCGGGATCGTGCGCGCGCACGGTGGCGTGCTGCAGACGCATGAGGTGCCGGGGATGAGCGGCAGTGCGTTCGTTCTCGAGGTGCCGATCGGGGGTGGGGCCGGGGCGGTTCCGGCTCCCGGGGCCCTTCCCGGGGCCGGAGCGGACGCGAGTGCGGTCGTTGTCCCGGGTTCCGATCCGGGCTCGGTCTCCGACTCGGGTGCTGACCAGGCCGGGGGTTCCGCCTCCGGTGGGGTCGGGTCCGCGGTCGCGCTGCGTGAGCCGGCTTCGCCGCAGGGGGGCGGGCGGCGGCGGGCTCGGCGGGCTTCCGTCGACGCCTTCCTGGAGAGCGAGGTCGGGCCCTCGGCGGAGACGGCCGTGCCCACGGGGCGGCGCAGGCGGGCCGCCGGAGAAGCGGCGCAGGTGCCGCTTCCGGCTCAGGGTGCGCAGGACGCCGCCGATGACGGCGCCGAGGCGTCCGGCGGGACCGGGCGACGGCGCGGGCGGCCGAGTCCGGCCGAGGGCGGCGAGGTCGCCGCCGAGGGCGGAGTCGCCGAGGGCGCGGTCGTGACCGCGGCGGAGCATGCGGCCGGTACCGCGGCTACGGGGCTCGGCGCGACGGTACCTCCGCAGGGCGTGCCCACGGGGGTACCCGCGCCCGGTGGTGGCCGACGTGCGCGACGCGACGGCGAGCGGCAGGCGCTGCCGGCTGCGCTGCCCGCCGCTCCGTCCGCGGCTCCGGACGCGAATGCGGGTGCCGGTGCTACCGGTGGTGTGGGTGGTGTCGGTAGCGGTGATGGCGACAGTGGCGGGGCTCAGCCGACCGGTAGGCGTCGGCGGGCGCTGGCCGCCGCGGCGGAGCGTGCGGCTGCCCAGGAGGCGGGGCCTCGTGCGGTGTTCGCGCTGCCGCCGGCCGAGGCCGACCGCTCTCCCGAATACGCCGCTCAGCAGGCCGAGGGGCCTGGTCACCAAGCCGACAACGGGCGCCACGACGTGGCCCTGCGCGACCCTGCCGAAGATCACACCCCGCCCCAGCCGCATCCTGTGCAGGCGCCCGGTGGGCGTCGACGGGCTCGGCGAGGGCCGGACGAGGTGGACGGGGCCGCCGGGGCGCCGGCGACGGCGGGAGTGTCGGCGGCGGCGGGAGTGTCGGCGGCGGGAGTTCCTGGACAGCAAGCGGTGACACAGGGGCTTGCGCAGGGGTTTCCCGGTGCTCCGGGGCAAGCCGTGCCGGTTCCTGGGCAGGGAGTTCCTGGCCAAGGGGCGCCCGGGCAACTGAGCCCCGCGCAGAACGTTCCCGCGCAGGGCACGCCCGGACAACTGAGCCCGGCGCAAGGCGTTCCCGTACAGGCGGCGCCCGGACAGGCGATGCCTGCACACGCCTTGCCCGGACAACTGCCCCCCGCACAAGGCGTCCCCGTACAGGACACGCCCCCTCAGGCTGCCCCCGGCCAGCCCGTCTCCGTACCCACCCAGGGGACCCCGGGTCAGAGCGTCCCCGCTCAGGGCGTTCCTGTCCCCGGGCAAGCGGTTCCCGCCCAGGGCCTGCCCCAGCCCCAGCCGGACGCCCCAGGCCAGGCCCTCCCTCCGCAAACCGCCCTCGGCCAGAGCACCAACCCCTCAGTCCCTTCAGCCCCGGCAGCCGGAACTCCGACAGCCGGCCCCCCAGCCCAGGGCGCTCCCACAGCCGCGCAGGCCCAGCCGGCCCAACCGCAATCGCCCCAGCACGCGCAAACCGCCCAACCACAAGCGCCCCAGCCCTCCGCGACCGCGCCCCAACCCCCCGCGGCGGCCCCGGCACCACCCCAGCCCTGGCCCGGAGCAGTCGACACCACCGGCGCCGGAGCCCCCGTACCCGCACCGCCGGAACACGCCACCGCTCCCCAACCCTGGCCGGGCACGGCCGACACCCCGGCGGCGGACCCGGAGCAAGCGCAGGCCCCGGAGCAGCCGCGCGCGGCCCAGCCCCTCCCCGCCGAGGCGCCTGCGCCGGCGGCGCCGGCGATCGACCCCAATTCGACGCAAGGCCGCGCCATAAGTGTCCGTACGCTCGGGCAGGGCGTCCCCTTCGGCCGCCGTATGAACGACGCGCAGCAGCCCCGGCCGAGTCAGTCCGCCCCCATGGCGCCCCAGCCGCCGCCCCAGGGCCTGGGCCTCGCACAGGCCCAGGGGCAGGCCGCGGTGCAGGCGGGAGCCGCCCCGCAGCCCCAAGCCCCTACGCCTCCCCCGCACGCGACCAACGGTTCCGGGCGTCGTCGCAAACTCGGCACCCGACCCGAGCCCGTCGCCGAGCAGCCGGAGGCGGCTGCTCGCCCGCACCCGCAGACGGGACCGCAGTCCCGGCTGGCCAACGCCACCGAGGGCACCGGCCGTTCGTACGCCATAGGGGCCCCCGACGAGAACGCCGACGAAGGCCCCGAGCCGCTCGACGGCCCCGGCGGCGCGGTCGAGGTCGCGAACCGGCCCCAGCCGCAGCCGATGGACGACGAGCTGCCCCCGGAGCCGCTGGACAACCCGCGTCGGCTGCTGGTCTGGCCCGCGCCGGACGTCACCACCCAGCAGGCGCTGAGCGACCGCGGCTACCGGCCCGTCATCGTGCACTCACGCGAGGAGGTCGACGCGCAGATCGCCGCCTTCCCGGCCGCGCTCTTCGTCGACCCGCTCACCGGCCCGATCACGCGTACGGCACTCCAGTCGCTGCGCCAGGCCGCCGTCGCCGCAGAGGTGCCGGTCCTGGTGACGGCGGGCCTCGGCCAGGCGACGCGCGAGGCGGCGTACGGCGCCGACCCCGCCGTACTCCTCAAGGCCCTCGCCCCTCGCGACAGCGACCAGCACCCGCCGCGCGTCCTGCTGATCGAGGAGCACGCGGAGATCGCGCTCGCGCTGACCTCGACGTTGGAGCGCCGCGGGATGCAGGTCGCGCGGGCCTCGTCCGACGCGGACGCCGTCACGCTGGCCGGGCAGATGCGGCCGAACCTGGTCGTGATGGACCTCATGCAGGTACGCCGCCGACGTGCCGGAATCGTCGACTGGCTGCGTGCGAACGGCCAGCTCAACCGCACTCCGCTCGTCGTCTACACCGCCGCCGTGGACCAGACCGAACTCCCGCGGCTGGCCTCGGGGGAGACGGTGCTGTTCCTCGCCGAGCGGTCGACGAGTCCCGAGGTGCAGAGCCGGATCGTCGAGCTGCTGGCGCGGATCGGTACGAACTGAGCGCGCACGACGCTACGAACAGGATTGTGCGCACATGTGAGGTGGGGCTTTGTTTCGCGGGAAAAAACGCCCCACCTCACATACCAACCAAAGCCGTCAAACCTACGCGCCGTCAGCCGTCAGCCGTCAGATCTGCGTGACGTCCAGCTCGCCTGCCGCGTACTTCCTGCGCAGCACCTTCTTGTCGAACTTGCCGACGCTCGTCTTCGGCACCGCCTCGATGATCGTCCAGCGCTCAGGGAGCTGCCACTTGGCGATCTTGCCCTCGTCGGCGAGGAACGTACGCAGGGAGTCGAAGTCGGCGGTTGAGCCTTCCTTCAACACGACGGTGGCGAGCGGGCGTTCGCCCCACTTGTCGTCCGGGACGGCGACGACGGCGGCCTCGGTGACGTCCGGGTGAGCCATAAGGGCGTTTTCCAGGTCGACCGAGGAGATCCACTCTCCTCCCGACTTGATGACGTCCTTGGCACGGTCGGTGAGGGTGAGGAAGCCATCGGGGCTGATCGTTCCGACGTCGCCGGTCTTCAGCCAGCCGTCCTCGCTGAACTTGTCGGCGGGGCGCAGGACGTCGGCGCCCGCGCCGCCGTAGTACGCGCCCGCGATCCACGGGCCGCGGACCTCCAGCTCGCCCGCCGACTCACCGTCCCAGGGCAGCCGCTCGCCACCCGGGCCGGTCAGCCGGGCCTGGACGCTCGCCGGGAAACGCCCCTGCGTGAGGCGGTACGCGAACTCTTCCTCCGTGCCGACCACCTGGGCCGGAGGCCGCGCGATCGTGCCGAGCGGCGAGGTCTCCGTCATGCCCCAGGCATGGCAGACGCGCATGCCCAGCTCGTCGAAGGCCTTCATCAGCGCCGGCGGACACGCGGAGCCGCCGATGGTGACCTGGGTCAGCGAACTGACGTCCCGGGGCTTGGCCTTGAGTTCCCCGAGCAGACCCTGCCAGATGGTCGGGACCGCGGCCGCGTGCGTCGGACGCTCGCTCTCGATCATCTCGGCCAGCGGGCCGGGCTGGAGGAAACGGTCCGGCATCAGCACGTTCACGCCGGTCATGAACATCGCGTGCGGCAGCCCCCACGCGTTCACATGGAACTGCGGGACCACGACCAGGGACGTGTCCTGGTCGGTGAGACCCATCGACTGGGCCATGTTGACCTGCATGGAGTGCAGGTAGACCGAGCGGTGCGAGTAGATGACGCCCTTGGGGTCGCCCGTCGTTCCGGAGGTGTAGCACATGGCCGCGGCCTGGCGCTCATCCAGCTCGGGCCAGTCGTAGCTGTCCGGCTTGACCGCGATCAGGTCCTCGTATTCATGCACCTGCACTGTCGCCCCGTCGAGCAACGAACGGTCACCGGGGCCGGAGACGACCACATGCTCGACCGACTTGAGGTGCGGCAGCAGCGGCGCGAGAAGGGGGAGCAGCGAACCGTTGGCCACGACCACGCGGTCCGCGGCGTGGTTGACGATCCAGACGAGCTGCTCGGGGGGCAGCCGGAGGTTGAGCGTGTGCAGGATCGCGCCCATGGCGGGGATCGCGTAGTACGCCTCGACGTGCTCGGCGTTGTTCCACATGAGCGTCGCGACCCGGTCGTCGTCCCGGACGCCGAGGTCATCGCGCAACGCGTGTGCCAGCCGGGCCGCCCGGACACCGATCTCGGCGAAGGAGCGCCGCTGCGGCTCTCCCTGACCGGTCCAGGTGATCACCTGCGACGCTCCGTGGATGGTTGACCCGTGGGTCAGGATCCTCGAGATCAGCAGCGGTACGTCCTGCATCGTGCTCTGCACGGGGCGGCCTCCCGGGGCGACATTGCCTACGCGGTGGTAAGGGATGGCCTGATTCTGCTCACATACCGTGCGGTATGTCACTACTCCCGGAGATGATCGATCAAGAGCCGGTCTGATTAGCCCGTCCGGCGGCCAGCTCGTCCCGCGGCCGGCCCGTCCTGCCGCGGAGGCCGAGGCTGCCGTGCTCATTGACGGCGCCGTGCCAAATCAGCAGTGGCAGCGCGGCCGTGACTCCGCCTTCGGCCGTCCCGTCCCGAGCGGCGCCTGGCAGCAGGTCCCCGCCATACCAATTCACCGCGCGACCAAATCGCCGCGAGGCCGATCACCGCACGAGGCCCATCACCGCACGCGGCACGCGATCAATCACCGCGAGGTCGATCACCCCAATCAGCGCACGGGACCAAGCTCGGGGTCCTCGCGGAGTTTGCCCAGCGCACGCGACACGGCCGACTTGACCGTACCGATCGACACGTCCAACACCTCCGCCGTCTGCGCCTCGCTCAGGTCCTCGTAGTACCGCAGTACGACCATCGCCCGCTGCCGCGCCGGCAACTTCATGATCGCGCGCCACATCGCATCGTGCAGCGCCTGCTGCTCCGCCGGATCGCCGGCCGGCGGAGCCTCGGGCTCCGGCAGCTCGTCGCACGCGAACTCGTCGACCTTCCGCTTCCGCCACTGTGACGTCCGCGTGTTCAGCAACGCCCGCCGCACATAACCGTCGAGCGCCCGGTGGTCCTCGATCCGCTCCCACGCGACGTACGTCTTCGTCAGCGCGGTCTGCAGCAGATCCTCCGCGTCGCTCGGGTTCGCGGTCAGTGAGCGCGCGGTACGCAGCAGCACCGGTTGGCGAGCCCTCACGTACGAGGAGAACGACGGGTACGCAAGAGTCCGCGTCGCCGCATTCGAAGCGCTGGTGCAGACGGTTGTGGTCATGGCTCCACGCTAGGAGCGCCCCCTACTCCAGCGGATCGGCCGGAGGTCCCGAAGCCGTGTCCGCCTCAGGTTGTAGGAAGGGGGTTGGCCCCACCTCCTGAAGGTGGACGCGGGGGCCCGGCCCCCTGAGGGTTCACCCCTGAGAGACGGCTCCCCTGGCAGTAGCCCGGAACTTGGAGTGGTCCAGGAGTAGTACGACCTCGTTCGGCAACAGGTCCAAAGGACTAGAGGCGTGCCGTTGCCACGCGGTACACACGTGCAATGTGGGGCCCGAGGGGCAGTCCGTGCCGAGGCCAGTCAGCCATACTGCCCCGCGCTTCCCAGACCTCACTCGGGTGGTGCCCGCCCAAGCACCTCCCCGGACCTTACGGGAAGCCCAGGTGTGCCCCTACCTCTCCGTGCACGAGCGGGCGCGCGTGGCACGGAGCAGAACCCCGGCCCCGACCGAGCGCCCAGCGCCCCCGCCTCCCTTACCGCGTCGCGAATCAGCCCCGATCGTCCGAACCCAGGATCACCCCCGACGTGGGGACCCCCGTTCCCGCGGTCACCAGCACCCGGCGGGCGTCGGGTATCTGGTTCACGGACGTCCCACGCAGTTGCCGTACCCCCTCCGCCAACCCGTTCATCCCGTGCAGATACGCCTCCCCGAGCTGTCCTCCGTGCGTGTTCAACGGCAGCCGCTCCTCGGCGACGAAGTCAGCGGCCTCGCTCGGTTTGCAGAACCCGAACTCCTCCAGCTGCATCAGCACGAACGGCGTGAAGTGGTCGTAGAGAATCCCCACGTCGATGTCGGCCGGCGTCAGCCCTGACGTGCGCCACAACTGCCGTGCCACCACGCCCATCTCCGGCAGCCCCGTCAGATCGTTCCGGTAGAAGCTGGTCATCTGCTCCTGCGCCCGCCCCGCGCCCTGGGCGGCCGCGGTGACCACGGCGGGCGAATGCCGCAGATGACGCGCCCGCTCCACCGACGTGACGACCAGGGCCTGACCGCCGTCGGTCTCCTGACAGCAGTCCAGCAACCGCAGCGGCTCCACGATCCAGCGCGAGGCGGCGTGGTCGGCGAGCGTGATCGGTTTGCCGTGGAAGTACGCCGCCGGGTTGGTGGCCGCGTACTTGCGGTCGACGACCGCGACATGCCCGAACGCCTCGGGCGTCAGCCCGTACGTGTACAGATAGCGCTGGGCGGCCATCGCCACCCACGACGCGGGTGTGAGCAGTCCGAAGGGCAGCGACCAGCCGAGTGCCGCGCCCTCGGCCGACGGCTCCCGCCGCTGCACTCCGGAACCGAATCTACGTCCCGACCGCTCGTTGAACGCCCGGTAGCAGACGACCACTTCGGCTACCCCGGTGGCCACCGCGAGCGCGGCCTGCTGGACGGTCGCGCAGGCCGCCCCGCCCCCGTAGTGGATGCGCGAGAAGAAGGACAGCTCGCCCATGCCTGCCGCCTGCGCCACGGTGATCTCCGGGCTCGTGTCCATCGTGAACGTCACCATCCCGTCCACATCGGCCGCCGTGAGCCCCGCGTCGTCGAGCGCGGCCCGCACCGCCTCGACCGCGAGCCGCAGCTCACTGCGCCCCGAGTCCTTCGAGAACTCGGTGGCCCCGATCCCGACAATCGCCGCCCGCCCGCCAAGGGTGTCCCGTGTCCGTACGCTCATGGTCGGCCCCCTGACGAACCCGAAGCCGCGTCGCCGACGACCGTGCCCCCCACCGGAGCCATGCCTGAGGTCCCGCCGGTGACCGCGCCCCTGGCCGGAACAGCCCCCGAAGCCGCGCCGGTCGCCGCGCCCTCCTCCGGGACGGTGACCATCACTGTCCCCGTGACGTGCCTGCCGATGCCATTGGTTCCCACGACCCGGATCGTCGCGGTGTCGCCCTCGACCGCCTCCACCGTGCCGGTCAACACCATCGTGTCGTCCGGATAGTTGGGCGCACCCAGTCTGATCGCCACCCTCCGCAGCGCTGCCCTGGGACCGAAGTGGTCCGTGATGTAGCGGCCGACCAGTCCGTTGGTCGTCAGGATGTTCATGAAGATGTCCGGCGAACCCTTCTGCCGCGCGAGCTCCGCATCGTGGTGCACGTCCTGGTAGTCACGCGACGCGATCGCCCCGGCGACGATGAGCGTGCGGGTGATCTCGATCTCCAGCGGCGGCAGCGCGTCCCCGACCCGCACCGGCCCGACGTCGGTGTTCATGCTTCCGCCTCTCCCTGCACGATCAACTCGCCCAACTCCTGCAGCACTTCGCTCCCGCACCCCAGATACGCGTCCAGCTGCCGCCCCCACAGAAAGTGCCGGTGCACGGGATGGTCGAGGTCGGCCCCCATGCCGCCGTGCAGATGCTGGCCCGCGTGCACGACGCGCTGCCCCGCCTCCGACGCCCACCAGGCGGCGGTCAGCGCGTGCGTGGCGTAGTCCAGCCCCTCGTCCCGCCGCCACGCGGCTTCGTACGCCGTCACCCGTATCGCCTCGGTGTCCATGTACGCGTCGGCCGCACGGAGTTGGACCGCCTGCTTGGCCGCGAGCGGCCGCCCGAACTGCTCGCGCGAGTTGGTGTACGTCACCGCCCGGGCCAGTGAACCCGCACACACTCCGGCCTGCAGCCCGGCGAAGGCGATGCGAGCGGTGGCGAGCACGTCGTCGTATGCCGCAGCAGCGTCGGATGCCCCGGCGTCGTCCCCGTCGGGGCCACCGAGCCGCTCGGCCGGCGTGCCGTCCAGTGTCAGCCGCCCCGCAGACCACGGCGCCGTCAGCTCGACGGGCTCGCTCCCGCACGCTCGGCTTCTCCCCTGCTCCCTACTTCGCTCGAACGGGGGGACCCCCATGCGCGAGGGCACCCTCATCGCGTCGGCGGTCCGCACCAGCCACAGTCGCCGTTCGTCGTCCGCGACGAGGACATGCGTGGCGTCGCGCAGCCACGGCACCACAGGGACAACTCCGCTCAACTCCCCGTCTGCGCCCACCCGTACGACAGCTGCGGGCAGGGCCCCACTCACCACCACCGTCCCGTCCCCGATCCCCGGCAGCAGCCGCTCCCGCTGCTCAGCCGAACCATGGGCCGACACCGCCAGCAGCCCGTACACACAGCTCGCCGCGAACGGCACCTGGGCCGTCGTCCGCCCCTGTTCCTCCAGCAGGAGCACCAGCCCGAGGAGCCCTATGTCCTCGACGGCGGCCAGCAGCCCGGCCTCGCACAGCGCCTTCCACAGCTCGGCGTCACTGCCGGTCCCGACGGCGGTCAGCCGCTCGTGCGTGGACAGGTCGCCGAAGATCCTCGCGGCCAGGTCGCGGGCCGCCGCCTGCTCCTCCGTGGGCGTGAAGTCCATGTCAGCCACCGGCCCCCTCGACGGCTCGGAAGACCGGCAGCTCCAGCTCCTCGTCCACCCGCTCGAATTCCAGTCGCACCGGCATCCCGATCCGCATGCGGTCGTACGGCACCCCCACCACGTTGCTGATCATCCGCACGCCCTCGGCGAGTTCGATCAGCCCGACCGCGTACGGCCTGGCCGCGTACGGTCCCGTCTCGCCGGCGGCATGGTCGGACACGGTGAAGGCGGGGAAGGGCGGGTGGTGCATCACCACGTACGAGTAGACGATCCCCGCGCCGCCCGCCTCGACCGTGTCCCACTCCAGGCCCCCGCACGCGTTGCACCCCGGCAGCCAGGGAAAGCGCAGTGCCTTGCAGCCGTCACAGCGCTGGATGAGCAGCCGGTGCCGGGACACGCCCTCCCAGAAGCCGGCGTTGTCACGGTTGACGACAGGACGGGGCCGGCGGGGCCGTGAAGCCTTCGCGCCCTTCTCCCCGGTCGCCGGTCCCGCCGTAGTCCCCGACGCTCCCGGCGCCGCCTCCTCCGCTGCCCTCGGAACCGCCGTCGCTGCCCCCGAACCGCTCCGTCCCCGAACCGCGGGCACGTACTTGAGGATTCGGAACCGATGCGTCCCCGCAGGCTCGCCGCCCGCCCGTACGTCCATCCGCGTCGTGACGAAGTACCCCGTGCCCAACTTGGTCGTCTTGCGCTCGGAGACCGACTCGATCACCGCATCGAAGGTGATCTCGTCTCCGGGCCGCAACGGCCGCAGGTACTCCTGCTCGCAGTCGGTGGCGACGACCGAGGTGTACCCCGCGCTGTCGAGCAGCCCGAGCAGTTCGTCGTACGCCTCCGAACGTCCCCCGTGCCCGGACAGACCCCCCATCGTCCACACCTGGAGCATGGTGGGCGGCGCTATGGCATCCGGTCCCGCATATGCCGGATTCGTGTCACCCATCGCCTCGCACCAGTGCCGGATCATCGGCTCGTTGACGCGATCCCTGCCCACGCCCCCGACGGCGGACGCCCGTCCCTCGTAGGCCTTCAACCGCGCGTACACGTCCTCGTACACTTCCCCGTGCCCGCCCTCGCTCGCAGCGGCAGCCCCCTCTCCGCTCGAGGCAGCGCCGCCACTCGCACGCGCCGCCGCCGCATCCGCGCCTGCGCCCGAAGCCGTCCCCGCGCTCACCGCCGCCCCCTCGTCATGCCGAGCCGCATCGTCGCCACGATCTCCCGCTGCACCTCGCTCACCCCGCCCCCGAACGTGTTGATCTGCGCCGCCCTGTTCATCCGCTCCAGCTCGCCGTCCCCGAACACACCCGGCGAACCGGAGCGCACCAGCGCGTCCGCTCCCACAATTTCCGTACACATTCGATACACCGCGACCGCCGATTCGGTTCCCAGGAACTTCACGCCGCTCGCATCGCCTGGGGCCAGCCGGCCGGCCCCGACATCCCCCACCAAACGCCAGTTGAGCAGGCGCGTTGCCGCCAGCCGGGCATGCACTTCGGCCAGCCTCGACCGAACCCACGGCTCGTCAACCCTGCGCCGCCCCGTCACTGGATCGGGCGTACTGGCCGCGATCAGCGCGGCCGCGTAGAAGTCCTCGGCCTGCATGCCGATCGCCGCGAGCGCGACCCGCTCATGATTGAGCTGGTTGGTGATGAGCCCCCAGCCGCCGTTCTCCTCACCGACGAGGTTGGCCGCCGGTACCCGGATTCCGTCGTAGTACGTGGCCGTTGTGGTCAGCCCACCCACTGTCTCGATGGGCGTCCACGAGAACCCGGGGGCGTCGGTGGGCACAAGCAGGATCGAAATGCCTTGATGCCTGGGCGCCTCGGGGTCCGTACGGCAGGCGAGCCAGATCCAGTCGGCGTACTGGGCGTTGGAGGTGAAGACCTTCTGCCCGTCGATGAGCCACTCACCGCCGCCACTGCTCTCGTCGCCGTTCTCGGAGCCACTTGCCCCGAGGCCACGCTCGAGGCCGCCCTCCTCTCCCACCCGCACAGCCCGCGTCCGCAGCGACGCGAGATCCGTCCCCGCCGACGGCTCGCTGTACCCGATCGCGAACACGAGCTCCCCGCGCAGAATCCGCGGCAGGAAGAAGCCCCTCTGCTCCTCGGTGCCGTACTTCATGAGCGTCGGCCCGACCGTGTTCAGCGTGACCATGGAGACCGGAGCGCCCGCCCGATAAGCCTCGTCGAAGAAGACGAACTGCTCTTCGGCGCCGCGCCCCTGGCCCCCGTACGCGACCGGCCAGCCCAGCCCCAGCCACCCGTCGGCGCCGATCCTGCGCAGCAGCGCACGCTGTCGCCCGGAGTCGGCGGGGGGCGGCCCGTCCGGCATCACGGCCCGGAAGTACGTACGGAGTTCGGCGCGCAGCCGTCGCTGGCGCTCGGTGGGGGCGAGATGCACGACGACGGCCCTCCCGGACCTCACACGACAAGGGTTTCTGACTGTCCGTCAGATAAGGTCGACTGTCAAGGTCAGAGACCTTGACCGCCGGGGCCAGGGGCGCCCGCCCGACCCACATGCGGCACACCCACGCGCCACATGCGTGCGCGTACGCGCCAGGCACCCGTAGATGCGCGAAAACGCCTGCGCGGCGGTACCGAAGCACCGCCGCACAGACGCGTTACCACCCCACAAAGCACCCCACTAGGGAGGCGTACGACCGCCGGGGGTCTCCAGTCCCCGACAGCCGCGGGCTCACCAGAGCTCGGTGAAGTTGACGGCGATGTTCTCGTTCGACTGGTCGATGGCCGTGAACGCGGAACCGTTCACCTGAGCCGTGTTGCTCTGGTTCGAGGCACCGGAGCCGACGGCCTGCTGCTGCGTGGTGGACGACGTGCCGTAGTTGTCACCACCGACACCGCCGCCATCGACCGTCGCCACAGCCGCGTTCGATCCGTTGTCCGCGAAGGCGCCGTTGTCGGCCGTTGCAACACCCGAGAAGAGGGCGGCCGCGAGCGGCAAGGCGGCTACGGCGGCGAGAACGCGGGCGGTACGGATGCTTGCCATGTCTATTCCTCCAGAAGCGGAAGTACGCACCGGCCAGGGCCGGCCAAGTACGGCTTGTTCCCAGGCAGTTGGCCGACCGCCTCGGTGTGGGTCACGACGTCGCGACATCAGAATTGCCCACCGAATCCCCGGCGAACCACCCCGGAAGCCACTATTCGCTCGCAAGCGTGAGGACATGTCGATAAACCCCCATCGCAGCGCCGAAACCGCAGCTCAGGAGGGCATGGGCATCTCAATCCCATACGCCGCAAGGGACGAAGCGTTTCGGCACATTTTCAGCCAATCTCTCCAGGCGGCTCCCCTCCCCTCCCACAGCCCCTTCGCCACCCCCTTCCACCTCCCGCCGCCCACCGGGGCCGCCCTCTTCCCTTTTTCGAACACTCGTACGAAAATGGAGTCATGGCCACCATCGACCGGCAGGCCACGACGCTGGCCCTCGCACACGCCCTGTCAGCCGCCGAACGCGGACTGGCCGTCATCCCGCTGTCCCGGACCAAGCTCCCGGCGCTGCGCTCACCACACCGCGACGACCCGACGGCACCGCCCTGCCACGGCGAGTGCGGCCGCTTCGGACACGGTGTGTACGACGCCTCGACCGATCCGCGGCGCATCCGCGAGCTCTTCACCGCCGCCCCCTGGGCCACCGGTTACGGCATCGCCTGCGGCCTGGAGCCGCACCACCTCATCGGCATCGACCTCGACACCAAGTCGGGTACGGACTCGTCAGCGGCCCTCCGGGAGCTGGCCCTGCGCCACCTGTTCACGATCCCCGCCACGGTCGTCGTACTGACCCCCAGCGGCGGTCGGCACGTCTGGCTGAGTGGCCCGCCCGACGTCGTCGTCCCCAACTCCGCGGGCCGCCTGGCCCCCGGCATCGACATCCGCGGCGCCGGCGGCTACCTCGTCGGCCCCGGCTCACGCACCGAGCACGGCGCCTACAGCACGGCTCCGGGCACCGCCCACCTGGCGCCCGCCCCCTGCCCGACGTCCCTCCTGCGCCTCCTCATGCCGCCGCCCCGCCCCCGCCACTCCACCCCCGCCTCAACGGGCCAGCAGGGCCAGGGCCTCGTCCAGTTCGTCCTCGCCGCCCACGAGGGCCAGCGCAACACCCGCCTCTACTGGGCCGCCTGCCGGGCGTACGAGAACGGCATCGGCCCGGAGCTGACCGAGGCGCTCGTCGACGCCGCCGTCCGCACCGGGCTCACCGAACGGGAGGCCCGCTCGACGATCACCTCGGCGGCACGGATGACAGGGCAACACCGGCCGTGAAATCCCCGAAGCTCCGACGAAGTGCCGCCCTGGGGTGTGCCCCATGGCGCTGACCCGCGTCGTCCTCTCGTCCGGCCGTTCGATCGAGCTCGCCGAGCTGCGGCTCTCCTCGACGTACGGCGGGATGCTGGAGGGCTATCCCTGCAAGCCCGTCAACGACATGAAGATCAAGAGCCTCCTGAGGACCGCCGAACGCGCCTTCTCCACCGGGCCGGTCCACCTCGTCCCGCCTCCCCGCGAGTACCCGGAGCAGTACGCCGGCCCGTTCGGCCCCGTCGAGGTGCTGCCGCCCGTGGCGTGCATCGGAGCGTGCCGCTCGACCGCCCTGGACCCGGACCACGACCTCATGCTGTACCGCTCGGCCCTCACGGTCGTCTGGTTCCAGCCCACCCCGACCGTCCCGTCCGGCCAGGACGCCGATCCCGCGCTCCGCGGCGTTTCCTGGGAGGAGCTGGCCCGGGACTACGAGCTGTAGCAGTCGTGGACGCGCCATCTGCGACTTGTTCACCCGCGGCACGAAGGAGAAACCGCACGGGGAGAGAAAACCGTGGACCTGATTCGAACGCCGAAGGGGTGTCTCTCACCGAGAGACACCCCTTCTGACCAGCTCTGACCAGCACCCAGGCTGACCTGCGCGGTGGGTGTGGGATTTGAACCCACGGTGACATCGCTGCCACGACGGTTTTCAAGACCGTTCCCTTAGGCCGCTCGGGCAACCCACCCCGCGCCGACACGAGATCGGCGCGGGGACAAGACTAACGGGTCAGCTGTCGCCCTTGCGCTCGCCCAAGGTCACTTCGGCCGTCTGTTGCTTGCCGTCGCGGGTGTAGGTGAGTTTGACGGTGTCGCCGGGCTCGTGGGTCCAGATCTCGCCGATGAGGGTGGGACCGCTGTCGATCACCCGGTCGTCGAGCTTGGTGATGACGTCGCCGGACTTGAGGCCGGCCTTGTCGGCGGGACCTCCCGGGGTGACGGCCTCCGAACCGTCGGGGCCCTCCTTGCTGATCGTCGCGCCGCCGGTGCCCTCCTCCAGGGAGACCGAGGCGCCGATCACCGGGTAGACGGGCGTGCCAGTCTTGATCAGCTGCTGGGCGACGCTCTTCGCCTGGTTGATCGGGATCGCGAAGCCCAGGCCGATGGAGCCGGACTGGCTCGTACCGCCCAGGCCGCCACTGCTGGACTGGATGGCCGAGTTGATGCCGATGACGGAGCCGTTCGCGTCCAGGAGCGGGCCGCCGGAGTTGCCGGGGTTTATCGAGGCGTCGGTCTGCAGGGCGCTCATGTACGAGGCCTTGGTGCCGCCGCTGCCGTCGCTGGAGGCCACCGGACGGTTCTTGGCGCTGACGATGCCCGTGGTCACCGTGTTCGAGAGGCCGAAGGGGGCGCCGATGGCGATCGTCGAGTCTCCGACGGCGACCTTCTCCGAGTCGCCGAGCGGCAGCGGCTTCAGGTCCGAAGGGGCGTCCTTGAGTTT
Source organism: Streptomyces sp. 2A115 (assembly GCF_052245575.1). Taxonomy (NCBI): domain Bacteria; kingdom Bacillati; phylum Actinomycetota; class Actinomycetes; order Kitasatosporales; family Streptomycetaceae; genus Streptomyces; species Streptomyces sp. 2A115. The sequence goes on along the minus strand of NZ_JBQQCG010000003.1, from coordinate 265,885 downwards.
GATGACCGCGACGTCGTAGCCCTGGGCGTTGCCCACCACCTCGGCGTCGTACTTCTTGCCGTTCGAGAAGGTGGCCGAGAGCTTGCCGCCGTCGACCGCCTCCGCCACCACGTGGTTGTTGGTGAGGATGTGGCCCTGCGTGTCGAAGACGAAGCCCGTTCCCGTGCCGCCCTCGCCGTTGCTGCCCTCGGCCTCGATGGTGACGGTGCTCGGCAGCGCCTCGGCGGCCACGCTCGCGACGGTGCCCGCGTCGCGCTTGAGATCGCCGCCGCTCTGCGGGGCGGACACCGTCGTGGAATCCGTGGAGGTGTCGTTGCGGTCCGCCGCCCAGTAGCCGACGCCGCCGCCGACGCCGCCCGCGACAAGCGCGGCCACGAGGATGGCGGCGATCAGACCGCCGCGCCCGCCGCCCGACTTGGGCGCGGGCTGCTGGTACGAGGCGCCCCAGGCGTCCCCAGAGCCACCGCCGCCCGCGTACGAGGGCGTGGTCGGCGGAGGAGGCGGCCAAGCGCCCGCTTCGGGAGCGGGCGCGGCACCCTCGGGCGCACCGGGGGGCACCGGCGGCAACGTGGTCGTCGGTGCGCCGCCTTGAGAACTCCCCTGAGCGGCCGTCTCCCGGGAGGAGGCCGCCCCGTGGGACGGCTCTCCCTGATAGGGACCCGTAGGACCCGCCTCCCGCGAAGCCGCCTGCTCCGGAGGCACGGAAGCAGCGGGAGTGTCCACCGGCACAGGGGGTGCAGACGGGGCCGGGGGTACCTCAGTGCCCTCGTTCTCGGTGCTCACAGCTCTTCCTCTCGATCCACGGCTGTTCATTCAGGTCGCATTCGGTCACGCTCACTCACGTGCGTTCACGACGTCGCTCACACGTGTTCATGACCCGGCGCGATTCAGCTGTGCAGGTGCTTGTTGTATGCCGTCAGCTTTTCCCACGGGACGTCAGGGCGCCATAAGCGGTCCCTGTGACTCCTTGATCTTCACTTATATCGGACAGGTCTGACAAAACCATCGCACGTCTAGCGCCGCTGCCCCCACGCGTACCCGCTCACGATGGCACCATGACGCGGTGACCCACGCACGACAGCACCTGCCCCAGGTCGTCGCCCACCGAGGGGCCTCCGAAGAGGCCCCCGAGCACACCCTGGCCGCGTACGAGAAAGCGATCGAGGACGGCGCCGACGCCCTGGAGTGTGACGTACGGCTGACCGCGGACGGGCATCTCGTCTGCGTCCACGACCGCCGCGTCAACCGCACCTCCAACGGCCGCGGTGCCGTCTCCGCCCTGGAGCTCGCCGACCTCGCCGCCCTGGACTTCGGCTCCTGGAAGAACCGCGACGAGGCGCCCGACTGGGAGCAGCAGCGGCCCCCGTCCTGGGAGCAGCAGTCCGTCCTCACGCTGGAGCGCCTGCTCGAACTCGTCGCCGACGCCGGCCGGCCCGTACAGCTGGCCATCGAGACGAAGCACCCCACGCGCTGGGCGGGCCAGGTCGAGGAGCGCCTGCTGGTCCTTCTGAAGCACTTCGGCCTGGACGCCCCGCCCTCGGCCGCCGAATCGACGGTGCGTGTCATGAGTTTCTCGGCTCGCTCGCTGCACCGCGTCCGCGCCGCGTCCCCGACGCTGCCGACGGTCTATCTGCTGCAGTTCGTCTCGCCCCGGCTGCGTGACGGTCGGCTGCCCGCGGGTGTCCGGATCGCGGGCCCGTCGATGCGGATCGTGCGCAATCACCCTGCGTACATCGAGCGCCTGAAGCGGGCGGGCCATCAAGTTCACGTATGGACCGTGAACGAGCCCCAGGACGTCGATCTCTGTGTCGGCCTGGGCGTCGACGCCATCATCACCAACCGCCCGCGCGCGGTGCTGCGACAGCTGAGCCACTGACCTGGGACCTCCTCTGTCCCGGACTTCCTGGATCTTGAGATCTCGGCCACACTGTCGAAATCCGGCCACCTGGTTACAGGGAGTGCTCCGGCGCGTTCGGTCCGTATTCGATCGTTACGAGTGCGTCACTGCACGTGCATTGGCCGGTTTCCGGTCCAGTCCAGAGGGGCATCCACACCGTGGCGTGGGGCGAAGGAGGTCTCGGGGGTGGCGTTGGTGGTGGCACAAGAGGTGCCCACGTCGTCGAGCATGGCCGTACCCCATGGCCCTGCGGGCGTGGGGGATGCGAGACACCGGATGCGGACTCAGCTGCGGACCGGCGGTGTGGCGGAAACGGTCATCGACGATGCCGTATTGATCCTTTCCGAACTACTGAGCAATGCCTGCCGACACGGCAGGCCGCTGGGCGACGCCCTGGCGGGCGACGGTGACGTCCGGGCCGCGTGGCGAGTGGAACCGAGCGGCAGGCTCACGGTCGAGGTGACGGACGGCGGTGGTCCGACCCGTCCGGTTCCGGCCACGCCCTCGGTCACCGCGCACGGCGGCCGCGGGCTGAACATCATCACGGCGCTGGCCGACGACTGGGGCGTCCGGGACGACGCCCAGGGCGAGGTCACGGTGTGGGTGGTCGTGCACAAGGACGCGCACGCCGAGCACCGCCACGACGACTTCGCCGCGCGTGTCACGGCCCCGTCGGTGTCCGCGATACCCGACCTGGCCTTCGGGGGCGCCTTCGACGACCTGGACTGAGGCATCGGTTCCGGGACGAACCGAGGCACCAGTACCGGTTCCGGGACGACTCGGCGGGTTGTCCACAGGGTCCCGTGGCTCCTCGTACGAGCGGCTAGGCTCGCGCCCGTACGAGACGAGCCGTAACCGGGAGACATCCACGATGGCCAAGAAGCGACCCCAGACGAAGGCCAGGCAGCCTCAGCTGAAGGATGGCGCCCGTGCCGGAGGCACCAATGAGCACGTGCCAGTGGTCGGAGCACGTGAACCCTGCCCCTGCGGCAGCGGTCGCCGCTACAAGGCCTGTCACGGGCGGGCCGCCTCGCACGCCGTGACCGAGCTGGTGCAGCGCCCCTTCGAGGGGTTGCCGGGTGAGGCCGACTGGGTCGCGCTGCGCGAGCTGGTGCCGGCGGCCACCGTCGAGCTGCATCTGAGGGAGTCCCTCCCGGAGGGCGTCCCGTCCGTCACGCTCGCGACCGTGCTGCCGATGGCGTGGCCCGCGCTGCGCCGCGACGACGGCTCGGTCCTCATCGGCCTGCAGAACGACACCGCGTCCGGTGACATCAGCCGCGATCTGGCCGACACCCTCCAGCGCGCGCTCACCGCGGAGCCCGGCACTCCGGTCCAGGGCCGCCGCGCCCCGGCCGACGGACCGCGGTTGCAGGACCTCATCGACCCCGAAGGCGCGTTCGAGCCAGTTGTGCACTCGGGCTTCGAATTCTGGGTCCCGGACTCACAGAACGCGACCACGGAGGTGACCGCCTCCCTGGAGCGGGCGAACGCCGCCGCCATCCCGACGGTGAAGCTCTCCGGCGTCGACGCGGCGTACTGGTGCGAGACCCCCGACAAGAACCACCTGCGCTGGGTCATGCCGCACCCTGAGGAGCGGCTTCTGGACGCTCTCGCGCGGCTGCACGCGGCCGGCCGTTCGAGCCTCGGGGAAGGCACGCGCCTCGTGGGCTCCTTCCGTGCCCACGGCCTCACCGTGCCGGTCTGGGACCTGCCGACCGGTGTCACCGCCGACGACGTGGAGAAGCCGGCGACCGAGTTCGCCGAGCGGCTCGCCACCGCACTGACCACGGACGCGCCACTCACCGCGGACGAGCGCCGGGCGCGCGGCGGTCTCACCAACCGCCAGGTCACACTCAGCTGACACACAGCGGATCCGCAGAACCGGCTGACCGACCGGTCAGCCGGTCAGACGTCTCGCTGGAGGGGTGACCTCTGTCACAACTCCTCGTTGGGACAGGTAAATCGGTGTCCGAATAGCGGAGTTCGAATTTGCGAACCGCCGATCTCTTGTTACCGTTCCATCAGCCCGGTTGCTGGTGCATCCCCCGTCGCCAGCAACCGGGTTTTTCCATTCCCGGATTCCGGTCCGCCGTCGACGGATGCCTCAACGCGCAGTCTGCGTAGGCGAGTTGCTCCCCGAGCGCAGTAGCAGCGGCCTGTCGGCCGCCGCCGCGAACTCCACGACCGCCGTGTACGCCCGCGCGTCCCCCGTAGTGCGCTCCCGCGGCGTCTCGCACACCGCCGGCTCGTCGTCCGCGCCCACCGCACAGTGCATCCGCACGGTGCGGCCACCGGGCCCCATGAGGGTCAGTACGGACGTGAGGTCGTCGCCCGTCACGTTGCGGTAGTACGTACGCGCCCAGGTGTCCCGCCCCTGCGTCAACACGCAGGTCTGCGCCTCGATGCCGTTGGGAGACGCGAGGTCGGGGCCGCAGCGAGCGGCGGTGGCGAGGCCCAGACCGAGCAGCAGGGGGCTCACGGTCGAGGCTGAACGCGGCTCGGGCGCCTTGCCGTCGACGCGACCGGAGGTACGGACGTCGGCGGAGGCACCTGGTTCGGAGGTACGCGCATCGTCGGCGGTACGCGCTTCGGGGGCACGCACGGTCTGACCGGACGTACGTGCTGCCGCGGGGCCCCCGTCGCCCACAGGTCCCGCGGAGGCCACGGCCAGCGGCAGCGCGGCCGTGAGTGCGACGACGCCCGTCAGCGCCATCAGGCGAAGGTTCATGGAGGGGACGATAACGAGCGAGGGCGGGCGCGCGGTTCGCCGCGCGCCCGATTCCCCTACAACTCGGGTGCGCTCACACCCGAACGAGTGAGCGCCTCCACCACAGCGTCCACCACGGCCTCCACATCGGGCACCCAGGGAGCCGCGGAGCCGGGCAGCGGTGCTCGCTCCCAGCGGATCTGGCCCAGGCCTGTCTCGGACGGGGGCAGGGCCACATAGCCGCCCTCGCCATGGAAGCGCAGCGAGCCCGGCACGAAGTCCTTGGCGTAGAGCAGCTCGCCCAGCTGCTCCAGGGAGTACGGCTTCACGAGCAGCGCCCAGCGCGTCGGGGACGCGATCACGGGGCCGAGACGCATCCCCATGTGGTCGAGTGCGGCGAGCGCGCGGGAGGCGGCCAGGGCGGGCAGGCTCACCGCGCACGGGGCCTGGCCTCCGGTGGCGAGGACGATCGGCGCCGCAGGCCGGTTCGTCCACCACCAGCGCACCATGCGCTCGTCGGTGGTGGCCGCGAGCAGGCCGGGGTCGAAGGGATGGGCACCTGGCACCGTGCACTCCGGGTCGGGGCACGCGCATCGGGCCCGCCCCTGCGGATCCGGTGCCACACCCGGGAGTACGGGCCACTGCCATGCGGTCGCGAAGGTCAGGGCCGCGCTGAGCATCTCAGACTTCCCGCCGTTCTGTTTGGACAGGAGCCTGCGTCGCCTTCCGAGGATCTCGCGCATGAGCGCTCGTTCCTTTCCGTTGCACGCCTGGCAACACCGAGGACCACATCACACCATGTGTCGATCACTTCACTGTGCGTACCTACTGGCGCATCACACCCCTGTCAGGGACAAGGGGAACCCCTATGGGCCGAGCATTGGCTGCGTCCGCGGCCATACTGCGTCTGGCAAAAGCACGGGCATGGCGTGGGGTGGCGGCGCCTGGCGTTTTGCTGTCCCGCGTTTTTCTCGCCGCCTCCGCCACGGGAGGATGGGGCACGGTCGTCGGTGGCTAAGACGCCCGGGTCCGTCGCCAGGTTCCGGGACGATCCCCATCACCCCTGGCCTTCACCGAGTACGTACCCATCACGACCGCTGTGACGCTCCGTCGAACAAGGCCAGTCGACCGCAATAAGCCGTGACTCGAAGCGGTTTTAAGCCAACTTTACATTTCAACTGTAGCCCCATGGACACCAGGAATCCCAGCAGGACAATGCTGGACATCCCCTCACGAGTGCGTGTACATGTGGAGACACTGCTAGCGGCGCAGAATGACATGGGGGTTTGCGATGCTATTGAGCAATACGCACCGGTCGGAAAGCCGGACGCCATGAACGCCCCTCACCTTCCGAAAGTGGCCGGAATCGATGCCACGGTTCCGTCACCCACACACACTGTCGCGCCCGCGCCTGCCGCCACGGGTACCTCTTCGGCCACTTCTCCAAACGCCCCCGGTGCCGTTCTGCAGGACAGACTCGCAGGCTGGGTCTCCGATCTCACGACCCTGCACGAACTCACCGAGCGCCTGGTCCGCACCGCCTCACTGTCGGACGCACTCCAGGAATTGCTGCGCGCCGGAGCCGCCCTCGTGGGCGCCCAGCGCGGTCTCGTAGTCCTGGAACCGGGCGACGGCCTGGGTCCGGACACGACCATCGGCCTGGGTCTGGCCCGAGCCGATCTCGGTCACATCGAGACCGTTCCGCGCAGTTCCATGTCGTACGGGAAGATCCTCGACGGACTCCCTGGGGGTGAGGGCGAGATCGCCCAGCCCGATCTCCTCTCCGAGGACGGGCTCGACCCGCGGCACCGCGAGGTCGCCGCCCGGCTCGGCTACGCCGCGAGCTACGCGCTCCCGCTGTCCACACAGTCGGCGGGCCGCCTGGGCGCCGCTGTGTGGCTCTACGACGAGCCCGCAGAGCCCGTCGAGCGCCAGCGGCACCTCGTGGGCCTGTACGCGCGCTACGCGGCCGAGCACCTGGCCCATCTGGTCGAACTGGACCGCACGCGCGCGTGCATGGCGACGATCTCCGAAGAGCTGCTTCCCTCGCGGCTGCCCCGGGTCTCGGGCGTGCAGCTCGCCGCCCGGCACCGCACGGGGCCGCGTGGCGGCGGCGACTGGTACGACGCACTGCCCCTGCCGGACGCCGCGCTCGGCCTCGCCGTCGGGTCCGTCACCGGGTCGGGGCCCAGCGCGATCGCCGCGATGGGACGGCTGAGGGCCTCCCTGAGGGCGTACGCCGTGATGGAGGGAGAGGACCCGGTCGCCGTCCTGTCCGACCTCGAACTGCTGCTGCGGCTGACCGAGCCCGCCCGCTCCGCCACCGCCCTGTTCGCGTACTGCGAGCCCGCGCTGCGCAAGATCACGCTGGCCGGGGCCGGGCACAGTCCGCCCTTGGTGATCGGCGAGCGGCGTACGGAGTTCGCGGAGACGTCACTGTCGGCGCCCCTGGGGATGCTCGCCTGTTGGGAGGCGCCGAGCGTCGAACTGACCGTGGAGCCCGGCGAGACAGTGCTCCTTTACACCGATGGTCTGCTGAACACCGGCGATCCCATGGACCGCGCCTTCGCCCGGCTGCACGCCGCGGCCAACTCCGCGCCGCGCGCCGCCCGGGAAGACCCGGAAATGCTGGTCGACCATGTGCTGCGTACGGTTCTACCGAATGGGCTCGACAGAGCTGGCGGTTCGGAGGACGTGGTCGTGCTGGCGGCCCGCTTCGCGTAGTCGTCGCGGCTCACGAGCTGCCCTCACGCCTGCTTCGAGCCGCGCGTCGGGGTCGGCAAACCGAAGCGTCTTATAGTGACCGTGTGAAGATCGGATCCCTCAATCGGCGCCCCCCAGACCGTCTTCGGCGAGCCCAGAACGCTGCCGCCGAAGCAGGTATTGACGTCCTGCTCGTTTCTCCAGGTCCTGACCTCCGTTACCTGACGGGTTATGCCGCGCTCCCGTTGGAGCGGCTTACGTGTCTCGTACTCCCCACTACGGGTCCGGAACCGTTTCTTTTTGTACCCAGGTTGGAGAAGCCAGCCGCCGAGGCGTCCCCTGCAGGCGGACTGGGCATAGAGATCACCAGCTGGGACGAGACCGACGACCCCTATGCGATGGTCGCTGGGAGACTCCCCACCGGAGCCCTCCGCGTCGGCCTCGACAACCATATGTGGGCCGAGAAAGTGCTCGCCTTCCGCAGCGCGATGCCCTCCGCCGAGCAGTCTTTGGCCGGGGTTGTACTGCGTGAGCTCCGGATGCGAAAGACTCCGGACGAGGTCGACGCCCTGCGTGAAGCGGCCTCGGCAATCGACTACGTACACGACAACATGGCCCAATGGCTGGTCGCGGGACGGACCGAGCGAGAGGTTGGCGCAGACGTCGCTGCCGCGATCATCGACGCGGGCCACAGCAGCGTCGACTTCGTCATCATCGCGTCGGGCCCCAACGGTGCCAGCCCGCATCACGAGCTGTCCGACAGAACGATCAACGTGGGTGAGCCGGTCGTCGTCGACATCGGCGGAACGACATCACAGGGGTACTGCTCGGACTCGACGCGCACCTACTGCATCGGAGAGCCGAGCACGGCGTTCCGGAAGTACTACGACGTGCTCCAGAGCGCGCAGCGTGCGCAGACAGAGGCCGTGCGTCCGGGGCTGACCGCGGAGATGCTGGACCATATCGGCAGGGAGATCATCACCGAGGCCGGCTATGGGCAGTACTTCATCCACCGCACTGGTCACGGTATCGGGATGGAGACGCATGAGGATCCATACATCGTCTCTGGCAACAATCTGGAGCTGGAGCCGGGCATGGCGTTCTCCGTAGAGCCAGGCATTTATATGCCCGGGCTCCACGGGGCAAGGATTGAGGACATCATGGTGTGTACCCAAGACGGCGGCGAAATCCTCAACAGGACCAGCCGGCAGCTGAGACTGCTGGGCCACTGACCTCGTAGCGGCGGATTACCGGGCCTGTTGGGACACCCCAGGAAGCCAGTCGGCACAAGCTGCGGCACCTAATATCCGGTGCACGGTCGAGATGAGCAGACCAGGGCGAGATCGATGCCCGCCAGGGGCCTGGCTGGCGCCGGTTCCCGGATGGCATGTCCGGCCGTAACCAACGGCTGCATGGGGTGCAGGGTGTCCCGGGGCGGCAGGAGCGGACGGGCTGGCCCACCTCAGCCTCGGCGGCCTAACGCCGGTGAGTGCGAACAGGGAGGCCAGCCGCCCTCATGGACACCGGGTACATCCGCAGCTCACAGGCGTAGCGTCCGCCTGTGATGGGCTCTTCATCAAGATCATAATTTCTACTCAAGGCCGTCGGCTGTCAACAACGCACCGGTCAAATACGCCTAGATCCAGTGGAAATGGTATTGACGCATCGTCATACCCTCACTAATCTCCCCCCAGGGAGCAACGTCGAGGGGGCCACGATGGATGATGTGACTTTCGAAGAGTTCAGCCTGAAAATCGCTGAACTAAGTCCAGATCGACAAGATCTGCAACTCAACCCCAACGGTCCAGAAGTAATACTCGGCGAGGAAGCAGAGCAGTACTGGGACATCGTGGTGGATTAAGTGACGGTAGAGAGCAGGAATTCCCCTCCACCGCAACGATTCACCCATTCGGGTGGCCATCACCTGAATGACTCGACCCTACAGGCTCTTCGAGTCGAAGCTGCGTCTAGCAATTTCACTCACATTGCCAGTCCTCGATATGGCATCAGAGTCAAGGACCGTAGGCTCACCTCGCCTTTCGATTTCGCTTCTGCGGCCGGCGACGAATGTGCCTCTACATTGGCAACATCGACGTCAATGATGGCACAGGTAGCATCTTCTGCCGGCAGGGACGTGAAATTCTCGTCATCCACGTACTTGGCGTACGGACTCGGGTCCTTTGTAGGGTGCCACACAGACCGTCCGGGCTGCGATCTCAATTTTCTTTTTTTAATCGCCGGTGAGGCGACAACCGTAGAGATACATCCGCATCTCGAGCAGCAGGACATGCATGAACTGCTGACTCTATCGAGGGCGGGAGGCGGCTTCATTCCAGGTGGAATGCTCCTGCCACTTAGCCGCCCTGGGCTCGGTATCGCTTTCCAGAGCGCCATCATTCCCCATCAGCGACGTCCTGTAGAAACTCCGCTACTTCTCCTGAGTATCTGTTACAGCTATATCTGACCAGAACAGGGTACAGGACGCTTGCGCAGACAAAATGTATTGCGGACATTCGTTGGAAGATTGCTCGCTGCCACCATAGCCGCAATTTCCCTGATCGGAACTCTGCTGGGGTTGCGCGATATCATCCCAACGGTACCGCTCCTTATAGGCGCACTTTTGTTTTGCGGTCTCACCGGGTGGGCAGCAGCAATCTATGTCGCATACTCCACGAAGATGGCAACATCTCCGGTAGAGGCACTCATTTCGGCGATCTCTGAAACCGTCCAGGTACCCTTCACGGAATCATGGATCCGCGCCACGATACTGAGCCAGAGAGCTGTGGATGCCTACTGGGGATCTAATAAATCTCTACACATTGAAGAAATAATCTGCAAGAGCAGCATAACCGCGCGCGACGTGGAAAATGTAATCACCATCAAGGGCCGCAATTCATCAAAACTCGATGTCGACAGCTGCCCTATGTTGCTGATCGGCGGTTCAGTACTTCACTTCTCGGAGTTCGCGGTCAACGCCGCATCCTTGAAGCGCGACGCCGGGGACGTAGCTTTGGCAATTCGGTCCAACCTCGACCTCGGACTGCTGCAGCTCATCGACATCATGTTCCCCACAGTACTGAAGCGGGGAGAGACTTTCGTAGTTGAGCACAAACACGATTGGCCCGGCGCCATGACTCCCGGTACCGACATTATGTGGTACCCCTTCGCAGCCATGTTCGCCCGCGACGTCGACAGACTGACGGTTAAGGTGGATTTCGCGGCTCCGGCCTCATACATTCGTGGCTTCGTCGCAGATCTGGACTCGGGTACGTGCACGCTTTCCCCTGTCCAGCCGGTAGAGACCGATGACGCCCGCAAGTCCTTCGAGTGGACCATCGACAGCGCCGACAACCAGGCGATTTATGCACTGGTTTTCGATCGGCGCTAATGAGGGCCGGGGAATTCAGACTGTCTGGACGGGAACATCAGAAACCATTTGGTGACCCTCGGGCGTTACCAGTACCATGTCCTCGATCCGGACTCCGCCAAATCCTTTGAAGTAGATTCCGGGTTCGACCGTTATGATCTGCCCCGGCATCAGCGGCTCGTCCGCGCTGTCGGTGAGAAACGGCAACTCGTGAATGAAGAGTCCGAGATTGTGACCGAATGGATGAGCCGGCGGCTCTTGGTAACCGTACTCCGACAGTACGCTACGGCACGCTCGAAAAATATCTGCGTGAGTGGCCCCAGGCCTAACAGCCGCGACTCCAGCGGCATTTGCCTCCACGACCGCTCGGTGCATGCGGAGTTGAGCATCGTCGAGTGAACCCGCCCAGATCGTTCTGGTGATGTCCGCATGGTAACCGTCCACTCGCGCACCGAAATCGATTACCACGAGCTCTCCCGGCAGGACCTTCCGATTCGACGGATGCGCATGCGGCCGACTTGAATTCTCGCCCGATGCGACGATCGAGGGGAAGGCGAGTGCTTCCGCTCCCAGATCGATCATTCGTTTTTCGAGGAAACTTGCCACCCCCCTTTCGGTTACCCCTTCTTTCAGGAGGGACGGCAGAGCGGAGAAGGCTGTTCCGGAGATCTGGGCCGCCGCCTTCATGCGTGCGATCTCGGCTGGACTCTTGATAATCCTGAGCTTCTCCACAGCGCGGCGGGAGTCGACCATTTCGACCCCCGAGCCCAGCTCCGATCGAATATCCAGGAAGAAGTCCACAGTCATGTCGTGAGCGTCGAAGAACAATTTCGCAAAATTCTTTACGGATTCAACCATGGTGGTCCACTGGCCAGCCCGGTCACCGCCGTGCACGGACACCAATCCACTCGGCACCTCAGCCTCTGCTGCCTCGACATATCGGCCATCGGTGAACATAACCGCCGAATCGGCCGTAATAAGGAGCTTCCCGGAACTGCCAGAGAAACCCGAAAGGTACCGAATGTTTGTCAGATCGGTGGCCAGATACGCGGAGCCCTCGTCCAATTGCAGAGACGCGCGCAACCGCGAAAGACGCGGCTGGTAATCGATCTGAGGAAACAAAGATTCCATTGATATCACCTCTTGGTCGTCAGGTAATTTCTCTGATAAGTCGCTAGGATCCGTGATCCTCCCAGCGCCGAACAGGCGCCATACGACTCAACCAAAGACGCACTCATAGTACTGATGCTCTCCGCGCCCCCGAGACGCGTCACCGCTACCGATTCCCATGCGCTGGGCAAACCTGGCTTGTGACTGGCTGTGGTCCGATATTCCACGCCCTTGGAGGCCCAGGAATCCTCATCGCGGCCGGGCGCCATGTACTGCGACGTCGCAGCGCGTACTGGCCGAGAAGCTGATCGAGTGGGGGTCTGGTCAAGGGCTTGTCGAGCGTGTGCGGCCGCGCGAACGGAGGCGTACGTGGACGGCGCGCTGGAGCCGGTATCTGCCTGGCCGTCGAGCCGGGCCTGTACTGCCAGGCGGACGACCTGACCGTGCCCGAGGCGTACCGAAGCATCGGTGTCCGTATCGAGCTCGAACGGGCTCTTCGGGAGGAAGGGCGTACACGGCCGAACGGCTCGCCCCGGGGAGCTGATGCAGGCGGCCTTGTACGCATGACGCCGATGGTGCGCCTGGCGACGGGCGACAACCAGCCCGCTGCCACCCGCGTCAAGCCACCCGTGCCGGTGAACTGACCACCGCCGGCAGTGAGTCCGCGAACAGGGCCCCCGCGAGCAGCCCACTGCTGCCGCGAGGGCTCCACGCGCGCGCGTGGAGGTCGTCGTCGAAGGCGGCCAGTGCCGCGCGGCCCGACTCGGTGGACGTGCTGCCCGCTTCGAGGACGCCGCGGGCACCCGTCTGGACGCGTCGCAGCCCGTGCGGGCCCGCCGTGTACAGCAACTCCGTGTCCTGGAGTGTGGATATGACAGTGAGCAGGGCGTCGAGCCGGGCGTACGGTTCGGGGACGCCCGCCGAACGGGCCGCGCCCAGCGTCTCCAACGCCCGTCGTACGTGCGGGAATCCAGCCCTCGCTTCGCCCCTCGCTCCGGCCGCGCCGTACTTCGCGGAGACCGACGACCCACGGGAGGGCCGTCGCGGCGCCCGCCGGTCGGGGTGCGCCGCGATCCGCTTGGCGGTCGCGGCGAGGTCGCGCCCTGTGGCCCGGGGTTCCAGGGCCGCCGCGGCGACCAGCAGGCCGAGCACCCACAGCGCCCCGCGGTGCCCGCCACCCGCCAGGGCCACCGAGTGCTCGGTGGACCGCCCGATCGCGCCCAGCTCCGCCCGGAGTTCGGGCGTCGCGGAGCCGGTGCGGCGGGCGGCGGCCGCCATCGCCGCGAGGCCCGGCGCCAGCGCCTTGGCCGACCAGCGCAGGGAGCAGTGGTCCTGCCCTGTCGCTCGGACGCCGAGGTCGCGCGGGTCGGGCAGTCCGGGTTTGGGGGCCAGCGCGAGATGTCCGGTCAGGGCGGTCACGGCGGCCCGCGCCAACGTCTCGTCCTCGGGGCTGCTCATCGACGTGAGCCTTTACGAGGAGGAGGCGGAGGAGGAGGCCGACGCGCTCGGAGCGTCGCTGGGGACGTCACCGGGCGCACCGCTCGGGGGCGTACCACCGCCGTCGCCGCCGCCCGCGCCGGAGTTCTCCGCGTCCGGGTCGATGCCGAGCGTGAGGTACCCCTTGTAGCCCTTGGAGGGGTCCTTCTTGTGCACGGGCTCCAGGGTGAGCAGACCGCCGGCCGCGCCTCCGCCGTCGTAGACCATGTCGTCGTCGAGCTTGGTCCAGGTGCCGCTGTGCTCGGAGTACGGCTCCAGTTCGAAGATCTGCTCCGCGATGTCGTCGTCGAAGAAGAGTTGTCCGGTGAAGTTGAGCTTGCCGCCCTCGTAGGTGCCGTCCTCCTTCTCGCCGCCGGTGTGCACCTTCACGTGGATGTGGCAGGTCCGGGGCGTGTACCAGCCGGGGATGATCGTCTCGAACTTGACGACCCCGTTGGCGTTGGCGATCTGGTAGCCGCGCAGGTACGTCTTGTCGTCGGCGGTCGAGCCGTCCTCGCTCTCGGCGGGCGCGGAGCCGCCGGGGTTGGCCGTCGTGTAGCCGGAGTAGTAACCCCAGGCGTCGCAGTGCCAGATCTCGACGGCCGCGCCCGCGACCGGGGCGCAGGACTCGGTGGTGTCCTGCACGGTGAGGCGCAGCGTCAGCGGGACGCCGCTCTTGCCCTCGGTGATGTCCTTCCGCACGAGGGCCCCGTCCAGGTAGTACGGACCCTCCGTGACGCTGGACATGAGGACACAGGTACCGCTGCTCGAACTGGTCGAACTGGCGGGCGCGCTGGTGGCGGCCGCCTCCGTAGTGGCCGTGGTGGCCGTCTCGTCGGCGAACGCGGACTGGTATCCGGCGATCGCCAGCCCGCCGGCCGCGGCCGCGCCTCCGGTGACCGCGATCGCGCGGCGCCGGGTGATCGTCTGGTGTCTGTGGCTTCCCGTCATGCCGGGAAAGTTAGGGACGGCAACCGTCAAGCACGTGGGGAGCGGCTGTGAGGACGCTGAGAGTGCCGGGGAAGCCGAAGTCGGCGGAAAACCGTCGCCCTCAGGGAGGGCACTCGGAGAAGCGCTCTCCTCGGGAAACGGGTAGGGCACCCATCACGTGGCCACCAGCGGCCTGTCGTCGCGCCACTTGAGCATCTTGTCGAAACTGACCACCGCGCCGCCCCTGCCGGGCTTGTTGCCGATGTGGACGTGGTCCGCCAGTTCCTCGATCAGACACAGGCCCCGGCCGTGCTCGGCCTCGCTGGGGGCGGGACGGAGCGGGGCGCGACTTCGTCCGGACGGGAAGCCGGGTCCCGAGTCGGCCACTTCGATGCGGCACGTCTCGCCGTCCAGATAGGCCGTCACCCTGTAGGCCCCGGTGGACGTGTCACGGGCGGAGTCGCCCCCGTGCTCGACGGCGTTGGCACAGGCTTCGCTGAGCGCGACGGAGAGATCATAGGAAATATCCGGATCCACCCCCGCGGATTCCATCGTGCCGAGCAGCAGGCGCCGGGCGAGCGGCACGCTCGCCGCCTCACGCCGGAGATGGAGGGACCACCAAATGCTCATGCTCCAGCCTCCTGGCCGCGGCTCGACATACCGTTACGTATTGCCGCAAGGGGCCGGGTGTAAGCACGTAGTTGACGTGATGTCGCCCATACGGGGGATGTGCCGACGACTTCGGTCGGTGTATTTAGGGGGCGACTCAGGCCAGAATGTGATCTTCCGGATCGTACGGGACCTTGCGGACCTGCCGTGTGGCGCGGGTGAGCCCAGTGCGATGATGAGTCCGCCATGACTGACCCCCACCAGCACGCGCGCACCGGAGGTGATCTCCGGGTTCTGAGGGCCGCGGTGTTCACCGCGGCCTGTGTCGTGCTGGCCGCTGCCGGTCATGCGATCACCTCCTGCGCCACGGTTCCGGTGTGGACACTCGGCGTCGGATTCCTCGCCGTCTTCGCCGTCGCGGCGCCGCTCGCCCGGCGAGAGTGCTCGCTGCCAGGCATCGCCGCGCTGCTCACGGTCGGCCAGGCCACGCTGCACATTCTCTTCGGGCTCGGCCAGCACGGCATGGCGACGACGCCAACAGCTTCCGCAACGGCGTCCGGGAGCGTGGACGCCTCGCTCATGGCCCGGGCCGCACGGCTGCTGTGCGGCGCGTCCCTCGCGCCGCTCAGCCCCGCCCAGGCACAGCGGATCCTCGCCGACGCGCGGATCGACACGGGCGGGACGGGAGGCACAGGCGGGACGGGCACCGGGCACGCCATGCACGAGCAGGCGGGCGCCCTGTCAACCGCCGGCGGATCCGCCGCGTCGGTGTTGCCGTCGCTGCCGATGCTCCTCGGCCACGTTCTGGCGGCCGTCGCCACCGGGTGGTTGCTTCGCCGCGGGGACATCGCGCTGCGGCGCCTGCTGCGGCTCTCGGCACACGGCGTCGCCGAGGGGGCGCTCGTCTCCCTGCGCGGGGCTCTCGCGCTCCTACGCGCCCTTCTGGCGGGCCTCCCGGGTACGCCCGAGCCGGCACCGCGCGCAGCGGTCACCCCGGAGCTCGCGCCACCGGTCCTGCGTACGACCGCTCTTCAGCACTCGGTGATCCGGCGGGGTCCGCCGTCCGGCGACGTCCTCGCCCTCGCCGCCTGACGCGACGCACACCTCCTCACGCACCACTCCTGGGGGACGCCGTCGTGCGGCACGCGCGCGTGCCCGCTCTTTCGCACGCGCAACCCCGTTCTTTCACCGAACCAGTGCTGAAAGTTGAGTGCTCTCTGCCATGAAGGCTTCCCGCATCGCCGCCACCGGCGTCGCCGCCGCCTCGGCCGTCCTCGTCCTGTCCGCCCCTGCCTTCGCGCACGTCAGCGTGCAACCGGAGGGCACGGCCGCCAAGGGCGGGTACGCGACGGTCAACTTCAAGGTGCCGAACGAGCGCGACAATGCCTCGACCACCAAGCTCGAAGTGAACTTCCCGACCGACCACCCCCTCGCCTCGGTCATGCCCGAGGCCGTGGACGGCTGGACCGCCAAGGTCACCACGAGCAAGCTCGACAAGCCTCTGGAGCTGCACGGCGAGAAGATCGACGAGGCCGTCAGCAAGGTCACGTGGACCGCCGACGGCAAGGGCATCCAGCCCGGCTACTTCCAGAAGTTCCCGCTCTCCATCGGCGCGCTGCCCGAGGACGCCGACGAGTTGGTGTTCAAGGCGATCCAGACGTACGACAACAAGGAGGTCGTGCGCTGGATCGAGACCCCGAAGGAGGGCGAGGAAGAGCCCGAGGCGCCGGCTCCTGTGCTCGCGCTGTCCGCCGCCGAGGCCGATCACCACGGCGCCGCCGCCTCCGACACGTCCGATGACGCCGACGACGCGAAGGCCGCCGCCAACACGTCCACCACGGAGGCCTCCTCCTCCGACAGCAGCGACACAACGGCCCGCGTGCTGGGCGTCGTGGGCATCGTCGTCGGCGTGGCGGGCGTCGCGTTCGGCGTTCTGGCCGGTCGTCGGCGCACCAGCGCCTGACGTCCAAGCACTCCTCTGGTGCGCGCCGCGGGGTCGTACGGTCTTGTACGACCCCCGGTGCGGACCGGAGCTCTCACATCTGGGACATTTTTCTATGCGCAAGAAGACGTACGCCATGGCCGCCCTGTTCGCCGCGGCCGCTCTGACCCTTTCCGCCTGCGGCAGTGGTGACGATGACGCCGGCGGCACGGCCGTAGCCGACGTGTCCGCCGAGTCCGGCGCGGCCAAGGCCGCGACGGTCCTCGACAAGCCGTTCGAGAAGCCGGACCTCGTCCTCACCGACACGCAGGGCAAGAAGTACGACCTCCGCAAGGAGACCAAGGGCAAGCCGACACTGATCTACTTCGGCTACACCAACTGCCCCGACGTATGCCCGCTGACGATGAACAACATCGCCGTCGCCAAGAAGCAGCTCGCCCAGGACAAGCAGCTGTCCCAGGCCGAAAAGGACTCGCTCCGCATCGTGTTCGTCACCACCGACCCGGAGCGGGACACCGCGTCCGCGCTCGGCAAGTGGCTCAAGGGCATCGACTCCGACGTCGTCGGCCTGACCGGCGACTTCCCCACGATCCAGGGCGGCGCCCGCACCCTCGGCATCTCCATCGAGGCGCCGACGAAGGACAAGGACGGCAAGCCCGTCTCGATGCACGGCACACAGGTCATCGCGTTCTCGCCGAAGACCGACGGCGGTTACGTGCTGTACGGCGAGGACGCCACCGTCGACGACTACACCAAGGACCTCCCCAAGCTGATCAAGGGCGAGAAGCCGTGACGCGTCGTACGGCGTACGCGGGTGCCCTCGTCATAGCCGCCGCTCTGACCCTGACGGGCTGCGGCGACGCGGACTCCGGCCCGTCGGGGCCCGAACTGTCCGTCGGCTCGGCGTACATGCCGCAGCCGGTCTCGGACTCCATGGCGGCGGGTTTCCTGGTCGTCGCCAACGAGAGCGACGACGAGGACGGGCTGTCCTCCGTAACCAGCGACATCGCCGGCGAGGTCACCCTCCACAAAACCACCGGACAGTCGATGGAGCGGGTCGACGAACTCGGCATCCCCGCCCACGGCGAGCTCGTCCTCGAGAGCGGCGGCAACCACCTGATGTTCGAGAAGCTGAAGCGCAAGCCGAAGGAGGGCGAGAAGGTGTCCCTGGAGCTGCACTTCACGAAGTCCGAGCCGATCAAGATCGAGATGCCGGTGAAGTCCGCCACCTACCGGCCGACGGCGTCCACCAAGTCGTCCGCGAAGTCGTCTTCGACGGCGCACCACTGAGGGAGGGGCCACCGTTGAGTCAGACCATCGCTCCCCGCGTCCGGACGCTGCTGTTGCTGCTCCTCGCCGTCACCGGCGCGCTCCTCGCCGGGGCCGCGCCAGTCTCCGCGCACGCCGCGCTGACCGGGAGCGACCCCGCGCAGGGAGCGGTGGTCGACGAGGCGCCCGCCCAGGTGTCGCTCACCTTCTCCGAGAGCGTCGCGATGTCCGACGGCTCGGTGCGCGTGCTCGACCCCAAGGGCAAGCGCGTCGACACCGGGAAGACCGGCGAGCAGGGCACGAACACCTACTCCGTGCGGCTGCACGAGGGCCTGCCCGACGGCACGTTCACCGTCACCTACCAAGTGGTGTCGGCGGACAGCCACCCCGTCGCCGGCGCCTTCACCTTCTCCGTGGGCGCGCCTTCCAAGACCTCCGTCTCGGTCTCCGATCAGGGAGCGGGCGGCGGAGTCGTGGGCGGGCTCTACGGCTTCGCGCGCTACGTCTCCTACGCCGGATTCATCCTCCTGGTCGGCGGTGCGGCCTTCGTGCTGGCCTGCTGGCAGCGGGGGGCCGGGGTGCGGCCGGTGCAACGGCTCGTGGTGTCCGGGTGGCTCGCGCTCACCGGGGCCACGCTCGCCATGCTGCTGCTGCGTGGCTCGTACACCGGCTCGGGGAAGGTCGGGGAGATCTTCGACCTGACCCTGCTCAGCCAGGTGCTGCAGACCAAGACGGGCGCGGCGCTGGTCTCGCGGCTGCTGCTGCTCGCCGCGGCCGCGCTGTTCATCGCCGTCCTCTTCGGGGCGTATGAGAAGCGCGACGACGACGAGGAGAAGGGCGATCTGGCCTTCGGGCTCGCCATCGGCGGGTTCGTCGTGGCTGCGGGTCTTGCCGCGACCTGGGCGATGGCCGAGCACGCCTCGGCCGGTATCCAGACGGGGATCGCGATGCCCGTCGACGTGCTGCATCTGCTCGCCGTCGCCGTCTGGCTCGGCGGTCTGTCGACGCTTCTCGTGGCGCTCTACCGCACACCGTCCATCGAGCCCTCCGTCGTACGCCGCTTCTCTCGCGTGGCGTTCGCCAGCGTGGCCGTGCTGGCCGCGACCGGGATCTACCAGTCGTGGCGGCAGGTCGGTTCGTGGTCGGCGCTCACGGGGACGTCGTACGGGCAGCTGCTGCTCGTCAAGGTCGGCCTGGTGGTCGTCCTCGTCGGTATCGCGTGGATCTCGCGGCGCTGGACCTCCCAGCTGGCGCAGGCACCCGCTTCGAAGACCGTGGCGACCACGGTGGCCGCCACGACGGATTCAGCGGATGCAGTGGATTCAGCCGACGAGGAGCGTACGGCCGAGAAGGAGTCCAGGGAGAAGGAGCCGGCCGCCGCGCGGGTGGGTGGCGGTGACAGCGAGCGTGCCGCCCAACTGGCCCGACAGCGGGCCGCGGTGGCCACCGCGCGCGAGAAGCGCCTCCGGGACGCCGATCCGCTCCGCTCGGGCCTGCGCCGCTCGGTGCTCGCCGAGGCGGGCGTCGCCGTGGTCCTGCTCGCCGTCACCACCGTGCTGACGTCCACCGAACCGGGGCGTACGGAGGAGGACGCCAAGGCCGCCACCGCCGCCGCCGCGTCGCCGGAGACCGGAGCGCTGTCCCTGGACATCCCGTTCGACACGGGCGGCCAGGACGGCAAGGGTGTCGCACGCGTCGAACTCGACCCGGCCCGCGTCGGCGCCAACGAGATGCACCTCTTCGTGGAGCGGCCGAACGGCAGGGCCTTCGACATTCCCGAGGTCAAGGTCGCCTTCACCCTTCAGTCGAAGGACATCGGGCCACTGCCCGTCGTTCCCGACCGCATCGCCACCGGACACTGGACGGCGAGCGGGGTGCAGATCCCCATGGCGGGCAACTGGGAGGTCGCGGTGACCGTACGGACCTCCGACATCGACCAGGTGACCGTGGACAAGAACGCGCAGATCGGCTGAACGACACCATGGCTGACCAGTCCACTCCGGAGACGTCCCCATCGGGGACCACTGCCGAAGAGGCCACTCGTATAAAGGCCTCTCCTATGGAGACGACTTTCGAAAATGGCCCTCCCGGGGAGGCTGTTTCACAAGAGCCCTCTTCCAAGGGCGTCATTTCGCGGCGCCGCCTGCTCGGTACCGCCGGTGCTACCGGGCTCGCGCTCGGCGCGGCGGGCGGGGCCGCCGGGTACGCCGCCGCGCCCTCCGCCGACCAGGCCGCGCCCCTCACCTCGCTCGGCGCGGACGAGGTGATGTTTCACGGGAAACATCAACCCGGTATCACGACCGCCCTTCAGGCACGCGGCCATCTCGTCGCCTTCGACCTGTCGGCGGGCGCGGGCCGCAAGGAGGCGGCGGCCCTGCTGCGCCGCTGGTCGGCGACCGCACAGCGGCTGATGGCGGGCGAGGCGGCCGTGAGCGACGACACGGACGTGGCGCGCGACGCGGGACCCTCCTCCCTCACGGTCACCTTCGGCTTCGGCCACAGCTTCTTCGCCCGTACGGGACTGGAGAAGCAGCGCCCGATCGCCCTCGACCCGCTGCCCGACTTCTCCTCGGACCACCTCGACAAGGCGCGCAGCAACGGCGACCTGTGGGTGCAGATCGGCGCGAACGACGCCCTCGTCGCCTTCCACGCCCTGCGCGCGCTCCAGAAGGACGCGGGCCGGGCGGCCAGGGTGCGCTGGCAGATGAACGGCTTCAACCGCTCGCCCGGCGCCACCGCCCACCCGATGACGGCCCGCAATCTGATGGGCCAGATCGACGGCACGCGCAATCCGAAGCCATCGGAATCCGACTTCGACCAGCGGATCTTCGTGCCCGACGCGGGCGACCCGTCGTGGATGGCGGGCGGCTCGTACGCCGTCGTACGGCGCATCCGCATGCTCCTCGACGACTGGGAGAAGCTCTCGGTCAAGGACCAGGAGGACGTGATCGGGCGACGGAAGTCCGACGGGGCGGCTCTGTCCGGCGGCACCGAGACGACCGACATGGACCTGGAGAAGACCGGGGCCGACGGCAAGCTGGTCGTCCCCATCAACGCGCACGCCCGCATCACCCGGCCCGACCAGAACGGCGGCGCCGCGATGCTCCGTCGGCCGTTCTCCTTCCACGACGGCATCGACGCGGACGGTGTACCGGAAGCGGGCCTGCTCTTCGTCTGCTGGCAGGCTGATCCGGTACGCGGCTTCGTTCCGGTGCAGCGCAAGCTCGACCGGGGTGACGCGCTGTCCACGTTCATCCGGCACGAGGCGAGTGGCCTGTTCGCGGTGCCGGGCGGGGCCGCGAAGGGGGAGTACGTGGGGCAGAAGTTGCTGGAGGGATGAGAACCACGCCTTGTGACGCCTGGGCCGGAAGCTTGAGCCCGGTTTCGCAAGGCCCATTAGGGTGAGGCCATGCCAGCCAGCTATGCGTATCTCGGCCCCGAGGGCACTTTCACCGAAGTCGCCCTGCGGACGCTTCCGGAGGCGGCCACCCGGGAGCTCATCCCGATGGTGTCCGTTCCCGCCGCGCTCGACGCGGTTCGCAACGGCGAGGCCGAGGCCGCGTTCGTTCCGATCGAGAACTCCGTCGAGGGCGGCATCACCACCACGCTCGACGAGCTGGTCGCCGGCGCACCGCTGATGATCTACCGCGAGGTGCTCCTCTCGATCACCTTCGCGCTGCTGGTCCGGCCCAGCACGAAGCTCTCGGAGATCAAGACGGTCACGGCGCACCCCGCAGCCCAGCCGCAGGTGCGCAACTGGATGAAGAACAACCTCCCGGACGTCATCTGGGAGTCGGCCGCCTCCAACGCGGACGGCGCCCGTCTGGTGCAGGAAGGGCGCTACGACGCGGCCTTCGCGGGCGAGTTCGCGGCGGAGAAGTACGGCCTGGTGCCACTGGAGACCGGGATCCACGACGCGGAGAACGCGCAGACCCGGTTCGTCCTGGTGGGCAGGCCCGCGCGGCCCGCGGCGCCGACCGGCGCGGACAAGACGTCCGTGGTCATCTGGCAGAGCGACGACCACCCCGGTGGGCTGCGCGATCTCCTGGGCGAGTTCGCCGTACGCGGCGTCAACCTGATGCTGCTGCAGTCCCGGCCGACCGGCGAGGGCATCGGCAACTACTGCTTCGCCATCGACGCCGAGGGCCACATCTCCGACCGGCGGGTGGCCGAGGCCCTGATGGGACTCAGGCGGGTCTGCCTGCAGGTGCGGTACCTCGGCTCGTATCCGCGCGCGGACATCGGAGTGAAGGACGTGCGAACTCCGTTGCCGGGGACGTCGGACGACGAGTTCGTGACGGCGGCGGACTGGGTGGCGCGCTGCCAGGACGGCCGTTTCTAGCCGGTCCTACCTGCAGATTGTCTCTGTCCACAGAAGTTATCCACAGGCGCGCTTCTCGACCTGGGGACAAGTCGACAACGAAGCATGACTCAGTCGACAAATCGGCCTGCGACCCGCAACTGCGTCCACAGCCCCGCAGGTCACCCTTCGTCCACCCGTTTCCGTTGACCAATCCCTTAGGGCGAACGATTTCCACTCGAAAGTGGGTGCGGAGAGGGTTTGACTCGGGAATTCCTCGCCCCGCACACAGCTTTCGGAGTGATCACTCCCGATGTCCACAGATCTTTCGCACAGCCTGTGGATAACCCTTCGGAGGGATGGCTCTCTGTGGACAACCCGGCTCCCAAGTCCCGTTCCCCACAAGGGAATCGAGTCAACTCACCGAATCCCGGCTGCCCCATTTCGGGGATCCGCGCTCCCTTTATTGACAGAGTGTATCAATTCTCCCAAAGCGTGACAGAAGCGGCAGATCGGAATACCGGGTCGTGAGCCGGAACCCCGCACCGGTAGCCTTGAGGGGTGATTGACCTTCGCCTGCTCCGTGAGGACCCCGACCGTGTGCGTGCGTCGCAGCGCGCCCGTGGAGAGGACGTCGCACTCGTCGACGCCCTGCTCTCCGCCGACGAGCGGCGCAGGTCGTCCGCGGTCCGCTTCGACGAGCTCCGTTCCGAGCAGAAGTCGCTCGGCAAGCTCATCCCCAAGGCCTCCGGCGACGAGAAGGCCGAGCTCCTGAAGAAGGCCGGCCAGCTCGCCGCCGATGTCAAGGCGGCCGACGCCGCGCAGGACGAGGCCGCGGCAGAGACCCAGGAGCTCCTCCTCCAGCTCGGCAACCTCGTGCACCCCGACGTCCCGGTCGGCGGCGAGGAGGACTTCGTCACGCTCGAGACACACGGCACGATCCGCGACTTCACGGCCGAGGGCTTCGACCCGAAGGACCACCTGGAGCTCGGCACGACGCTCGGCGCGATCGATGTCGAGCGCGGCGCCAAGGTCTCGGGCTCGCGCTTCTACTTCCTGACCGGCATCGGCGCGCTCCTGGAGCTCGCCCTGGTGAACGCGGCGATCGCGCAGGCCACGGAAGCCGGCTTCACGCCGATGCTGACGCCGGCGCTGGTCCGCCCGCAGTCGATGGCCGGCACCGGCTTCCTCGGCCAGGCATCGCAGGACGTCTACCACCTGGACAAGGACGACCTCTACCTGGTCGGCACGTCCGAGGTGGCGCTGGCCGCGTACCACTCGGACGAGATCATCGACGCCGACCGGCTGCCGCTGCGGTACGCGGGCTTCTCGCCCTGCTTCCGCCGCGAGGCCGGCTCGCACGGCAAGGACACGCGCGGCATCTTCCGCGTACACCAGTTCGACAAGGTCGAGATGTTCTCGTACGTCGACCCGGCGGACTCGGCGGCCGAGCACCAGCGTCTCCTGGACTGGGAGAAGCAGTGGCTGACCTCGCTGGAGCTGCCGTTCCGGGTGATCGATGTGGCGTCGGCCGACCTCGGTTCGTCGGCGGCGCGGAAGTTCGACTGCGAGGCGTGGATCCCGACCCAGGGCAAGTACCGCGAGCTGACGTCGACATCCGACTGCACCGAGTTCCAGTCGCGCCGCCTGTCGATCCGGATGCGCGACGGCAAGCAGGTCAAGCCGCTCGCGACGCTGAACGGCACGCTGTGCGCCGTACCGCGCACGATCGTGGCGATCCTGGAGAACCACCAGCAGGCCGACGGCTCCGTGCGGGTACCCGAAGTGCTGCGGCCGTATCTGGGGGGCCGGGAGATCTTGGAGCCGGTCGCCAAGTGAGCGCCGCTGCCCCCTCGTCCGGGGACTTCCCTTACAAGCTCGTCGCGACCGACCTCGACGGAACGCTGCTGCGCTCCGACGGCACGGTCTCCGAGCGCACGCGTGAAGCGCTCTCCGCGGTCACCGTGGCGGGCGCCGCGCACCTCGTCGTCACCGGGCGGGCAGTGCCCTGGACACGGCACATCCTCGACGAACTCGGTTACGAGGGGCTCGCGGTGTGCGGTCAGGGCGCGCAGCTGTACGACGCCGGGGCGCATCGTCTGCTCACGTCGGTGACCCTCGACCGGCAGCTGGCCGGGCTGGCGCTCGCCAAGATCGAGGCGGAGGTCGGCCCGCTGGCCCTCGCCGCGAGCCGCGACGGCCTGGACGGCGACGTGCTGATCGGCCCCGGCTACCAGGTGCAGGGCCTTTTGCAGACCGTCCCGTTCACCGACACCGCGGAACTCTGGGCCGCCCCGCTGACCAAGATGTACATCCAGCACCCCCGCCTCACCGACGACGAACTGGCGGCCGCGGCACAGCTGGCGGCGGGCGGTCTGGTGAGCATCACCATGGCGGGCGAGGGCATAGTGGAGATTCTCCCCCTCGGCCTCTCCAAGGCCACGGGCCTGTCCCTGGCGGCCCGCCGACTGGGCGTGAAGGCCGCTGAGACGATTGCCTTCGGCGATATGCCGAACGACATCCCGATGTTCGCCTGGTCCGCGCACGGGGTGGCGATGGCCAACGCCCATGAGGAACTCAAGGCGGTGGCGGACGAGATGACCCTGTCCAATGAGAAGGACGGGATCGCGGTGGTGTTGGAGAGGTTGCTGGGCTAGGCAACGACTGCCGGGCTGGTAGCTGTCGTCGCTGTGCGCCGGGGTCGCTCTCATGCTGCTTGTCGTGCGGATTGCGGAGGATGCGTGGATCGAACACGCGCGGGGAAAACCCCGACCACGGCTTAGCAAGCCGGTGCCTTACCGCTCGGCCAATCCTCCGGGAAGGCGGCCCGCGCGAGACACGCGCTCGAAGCGGCCGCCCCGGGCAGCTCCCCGTTGCGGAGCGGACTCGACGGAGGGGTAACTACTCCGGAGGCCGCCGCGGGCTGCCCTGCTGGGAGCTCGACGAACTGCTGCTGACGGGCATCGTCGCGCTCCTCTCCCAGAATGCGGCGCCGGCGGAACCCGGCGACTCGGACATAACTACTGTGCCTGTACGCCGAGTTGGACGCCACCGAATAAAAGAGCGTCCACGGCCAAAGGGGCGCCGTACCTCAAGTGGCGCCCCCAGAACCACTACTGACCACTACCGGCGGCGCCACCTGCGTCGGCGTGCCTTGCTGAAGAACCACCCCGCGGGTGGTTCATCGGACCGCCAGGGCTGCGGATCGGGCCCGCCGTCACGCCAACGGGCCGCGAGCATACGGGCGCGCGCCGACGGCTCGGCCGTCTCGGCGGACCGTATGAAGTCATCGTCCAGGACCAGGTCGTCCCAGGAGTCCTCGGACTCCCCCTGCCCGTCGCCGGACCCTTGTCCGTCGCTCCGCGGTGCCTGCGCTGCCATCCCCGTTCCTCCTCGCTGTGCATCCCCTCGGACAAGTGTGCCGTGACGCGTGTAAAGCCGATCTCAAGATCAAAAGAGGCTCCACGCGCGCGTGCACCTGAAAAGCGGTCACGCGCGCGTGGAGCCGCCCCGACTCTCCGGAGCGGTTACTCCTCCCCGGCCAGCGTCAGCGTCCGCAGCTTCTGCCCCGCGAACCAGGTGGCGGCCACGGTCACCACGACCAGCAGCACCGTGCCCGTCGCCAGCCCCACGTCCGAGGTGACGAGGTCTCCGCCGGTGACCTTGTGGGCCACCGCGAGCGCCCACTGCTGGACGCTGAGTGTGCGTGCCCCGGACACCAGGGTTCCGAAGAGGGCTTCCCACACGAGCGCGTAGACGAGCCCGAAGACCACCGCGTGCCGCGTGATGGTGCCGAGCAGCAGGAAGAGAGCGGCGTAGGCGATGGAGGCGACCAGCGCGGCCACCGTGTAGGCGACGGCGATCTGCTGTCCGTTGCCGTTGAGGATCATCCCCGCGAGGAAGGTGGGGACGGCCGAGAAGGCCATGGTCACGGCTACGGCGACGATCAGTTTGGTGAAGATGATCGTGGGGCGTTTGATCGGCTTGGCGAGCAGGTAGACGACGGAGCCGTCGTCGATCTCGGGGCCGATCGCGCCGGTGCCCGCGATGACGCCGATGATGGGCACCATCGTGGCGAGCGCGAACCCGCCCAGGACGTCGGCGGCCACCTGGTCGTCGGCGCCGGTGAAGCCGCGTACGGCCACGGAGATGACGATCAGCAGGACGGGCAGGGCGCCCAGGATGAGGGCCCGGCGGCGGCCGAGGAGGCCGCGGTAGGTGAGCCGGGCGACTGTGGGGTCGTACATCTTGGCCTCCTACGCCGCGACGAGATACGAGAAGACGGACTCGAGGGACTCGTCGGACGGCGAGACCGTGAGCAGCCGGATGCCGTGGTCGCGGGCCACTCGCGGCAGCAGTGCCGTGAAGCGCCCGAAGTCGACCGCCTGGATGCGCAACGCGCCCTCCTGGAGGTCCACTTCGATGCCGGACGTCGACGGGTCGGCGATGAGGGCGGCCGCGAGCGCGCGGTCGTCGCTGGAGCGCACCAGGTAGCGGTGCGGGCGGTCCGTCATCAGGCGGCGGATCCGGCGGAAGTCGCCGCTGGCCGCGTGCCGTCCGGCGACGACCACCTCGATGTGCGAGGCGAGTTGTTCGACCTCTTCGAGGATGTGGGACGAGAACAGCACCGTGCGGCCCTCGTCGCCCATGCGCCGCAGCAGGCCCATCAACTGCATGCGCTGGCGCGGGTCCATGCCGTTGAAGGGCTCGTCGAGCAGCAGCAGGGACGGGTCGTGGACGAGCGCTGAGGCCATCTTCACGCGCTGCCGCATGCCCTTGGAGTACGTCGAGATCTTGCGGTCCTGCGCGTACTCCATCTCGACCGTGGCGAGGGCCTTCTGTGCGGCCTTCTTGCCGAGGCCGTGCAACTCGGCGTTGGCAACGACGAATTCGCGGCCCGTGAGGAAGTCGTACATCGCCTCGCGCTCCGGGACGATGCCGATCTGCTTGTAGATCTGTTCGTTGCGCCAGGTCGGCCGGCCGTCAAGGGTGACGGTTCCGGTGGAGGGGGCGAGGAAGCCTCCCATCATGTTGATGAGGGTGGACTTTCCGGCGCCGTTCGGGCCGAGCAGGCCGGTGACGCCTGGGCCGATCGTCATGGTGATGTCGTTGACGGCCACCACGTTGCCGAACCAGCGAGAGACGTGGTCGATGGTGAGCGTGGTCACAGTCCGACCTTTCGGTAGCGGCGCATCAGGAGGCCGTAGCAGCCCGCGATGAGCCCCAGGACGACGATGAGGTAGACGACACCCTGTCCGGACGAGGGGCCTTCCCCTCCGGGGAAGGCGGAGTTGGCGCCGAGGAAGGCCGTCTGCACTCCGTCGATGAGGGTGATGGGCGAGAAGAGGCCGAGCCAGGGCACGGCCGAGCTGCTGGACTGTTCGAAGGCGATGGCCTGGACGGTGGACACGGCTCCGTAGGAGATGGTCAGGGCAGCGATGACGGCCGCGATGCCGAAGCCTCGGCGCGGCGTGATCGCCGAGATGACCAGGCCGATGCCGGCGAACAGGAGCGACAGCAGTGCCACGGAGACCAGTCCCTGTGCGAATCCCTTCGTCTGGTCGGCGAAGTCGAGCTTGGCCAGCAGCGCGCCCACGTAGAGCACGAGCAGCGGCGCGGCCGTGAGGACGAACATCGCCGAGGCCAGGGCCGCGTACTTGGCGCGTACGTAGTCGACGGTCTCGATGGGGCGCGAGAAGTACAGCGGGACGGTCTTGAAGCGCAGGTCACGGGAGACGGACTGCGGTCCCTGGGAGGCCACGTACAGGCCGATGACGGCCTGCATGATGACCGCGTAGCGCGTGTAGTCGACGGGCAGGTCGTTCGCCTTGGTGGCCACCGCGACCGCCACCATGATCAGCGCGGGTACGCACATCACCACGAAGAGCAGCATCGGCAACACCTTGGACTTGACCGACCGGCCCAGGCCATACGCGCCGCGAAGGGACTGCGAGTAGAGCGAGCGGGTGGCGTACGCCCGGCCCAGGCGCGGACCGTCGTAGTTGCGGTAGCCGATGTTGTGGATCCGGCTCTGCTCGCCCGGGCGAACCGGGGCCTGAGCCTGGGGCTGCTCAACCGCCATGGCCGACCGCCTCCTTCCGCTGTTCGTCGCCGTCCCTGGGGGCCTGCGCGCCACTGTCCTTGAGGGCCTGTTCGTCGCTGTCCTTGAAGACCTCCGAGATGTGGTGCCTGCGCTGCTCCATGCGGACCAGGCCGAGGCCGAGGTCGGCGACGACGTCCCGTACGACGTCGTACGTCTCCTCGCCCTCCGCGGTGAGCAGCAGGATGTGGCCCGCGCCCGGCAGTCCGCTGCCGTCGTGCGTGTCGATCCCGCGCGCGTTGAGCACGTCGCGCACCGCGCGGGTGCCGTCGGGGTGCTCGTCGGTGTCGGTGACCTCGATGGCGAGGATCGCCGTGCTCTGGGTGAAGTCCGTGGTGGAGCTGGACCGCAGGAGCTTGCCACCGTCGACGACCACGACGTGGTCGCAGGTGCGCTCCAGCTCTCCGAGAAGGTGCGAGGTGACCAGGACGGAGATGCCGAAGTCGGTGTGGATGCGGCGGATCAGACCGAGCATCTCGTCACGGCCGACCGGGTCGAGGCCGTTGGTCGGCTCGTCGAGGAAGACCAGCTGCGGATCGTGCACGAGAGCCTGCGCGAGCTTCACGCGCTGCTTCATGCCGGTCGAGTAGCCGCCGATGGGGCGGTAGCGCTCCTCGTAGAGGCCGACGTGGCGCAGGGTGTCGGCGGTGCGCTCGCGAGCCGCCGCGGGGGGCAAACCGGACATGCGCGCCATGTGGACGACGAACTCGGTGGCCGAGACGTCGGGCGGCAGACAGTCGTGCTCCGGCATGTAGCCGACCCGCTCACGGATGTCGCCGCCCTTGGTGGCGACATCGAGTCCGAGCACTTCGGCTCGGCCCTCGGTGGCGGGGGACAGACCCAGCAGGATCTTGATCAGTGTGGACTTGCCGGCTCCGTTGGCTCCGACGAGTCCGGTCACACCGGGTCCGACGTCCACGGAGAGCCGGTCAAGAGCGGTCACCCTCGGGAACCGCTTGCTCAGGCTTTCGGTCGCGATCACAGTCACGTTTCGAAGGTAGTGGCGCAGGCCACAACCGTCGTCAGACCTGGGAGCTGTATCGGCGTCCCTCTCCAGTCGTACGGGCCCGTAAGGGTCCCCCTGAGGTCGAACAACCGGCGGTGATCGGCCACCGTCCGCTTGGTTGTCGCGTCGGCCCGGTTGTCCACATAGGCCCGGTTTTCCACAGGTCGCATGCGGGCCTATTGACGCAGCCGCCAACAATTGTCACATTCATCAGTGTCAAGTTACGAGCGCGTAGCGCGCACGCCGGACATGGGACGGACGGTGGCATGACCTCAGCAGCCGCAGCGGCAGTGGCCTCACCATCACCCTCACCGGGCGAACTCACCGCGGAGCTGCGCGGATTCAGGGAAGTGCAGCGCCTCGCCTACGAGTGCGCGGAGGCGGTCGCGGCGGAGCTGAAGCCGGGCGTGACCGAGCGCGAGGCGGCGAGGATGCAGCGTGAATGGCTGCGCGAGCGCTCGGTGCGGGACTGGTTCCATCTGCCCTTCGCCTGGTTCGGGGACCGCACGGCGTTCGTGGACTTCCGTATACCGCTGCAGTTCTTCCCCACCAACAAGCGCCTGGAGCCGGGGATGCCGTTCATCCTCGACCTGGCTCCGGTCCACAAGGGCTACACGGCGGACATCGGGTATTCGGGCTCGCTGGGGCTGAATCCGGTGCAGGACAGGCTGCTCGCCGACCTGGAGGCGCACCGCGAGCTGATCCTGCGCGAAGTGCGCGAGCGGCGACCGCTGCGCGAGATCTACGAGGATGTGGACCGGCTCATGGTCCGCCAGGGCTACGCGAACCGGCATCGCGCGTACCCCTTCGGGGTGATCGCACACAAGGTCGACCGGGTCAGGGAGCGGCGCTGGTCGCCGCGCCTGTTCGGGTTCGGCGCGCAGTCCCTCAAGGGCCTGGCGAGCGACGCGATCCACGGTCACCGCGACGGCTGGTCCCCCCTGTGGTCGCCCTACCGGTTCTCCGACCATCCGCCCCAACCGGGTCTGTGGGCGGTCGAGCCGCATCTCGGATTCCGGGGTACGGGCGCGAAGTTCGAGGAGATCCTGGTGGTCACCGACTCCAAGGACCCTGATCAGAGCGCGTTCTGGCTGGACGACGATCTGCCGCACGTGCGGCGCTGGGCGGAGGACAAGTGACGCTTCAGGGGGCGCGCGAGCGCTGGGTGCGCACTGGTGGAGTCGAACTGTGTGTCGCCGAGTTGGGCGACCCCACGCAGCCCACGGTGGTGCTGGTGCACGGCTATCCGGACTCCAAGGAGGTGTGGTCCGAGGTCGCGTCACGCCTCGTCGAGCGCTTCCATGTGGTGCTGTACGACGTCCGGGGCCACGGCAGGTCCACAGCGCCGCAGCCCCTACGCGGCGGATTCACGCTGGAGAAGCTGACGGACGACTTCCTGGCGGTCGTGGACACGGTCAGCCCGGACCGGCCGGTGCACCTGGTGGGGCACGACTGGGGCTCGGTGCAGGCCTGGGAGTTCATCACGGTCAAGCGCACCGAGGGGCGGATCGCGTCCTTCACGTCGATGTCCGGGCCGTCGCTCGACCACTTGGGGCACTGGATCAAGAAGCGCATGACCCGGCCGACGCCGCGCAAGGTCGGTCAACTGCTCGGCCAGAGCGCCAAATCCTGGTACGTGTACCTGCTGCACACGCCCGTGCTGCCCGAACTCGCCTGGCGCGGCCCTCTCGGCAAGCAGTGGCCGAGGATCCTGCGTCGGCTCGAGAAGGTGCCGGCGGGTGACTATCCGACGCCGTCGCTGCCCAGGGACGCGGCCCATGGAACGTGGCTGTACCGGGACAACCTACGAGCCCGGCTGCGCAAGCCGCGCACCGACGCGCACGCACACGCGCCCGTGCAGCTCATCACGCCTCTGGAGGACACGTTCCTGTCGGAGAAGCTCTACGACGAACTGGAACTGTGGGCTCCGCAGCTGGTGCGCCGCGCGCTCCCGGCCAAGCACTGGATGCCGCGCACACGTCCCGACCAACTGAGCGCCTGGATCACCGAGTTCGTGAGGGGTGTCGAGGGCGGGAGGCCCGCGCCGGTGGCGACCGGCAAGTACGCCGACCGCTTCGGCGGGCAACTCGTGCTGGTCACCGGCGCGGGCAGCGGCATCGGGCGGGCCACCGCCTTCGCGTTCGCCGAGGCCGGCGCGCGGGTGATCGCCGTCGACCGGGACGCGGAGAGCGCGGCCCGCACCGCGGAACTGTCCCGCCTCATCGGCGCCCCCGCGGCCTGGGCCGAGACCGTCGACGTCTCCGACGAGCAGGCCATGGAGAAGCTCGCCGAGAAGGTCGCCGCCGAGTACGGGGTGGTCGACGTGCTGGTGAACAACGCGGGGATCGGGCTGTCCGGCTCGTTCTTCGACACCACCCCGGAGGACTGGAAGAGGGTCCTCGACGTCAACCTGTGGGGCGTGATCCACGGCTGTCGGCTCTTCGGCAAGCAGATGGCCGAGCGCGGACAGGGCGGCCACATCGTCAACACCGCGTCGGCGGCCGCGTACCAGCCGTCGAAGGCACTGCCCGCCTACAGCACCTCGAAGGCGGCGGTGCTGATGCTCAGCGAGTGCCTTCGCGCGGAGCTGACGGGGCAGGGCATCGGGGTCTCGGCGATCTGCCCGGGCTTCGTCAACACCAACATCACCTCGACCGCGCACTTCACCGGGGTCGACGCCGACGAGGAGAAGCGGCGCCAGAAGAAGACCGCGCGGCTGTACGGACTGCGCAACTACCCGCCGGAGAAGGTCGCCGACGCCGTACTGCGCGCGGTCGTCCGCAATCAGGCGGTGGTGCCCGTGACCCCGGAGGCGCGCGGCGCCCACCTCATGTCCCGCTTCACGCCCAGGGCACTGCGCGCGATCGCACGGATGGAGCCGCCGCTGTGAGTGACAACGGAGACGACTACGAAATTACGCCTCGTCGGGTGTCCTTCGACTGGGACAGGACTCCGCTCCACTGGATACCGGACGAGCCGACCGCTACCCATGTCATCAACGTGCTGCACCTGCTGCTGCCGGCGGGGGAGCGGTGGTTCGTGAAGATCTTCAAGGAGGGCCTGCCGCTGGTTCGCGACCCCGAACTCCTCAAGGACGTCAAAGGTTTCATGGGTCAGGAGGCAACCCACAGCGTGCAGCACTCCTATGTGCTGGCACACCTGGCCACGCAGCGCCTGGACACGGCCGCGTACACGAAGCACGTCGACTTCCTCTTCCGGAAGATTCTCGGCGAGACTCCACCGCTCGGCGCACCGATAGCGGCGCTGGAGTGGCTGCGCCTGCGGCTCTCGGTGATCGCGGCGATCGAGCAGTTCACAGCGGTGCTGGGCGACTGGGTGCTGGCCTCCGAGGGGCTCGACCGCGCGGGGGCCGATGAGGTCATGCTGGACCTGTTGCGCTGGCACGGCGTGGAGGAGGTGGAGCACCGGGCGGTCGCCTTCGACATGTACCAGCACCGCGGCGGCGAGGGCGCGGCCCGGTACGCGCGCCGGGTCGCCGGCATGGCGGTCACGGCTCCCGTGATGCTCTACATGTGGGCATGGGGCGCCGCCTGTCTCGTACGCCACGACCCGCAGCTCGCGGGCCGGCTGCGCTACTCGCTCGGCGCGCACAACCGGGCGGTGCGCAGGGGGCTGCTGCCCACGTGGAAGGAGCTCGGCTCCGCCGTACCGCGCTATCTGCGGCGCTCGTACCATCCGTCGCGGGAGGGCTCGATGCGCAGGGCGGTCGAGTATCTGGCACGGTCGCCAGCGGCTCGGGCGGCCGCGGGAGCGATCGGCCGGGCGGCGATCGCGTAAGAACACGGGAAACGATCGCGTAGGGACACGGGAAGGCAGGGGCCGTGAACGACGAGCCGGTCGGCGTCGCGTACCGGATCGAGGACCTGGCGCACCACAGCGGTGCCACGGTCCGGACAATCCGTGCCTACCAGGACCGCGGGCTGCTCCCCCGCCCCGAGCGGCGCGGCCGCGCCAACGTGTACTCGGACGCGCATCTGGCACGGCTGCGCCAGATCGCCGACCTGCTGGAGCGCGGCTACACGCTGGCCTCCATCAAGGAGCTCCTGGAGGCGTGGGACGCGGGCCGGGGCCTCGGGGGCGTGCTCGGCCTGGTCGCCGAGGTCGACGGGCCGTGGACGGACGAGGAGGCGGTCCGTATCTCGCGGGCCGAACTCGACGAGCGCTTCGGGGGCACCCCGGACGACGCTGCGGTGGCCGACGCCGTCGATCTCGGAGTGCTCGAACGCGTTCCAGGGCAGGAAGACACGTTCCTCGTGCCGAGCCCTCAAGAGCTGGCTGTGGCGGCCGAGTTGTACGAGGCGGGTGTTCCGCTGTCCGCGATCTCGGTTCATCTGCGGGAGTTGAGGGGCCAGGTGGAGCACATCGCCGCGCGCTTCCTGGAGTTCACGACCGAGCATGTCTTCGCCCGCTATCTCGGCGAGCATCCGCCGAGCGATGCCGAAGCGGCCGAGGCGGCCGCACTCGTACGTCGGCTGCGGCCGCTCGCAAGGCAGACCGTGGACGCCGAACTCGCCCGGGCGATGCGGCTGTTCGCCAACCGGCATCTGCGCCGGCATCTTGGCACGGGGCAGCCCCAGGTACATACGCAAGAGGCGCGATCGGTGGCGATCCCCGCGGCGACAATGGACGCGGTGGATGCGCTGGTTGGCGCGGAGAACGCGGCCGAGTTCATCGCCGTGGCCACCGAACGGGAGGTCCAGGCACGGGCCTTGGACACACTCGCCGCAAACCATGCCAAGGCGAACAATATTAACGCACCATCCTAAAACGCCTGTGAGTTGTCCACAGAACCATCAACTGGCCCTGTGGATAACGCACTTGGCTGTGGATCAAACCTGCGGCACTTAATCAAATGCGTGATCAGCGTCTCGCCAGGCACTCTGGCGGGATGAACGAAAGCGACAGGAACGAAAGCACCTTGGATGAAAGCGCCATGTCCGAACGCGTTATGGATGAAAGACGCACCGTGAAGGTGTCGAAGTACCTCTCGAAGCATCTGCGGCATCAGCCCGAGCGGATCGGGCTCACGCTGAACGAGGGCGGCTGGGTCGAGATCGAGACACTGATGACCGCGGCGGCGGCGCATGGTTTCCGGTTCACCCGGGACGAGCTGGACCACGTGGTCGCCCACAACGACAAGCGGCGCTTCGCGATCGAGGGCACCCGGATCCGCGCCAGCCAGGGCCACTCGGTCGAGGTCGACCTCGGTCTGCCCCCGGCCACGCCGCCCGCGTATCTCTACCACGGGACCGCTGCCGGCAGCCTGGACGCGATCCGCGCCGAGGGCCTGAGACCCATGAACCGGCACGACGTGCACCTCTCGCCCGACCGCGGGACCGCGACCCGTGTCGGTGCCCGCCGCGGCCGCCCCGTCGTGCTCTCCGTGGACGCCGCCGCCATGCACCGCGACGGCCATATCTTCCACGTCAGCGCCAACGGCGTCTGGCTTACAGCCGCCGTTCCGCCGCGCTACCTACGGTTTCCCGCCCCGCGCTGACCGGCCGCGCACAGCTCTGCCCGACCCCGGTCGCGCCCGATCCTCACTCTCCGGCGGCGTCCGCCTTCACCGATCTGCCGACGCGGGAGTGCCCCGCGACTGCGCTTAGGCTCTGAGGCATGAGTCTGCGTCTGAGCACCGTGATCCTGCCGTACCTCCGCTGGCACGAGGGAGGGCGTGCTACGTGGCAGCGCGCGGAGCAGCTCGGGTTCCACACCGCATTCACGTACGACCATCTGGCGTGGCGGACCTTCCGCGAGGGGCCGTGGTTCGGCGCCGTGCCGACGCTGACCGCCGCCGCGGGCGCCACCGACCGGCTGCGCCTCGGCACGCTGGTGACCTCTCCGAACTTCCGGCACCCGGTGACCCTCGCCAAGGAACTGATCTCGCTCGACGACATCTCCGGTGGCCGGATCACGTTGGGCATCGGCGCGGGCGGCTCCGGCTTCGACGCCACGACGCTGTTGAGCAGCGGCCAGGAGGCGTGGACACCGCGCGAGCGGGCCGACCGCTTCGCCGAGTTCGTACCGCTGCTCGACCGGCTGCTCACCGAGGACTCCGTGTCGTACGACGGCGAGTTCTACTCGGCACGCGACGCCTACAACATCCCCGGCTGCGTCCAGCGCCCCCGGCTGCCCTTCGCGGTGGCCGCCACCGGGCCGCGCGGGCTGAAGCTCGCCGCCCGGCATGGGCAGGCGTGGGTGACGACGGGTGACCCGAAGCTGTTCGAGACGGGCACTCCCGAGCAGTCTGTTCAGGCCATTCGCGGCCAGGCCGCAAGGCTGGCCGCCGCGTGCGACGCGGTCGGCCGTGACGTGACCGAGCTCGACAAGGTCCTGCTCACCGGCTTCACCCCGGACCGCGGTCGTCCGCTGGAGTCCCTCGACGCGTTCGTCGACTTCGCGGGCCGGCACATGGAGCTGGGTTTCACCGACATCGTGATCCACTGGCCCATCCCGGACTCGGACTTCGCGGCGGATGAGAAGGTCTTCGAGCACATCGCGATGGAGGCGGTCGCGCAGCTGATCTGAGGCTCGCCCAGGGCTGCCCTTTCCGGGGCGCGGAAAACAAAGTCGCAGGTGAGGTGGTACGGGACCGTTGCAGGTGAGGGCGTACGTCACTCACCTGTGCGGACCGCCGCACGCCCGTGCGCGTATATGCGGGAGAATGGCGAGGTGACCTCAGCGACCCGACGGCCCGGGACCCCGGCCTCCACCCTCCCGCCCCGGCTGATCGCCACGGATCTCGACGGCACCCTGCTGCGCGACGACAAGTCCGTATCGCAGCGCACCATCGCCGCTCTGGCAGCCGCCGAGGAGGCCGGCATCGAGGTCTTCTTCGTGACCGGCCGCCCGGCTCGCTGGATGGACGTCGTAAGCGAGCATGTCCACGGTCACGGCCTCGCCATCTGCGGAAACGGTGCCGCCGTGGTCGACCTGCACGGCGGCCCCGGTAGCCACCGCTTCGTCAAGATCCGGGAGTTGGCGCGGGAGAACGCGCTCGATGCCGTACGGCTGCTGCGGGAGGCCGCGCCGGGAACCGTGTTCGCCATCGAGCAGACATACGGCTTCTATCAGGAGCCGGCCTATCCCAAGCTGCACATGGAGATCCCCGACACTCTCGCCCCCGCGGAGAAACTCCTGGCGCCGGACGCCCCCGGTGCCGACGAGCCGGTGCTCAAGATCCTCGCGTACCACCACGAGATCGCCCCGGACGACTTCCTCACAGTCGCCCGCCTGGCCATCGGCGACCGGGCCAACGTCACCCGCTCCAGCCCCAGCGCCCTTCTGGAGATCAGCGGCCCCGGCGTCTCCAAGGCCAGCACGCTCGCGCTGTGCTGCGCCGAGCGCGGCATCTCGCACGAGGAGGTCGTCGCCTTCGGGGACATGCCGAACGACGTGGAGATGCTCACCTGGGCGGGCGCGTCATACGCGATGGGCAACGCACACCCCGACGTGATCGCCGCGGCCTCCGGAAGCACGGTCGCCAACAACGAGGACGGCGTGGCGGTCGTGATCGAGCGGATACTCGCGGAGCGTCGGTAACCAGTTGTCGGTGACAGGGCCCGTCGGTAACCGGACACATCGGTAACGGAAGTAATGGACGGGCTCCCGGAGACCGCTCCTCACCGCCGCCCTTACCGCACCTAGAGCTGAACTCCGCGCTCGGCCAGCCATTCTCGCGGATCGACAGCCGACCCCAGCTGCGGCGTCAGGCGCACCTCGAAGTGCAGATGCGGCCCGGTCGAGTTGCCGGTCGTGCCCGACTGGCCGACCCACTGCCCCGTAGCCACCCGCTCCCCCTGCTCGACGGTCACGGCGGCAAGGTGGGCGTACTGCGTGTAGTAGCCGCCCGGATGCCGCACCACGACCTCGATGCCGAACGCGCCGCCGCACGACACCTTCACCACTCGGCCCTCGCCCACCGACCTCACGGGTGTGCCGATGGCCACCGCGAAGTCCTGTCCGGTGTGCCGGCTCGCCCAGCGCTCACCGCCGCTGCCGAATCCCGCGGAGAGTCCGTACGTCTCCACCGGCGCGACCCACGGCTGTGTGAAGCCCGTTCGCGGCTGGTCGAGCCGGACGGCGCCCCGGCACGCGCCCGCCGCGACCGAGGTGTCCGCCTGATTCTGGAGCGTCCACTGGGCCTCTTCGAGCTTCTGCTCGATCCCCCTCTTGATCTCGGCGAGTTCGCCGGTGCGCCGCTCCAGCGACTGCCAGGCCGACGCGGCCTTCTCCTCATCGGCGGCGAGCCGTGCCTCGGCCCGGCGGCTCTTGGTGACGGCGTTGTTGACCGCCAGATCGGCCTGCCAGACGGCACGCTGACCGCGCATCAGCTCCTCCGGACTGTCCGCCAGCAGCAACTGCGCGGTGTGTGGAAGCCCGCCGCCGTTGCGGTACTGGGCCCGCGCGATCCGGCCGAGGTCCCCGTGCAGCGTGGCGATGGCCTGCCGTTCGCGGGCGAGGAGCCGTTCCAGCCGCTGCGCCCGGCCCCGCTGCACCTCCGCTTCCCGGCGCCCCGCCTCGTACTGCTGCGTCGCCAGGGACGCCTCCTCGTACAGCCGCACGACCTCGGCGCTGACGCCGCCCGACCCGTTGGCGTCTCCTGTGGCCGCCGGGGGCCGGGCCGCCAGGACGGCCAGCGCGCACAGCAGCGCCGGGACGAACAGAGGATGGCGGCGAAGTGAGCGCATGACACGGATCGTGTCGCGCGGGGGCGCCCCGGTCCTGTTCAAGTCGTCCACCTGAGGGACCAGTTGTCACGGATGGCGCACCGCGCTGGGCCGGACAGGGGCCTGGCCCGGGGTACTTCCGCGGGTCGCGCTGCGTGCCTGCCGCGTAAGCATGAGCCCGGCCGCCGATTCCGAGAGCCGGCGGGCCTGTTCCGCGACCACCCTGTAGGACCACCACAACCCGCGGCCTCATCACGACCCGACCCACAGAAAGCGCACAGCATCCTTCGCGAAGCCCTACCTCGCGACGGCCAACGACTCCGACTCGCTCTCCCGTTCCGACATCTCCCGCACGGGCCCAGCCACCCCGACCAGCTCCGCATACGCCCCCCGCTGCACGACACGGCCCTCCCCGAGCACGATCACCTCGTCCACGGCCTCCAGCCCCGCCAGCCGATGCGTGATCAACAGCGTCGTACGGCCCTCGGTCGCGGCCAGCAGATCAGCGGTGAGGGCATCAGCCGTCGGCAGATCAAGATGTTCCGCGGGCTCGTCGAGAACGAGCACAGGAAAGTCGGCGAGCAGCGCACGGGCCAACGCGAGCCGCTGCCGCTGCCCGCCCGACAGCCGCGCCCCATGCTCCCCGATCAGCGTGTCGAGCCCGTCGGGCAACCCGTCGACCCACTCGCGCAGCCGCACCCGCCCGAGTGCATCCCGCAGTTCCTCGTCGGTCGCACCCTTCCGAGCGAGCAGCAGATTCTCACGCACCGAACTGTCGAAGAGGTGCGCGTCCTGGGCACACAGTCCGACCAGCCGCCGTACGTCGTCACCGTCCATGCCCCACGCGTCCACGCCACCCAGCGTGTACGCCCCCGCATCCGCGTCCAGGAACCGCAGCAACACCTGCGCGAGGGTCGTCTTTCCGGACCCGGACGGCCCGACGACGGCAATCCTGCGCCCGCGTTCGAGCGTCAGGTCGACCCCGGCGAGCGCGTCCCGGTCCTGCCCGGCGTGGCGGGCGGCCAGGTCCTTCACGACGA
Organism: Streptomyces sp. 2A115; assembly: GCF_052245575.1. NCBI lineage: Bacteria > Bacillati > Actinomycetota > Actinomycetes > Kitasatosporales > Streptomycetaceae > Streptomyces > Streptomyces sp. 2A115. Next base: position 226,739 of record NZ_JBQQCG010000003.1, on the reverse strand, counting down.
GCGGGAACGGCGACTCGGACGCCTCCCGCGGCCGCTCCGGTTCGCGCACCGGTTCGGAAGCGTCCAGTACCTCGTACACGCGCTCCGCGCTCTTGCGCACCCGCTGCCGGTACTGGACCGCGAGCGGCAGCCCAAGGACGGCCTCGAAGGCGGCGAGCGGGGTGAGGACGACGACGGCCATCGTCACGCCGCTGAGGCGTCCGTCGGCGACCGCCTGGGCGCCGACGAGCGCGGCGGCCGCCACGGTGAGCCCGGAGATGAGTGCGGTGAGTCCGTCGCCGAGCGCGGTGGCGGTGGCGGCGCGCGAGGCGATGCGGGTGAGTTCGGCGTCGGCCCGCCGCGCCTCGGCGGTACGTGCGGGCAGGGCACCCGCGACCGTCAACTCGGGTGTCCCGGTGAGGAGATCGGCCACTCGGGTCGCCAGAACACCGCGTGCGGGGGCCAGTCGGCGCTCCGCACGGCGCGCGACGGCGCCGGTCACCAGCGGGACGCCCACCCCGGCCGCCAGCAGGCCGACGGCGAGGACGGCCCCGGCCTCGGGCAGCAGCCAGGCGGTGAACCCGACGGAGCCGGCGCACACGACGACCCCGGCTCCGGCGGGCAGCAGCCAGCGCAGCCAGTAGTCCTGCAACGCGTCGACGTCGGCGACCAGCCGCGAGAGCAGGTCACCGCGCCGGGCGGTACGCAGCCCCGCGGGCGCGAGGCGTTCGAGCCGGCGGTACACGGCGACCCGGGTGTCGGCGAGCATCCGCAGCACGGCGTCGTGCGACACCAGCCGCTCGGCGTACCGGAAGACGGCCCGCCCGATCCCGAACGCCCGCGTGGCCGTCACGGCGACCATCAGATACAGCACGGGGGGCTGCTGGGAGGCCCTGGAGATCAGCCACCCGGACGTGGCCATGAGACCGACGGCGCTCCCGAGCGCGAGACTGCCGAGCAGGAGTGCCAGTACGAGCCGCCCGCGCCGAGGCCCGGCCAGGGCACGCACGCGAGCGAGCACGCCGTCCCGCCTCTCCGGAGGCAGAGGCGCCTCTTCCTCGCCGGCCGATGGCAGCGTCGCCACCACGTCGGAGCCTCGCACCTCCGCACCGCCGGAGCGCCCAGAGCCCGACACCTCGACGGGCGCCCCCGGCTCCAGCCGCACCACCCGGTCCGCCACGCCCAGCAACGCCGGCCGATGCACGACGAGCAGCACCGTCCGCCCCACGGCCAGACGCCGGACCGCCTTCACGACCTCGCCCTCGGTCGCCCCGTCCAGGGAAGCCGTCGGCTCGTCGAGCAGCAGCACCGGCCGGTCCGCGAGGAACGCCCGTGCCAGAGCGAGTCTTTGGCGCTGCCCGGCGGACAGCCCGGCACCATCCTCGCCCAGTACCGTCCGCACCCCGTCGGGCAGCGCGTCCACGAACTCGAGGGCCCCGGCATCGGCCAGGGCCCTCCGCACCGCGGAGTCGTCCGCGTCCGGCCGCGCCAGCCGTACGTTCTCCGCGATGGACCCGGCGTACAGATGAGGCCGCTGCGGCACCCACGCGACTTGCGAGCGCCACTGCTCCAGGTCGGCGTCGGCGAGATCGACTCCCCCGATGCGCACCCGCCCCGACGCGGGCTCCACGAAGCCCAACAGCACGTTCAGGAGCGTCGACTTGCCCACTCCACTGGGTCCGACGAGCGCCACGGTCTCTCCGGGCTCGACCGCGAAGGACACGTCCGACACCGCATCCGAGGACCGCCCGGGATACCGGACCGTCACGCCCTCGAAGCGCATCCCGCCGGAGGCCGGCACGATCTCGTTCCCGGACGCCGGCACCGGTGTCTCCAGTACCGCGAAGATTTCCTCGGCGGCGGACAGCCCTTCGGCCGCCGCGTGGTACTGCGCCCCCACCTGCCGCAGCGGCAGATACGCCTCGGGCGCGAGGATGAGGACCACCAGACCGTCGTACAGAGCCATCTCGCCGTGGACGAGCCGCATTCCGATGGTCACCGCGACCAGGGCGACCGAGATCGTGGCGAGCAGTTCAAGCGCGAAGGACGAGATGAAGGCGACGCGGAGGGTGCGCATGGTCGCCTGCCGGTACTCCCCGGTGATCCGCCGGATCGACTCGGCCTGCGCCTTGGCCCGCCCGAACACCTTGAGCGTGGGCAGTCCGGCGACCACGTCCAGGAAGTGCCCCGACAGCCGCGACAGCAGCCGCCACTGACGGTCCATCTGGGACTGGGTGACCCAGCCGATGAGCATCATGAAGATCGGGATGAGCGGCAGCGTACCGACGATGATCGCCGCCGATACCCAGTCCTTGGTGACGATCCGCGCGAGCACCGCCACGGGCACGACCACCGCGAGCCCCAACTGCGGCAGATAGCGCGAGAAGTAGTCGTCCAGGGCGTCGACCCCTCGCGTGGCGAGCGCGACCAGCGACCCGGTCCGCTGCCCGCTCAGCCACCCCGGCCCCAGTGCACCCGCACGCTCCAGCAAACGCCCCCGCAACTCCGACTTGACCGCCGCGCTCGCCCGGTGTGCGGCGAGTTCGGTGAGCCAGGAGACAAGCGCCCGGCCGCCCGCGACGGCCGCCAACAGCAAGAGGGGCACGTGGAGTTCGGAGACCGTCAACTCGTGCTGGAAGGCTCCGACCACCACTTCGGCGATGAGCATCGCCTGAGCGATGACCAGCACTGCCCCGACAACCCCCAGGCCGACGACCGCCATCAGGAAGAGGCGGGTGGCTCGGGCGTATCGAAGCAGTCGCGGGTCGATCGGTTTCACGTGAAACACACCCTCGGTTCAAGCCGGTGCGTTTCACGTGAAACACACCATCTTCTCAACAAGCATGTTTCACGTGAAACATGCCTTCGGACTCATCGGCCGAGTGAGCGGCGATCTCAGTGCACGGCCTCAGCGATGTGCTGCGTACCGATCCGCTTGCGGAACACCCAGTACGTCCAGCCCTGGTAGAGCACGACGACCGGCGCCGCGATCCCCGCACACCAAGTCATGATCTTCAGCGTGTACGGGCTCGACGAGGCGTTGGTGACCGTCAGGTTCCACTCGTCATTGAGCGAGGACGGCATGACGTTCGGGAAGAGCGTCAGGAAGAGCATCGCGACGGCGGCGACGATGGTGATACCGGACAACGCGAACGCCCAGCCCTCGCGCCCCACCTGGTTCGCCCCGATCGCCGCGACCAGCGCTGCCACCGCCACGACCAACGCGACCAGGCTCTTGCCGTCGCCGTTGTCGACCTGGGTCCAGCCCAGGAAGACCAGCGCGAGCGCGGCCGTCACCAGGCCGAGTCCGAGAGCCAGCTTCCGCGCCCGCTCCCGTATGTCACCGAGGGTCTTGAGCGCCGCGAACACCGCCCCGTGAAAGGTGAACAGCGTCAGTGTCACCAGGCCGCCCAGGATCGCGTACGGGTTGAGCAGGTCCCAGAGGTTGCCCACGTACTCCATGTCCTGGTCGATCTTCACGCCACGCACGATGTTGCCGAAGGCCACCCCCCACAGGAACGCCGGGAGGAGCGAGGTCCAGAAGATCGCGTTCTCCCAGTTGCGCTGCCACTGCTCCTCGGGCCGCTTCGCCCGGTACTCGAAGGCGACTCCGCGCACGATCAGGCAGACCAGGATGAGCAACAGCGGCAGGTAGAAGCCGGAGAAGAGCGTGGCGTACCACTCGGGGAAGGCGGCGAAGGTCGCTCCGCCCGCCGACAGCAGCCACACCTCGTTGCCGTCCCAGACCGGCCCGATGGTGTTGATCAACACCCGCTTCTCGGCCCGGTTCCGGGCGAGCAGTTTGGTGAGGACACCGATCCCGAAGTCGAAGCCCTCCAGGAAGAAGTAGCCGATCCACAGGACGGCGATGAGGACGAACCAGACGTCGTGAAGTTCCATGACTCAGCAGCTCCCTGGGCCTAGTAGGAGAAGGCCATCGGCTTGTCGGCGTCTCGGGAGTCGCCGCCGATCTTCGTGGGCGGGTTGAGGTCGGCCTCGGTGAGCTCGGGCGGACCGGCCTTGACGTACTTCGCGAGCAGCTTGACCTCGATGACGGCGAGGATCGCATAGAGCGTCGTGAAGACGATCATCGAGGTGAGGATCTCGCCCTGCGAGACACCGGGGGAGACCGCGTCGCGGGTCTGGAAGACGCCGTAGACGACCCACGGCTGGCGGCCCATCTCGGTGAAGATCCAGCCCCAGGAGCTCGCGATCAGCGGGAAACCCAGGGTCAGGATCGCGATGCGCCAGTACCACTTGGTGAGCGTCGGACCGAGCGCCTTGTTCTTGAGGAGCACCACATGCGGCACCTCGTCGTCGCCCACCCGCAGGTGCTGCGGCAGCATGAACTTCTTCCTGGTCAGCCAGAGTCCTGCCAGACCGATGGCGAAGGACGTCATGCCGAAGCCGATCATCCAGCGGAAGCCCCAGTAGGCAACGGCGATGTTGGGCCGGTAGTCGCCGGGCCCGTACTTTTCCTGCTCGGCCTTGTTGACGTCGTTGATACCGGGGACGTACGAGCTGAAGTCGTCCTTGGCGAGGAAGGACAGCAGTCCCGGGATCTCAATGGCGACCTTGTTGTGGCCTGCGTCGACGTCGCCGTAGGCGAAGACGGAGAAGGGCGCCGGCGCCTCACCGTCCCACAGCGCCTCGGCAGCGGCCATCTTCATGGGCTGCTGCTCGTACATGACCTTGCCGAGGAGGTCACCACTGATCGCGGTGAGCATGCCACCGACGACCACGGTGACCAGGCCGAGCCGCAGCGAGGTCTTCATCACGGGGATGTGCTTCTTGCGGACCAGGTGGAAGGCGGCGATGCCGACCATGAAGGCGCCACCCGTGAGAAAGGCCGCGGAGAGGGTGTGGAAGACCTGGGTGAGCGCGGTGTTCTGGGTCAGAACCAGCCAGAAGTCGGTGAGTTCGGCCCGGCCCTTCTTCTCGTTGATCCGGTAGCCGACGGGGTGCTGCATCCAGGAGTTGGCCGCGAGGATGAAGTATGCCGAGAGGATCGTGCCGATCGAGACCATCCAGATGCAGGCCAGGTGGATCTTCTTCGGCAGCTTGTCCCAGCCGAAGATCCACAGGCCGATGAAGGTGGACTCGAAGAAGAAGGCGATCAGTGCCTCGAAAGCGAGGGGGGCACCGAAGACGTCACCGACGAAGCGTGAGTAGTCGGACCAGTTCATGCCGAACTGGAACTCCTGCACAATGCCAGTGACGACGCCCATCGCGATGTTGATCAGAAAGAGCTTTCCCCAGAACTTCGTCGCTCTGAGGTACTTCTCCTTCTCCGTGCGCACCCAGGCGGTCTGCAGGCCCGCGGTGAGCGCGGCGAGCGAGATCGTGAGGGGGACGAAGAGGAAGTGGTAGACGGTGGTGATGCCGAATTGCCATCGCGCCAGAGTCTCCGGCGCCAGAGCCAATTCCACGTCGTCAGTCTCCTTACATCGCCGTGGCGACAGCGGCAGTTTGACCCGCTTGTCACAGACATCACGGGATCAACCGGGACACGCTTGTGAACGCGTTCACATTCACAAGCAATTATGACGCATACCCGTTCGACTGTTGACAGGCGGGGGGTCCCAAGGAGTGCGCGACTGGACCTCTGGCGCGAAGTGGCTGGCCAGGGTATGCGGCGGGGCGGGCAACGTGACGGAGGAGACTTCGCCCTGGGCCCGACCTCTCCCCTCGACGCACCTAACCCACCCCGCCCCCACCTCCCGGACGCCCGCCAACCGCTCCAGAGCCCGAACCGCTCATCAGCCGGCTACAGCTCCTTGCGGAACCCGTCCGTCACCTTCAGGAAGATGTCGTTCCCCTCGGTCTCGCCGACCGTCACCCGAACCCCCTCGCCGGCGAACGGCCGCACGACGACCCCGGCCTGCTCGCACGCGGCGGCGAAGTCGAGCGTGCGCTCGCCGAGCCGCAGCCACACGAAGTTCGCCTGCGTGTCCGGCACCGTCCAGCCCTGCCCCCGCAGCGCGTCGGCCACGCGTGTGCGCTCGCACACCAGCGAGCCGACCCGGCCCAGGAGTGCGTCCTCGGCCTGCAGCGAGGCGACCGCCGCGTCCTGCGCGAGCTGGCTCACGCCGAAGGGCACGGCCGTCTTGCGCAGCGCCGCCGCCACCGGCTCATGGGCGATCGCGAAGCCGACCCGCAGCCCGGCGAGCCCGTACGCCTTGGAAAACGTACGCAGCACGCAGACGTTCGGCCGCTCGCGGTAGAAGTGGACGCCGTCCGGCACCTCGGGATCCCGGACGAACTCCCGGTACGCCTCGTCGAGGACGACAAGGACATCGCTCGGCACCCGGTCGAGGAACCGTTCCAGCTCGGCCCGGCGCACCGCGGTACCCGTGGGGTTGTTGGGGTTGCAGACAAAGATCAGCCGCGTCCGGTCGGTGATCGCGTCCGCCATCGCGTCGAGATCGTGCACGTCCCCCGGCGTCAACGGCACCGGCACCGACGTCGCCCCGCTGATCCGGGTGATGATCGGGTACGCCTCGAAGGACCGCCAGGCGTAGATCACCTCGTCGCCCGGTCCCGAGGTCGCCTGCACCAGCTGCTGGGCGACGCCCACCGAACCCGTGCCGGTGGCCAGATGGGCCTGCGGCACCCCGAACCGGTCCGCCAGCTCGCTCATCAGCGCCGTACACGCCATGTCGGGGTAGCGGTTGAAGGACCCGACGGCCGAGGCCACGGTCTCCATCACGCCCGGCAGCGGCGGATACGGGTTCTCGTTGGAGGACAGCTTGTACGCCACCGGACCGCCGGCGACCGCGGCAGGCTTCCCCGGCTTGTACGTGGGGATACCCTCCAGCTCGGCACGCAGCTTGGGGCTCGTCTCGCTCACCGCAGTCCTCCTCGTGACCATCACCGGCTTCCAATGCTTCTCACCTTAAGAGGATTCGGCGCCGCTGCGTATGGCTCGGGACCGACCGAGTAGGCACTCCCGGGCATCAGCGCACGAAGGCGTACGAAAGAGGGGGCGTGCCCCCTGTCGGGGCTCGCGCCGGTGGCTCGCGCCGTGGCGCGCATCCCTCGTGAAGGTGAGTTGAGACCTCTTCGAAACATGGCCGATTTGGCAGGCTCATGCGCGCCGACAAGTGACGTACCACCCACACAACGGTCAACTCTCTTGTTTTCCAAGGCAATTGACTGTTTATGACCATGCAGAAACGTGCCTGTCAACGAGTGAATATGCGTCCGCACTACCCCACCGCATGAGCCCTACTATCGGCTCGCCATGACAGCAGCAGGGAAGCACCAGGTGAGCCGGTCGGAGACTTCACGCCGGGGGGGCAGGCCGGGCCGGGCGGGCATCAGAGACGTGGCCGCGGCCGCGGGAGTCTCCATTACGACAGTGTCCGACGCGCTCAACGGCAAGGGGCGGCTCCCGGACGCCACCCGACGCCATGTCCGCGAGGTCGCCGACCGGCTGGGCTATCGCCCCTCCGCCGCGGCCCGAACCCTCCGTACCGGCAAGTCGGGCCTCATCGGCCTGACCGTGACGACGTACGGGGATGAACCTTTCACCTTCACGGAGTTCGCGTACTTCGCGGAGATGGCCAGAGCCGCCACCTCGGCCGCGCTCGCCCGGGGCTACGCCCTGGTCATCCTCCCCGCGACATCGCGCCACGACGTGTGGTCGAACGTGGCCCTGGACGGGACGGTGGTCATCGACCCCTCCGACCACGACCCGGTCGTCAGCGAACTGGTCCGCCAGGGCTTACCGGTGGTCTCGGACGGCCGCCCGGCCGGCTCGCTGCCGGTGACCGCCTGGGTGGACAACGACCACGAGGCCGCGGTCCTGGGCATCCTCGATCACCTGGCCGCCGCCGGGGCACGCAGGATCGGCCTGCTGACGGGGACGACCACGGACACATACACGCACCTGTCCACAACCGCGTACCTCCGATGGTGCGAGCGCGTGGGCCAGGATCCGGTGTACGAGGCCTATCCCGCGCACGATCCGTGTGCGGGAGCGGTAGCCGCCGACCGGCTGCTCGCCCGGCCCGACCGGCCCGATGCCGTGTACGGGCTGTTCGACCCGAACGGCACCGACCTCCTCGCGGCGGCCCGCCGTTACGGTCTGCGCGTACCGGACGACCTGCTCCTCGTGTGCTGCAGCGAGTCCACCGTCTACGCCAGTACCGAGCCGCCCATCACGACGCTCTCGCTGAAACCACGCCGGATCGGCACGGCCGTGGTCCAGCTCCTCATCGACGCGATCGAGGGGGTCGAATCAGACCAACCGGTCCAGCAGGTGATACCGACGGAGCTGATCGTGCGCACGTCTTCCGAGCGGCGGCCGCCGCGCACGACCGTCAACCCGCCTCGATCGCCGGAGAAGGGATGACATCCGGCGGGGAAAGCCCCTCCCAATTCGGGAGAAAACCACGATGAACTGGGGTTCCGCTCGTATTCACCACCCCTGGGTCATCACATGGCGCGATCCGCATTCCTATGATGGGCGGACGACACCGCGGGCCGCTGCGACCAGGCAGTCCGATGCGGTGCAGATGCGGCGCGATGGTGGTGGAGGGGTCGATGACTCAGGGGGCCGGTCAGGGACCCGAGATGCGGACGCCGACGGTGCGCGACTTCCGCGTACCGGCGTACGTCCACGAAGCCGGTCCGTACGCGCAGTCCCCCGGCCCGTACGCGCAATCTGCTGACGTGTACGACCAGGCCGCCGATCCGTACGGCGGGCAGAATCCCTATGCGCAGCAGACACCTCCCGGCGAGGTCGCAAGACCGGCCGAGGAGGCGGAGGGCTACACGCCGACGCAGCGCGATCTGCCCGTCATCAACCGCGGCGACACGCTTCAGGTGACGGTCGATCCCGAGGCCGGACCGGTCCCCCAGCCCACCGAAGGGCCGGGGCCGCTGTACGTCGTCGGCGACGTGCACGGCTATCTCGACGAGCTCGTCGCCGCGCTGCGCGAAAAAGGGCTCATCGACATCGAAGGCAGCTGGTCGGCAGGGACCGCGCGGCTGTGGTTCCTCGGGGACTTCACCGACCGCGGACCCGACGGCATCGGCGTCATCGATCTCGTGATGCGGCTGTCCGCGGAGGCCGCGGCGGCCGGCGGCTACTGCAAGGCGCTGATGGGCAACCACGAGCTGCTGCTGCTCGGCGCCAAACGGTTCGGCGACACCCCCGTCAACTCCGGGGCGGGTACGGCCACCTTCCAGGCGGCCTGGCTGCTCAACGGCGGCCAGAAGACCGACATGGAGCGCCTCCAGGACCATCATCTGCAGTGGATGTCCCGCCTCGACGCGATGGAGGTGGCGGACGGGCACCTCCTGGTGCACTCCGACACCACGGCCTATCTCGACTACGGCGACTCCACCGAAGCGGTCAACGACACCGTCCGCGAAACGCTCACGCGCAACGACGCGGACGAGTGCTGGGACCTCTTCCGCAAGTTCACCAAGCGCTTCGCGTTCCGCGACGACGGGGGCGCGCAGGCCGTGCACCAGCTCCTCGACGTGTACGGCGGATCCCGCATCGTGCATGGTCACAGCCCCATTCCGTACCTACTGGGCGACGTCGGGTCGGAGGACGGCGAGGATTCCGCGGGGCCCGTGGTCGAAGGACCGCATGTGTACGCCGACGGGCTCGCCATCGCGATGGACGGCGGCGTGACCATGGCCGGAAAGTTGCTGGTCCAGCAACTCCCGCTGGATAGCTGAGCGTTCATCGGGCAGGCGTCCTCCCGTGGAGGACAGCGCGGACGTAGGGGCAATTTCTGGAAACCCCCTGTCACCGCGTGCCGTCGCCGCTCTACCATCGGCTTATCCGTAGCAGGCTCCCCTCCGTTTCTGCCCGACGGCTCGTCAGCATGCCGAGCCCCAAGCCCTACGGAGCATCGGGGGATGCACATGAACAGCGTTCCGCAGCACCTGCTGAGCGAGGACCGCCAAGAGTACGAGCGGATCCTCGATGAGGCGCTGCGCTCCGCAGCACACCGTCCGGAACTCGCCGCTGTCGGCCAGCGACTCAACCCCGAACAGCTGCGCACGATGGCGCTCAACGCCACCGCTCTCATCTCGGCGGCCGCGGCGACCGAGTACCAGCACTATGTGAAGGTCCGCGAGGAAATGCGCCAGCCGGCGCCGTCCACCCCTCCCGTCCGCGAAGGGTCTACCGGTTCCACGGATCCGGCCACGGGCGCGGTGGGGGTCGCCACCACCCTGGGGGAGGTCGCCGAGACGGCCGGGGCGGGCGCCGCCGCCGTCGTCGCGGTGCTCGCCCCCGTCCTGGCCGGCACGGCTGCGGCGATCTTCCTGCTCGTCGGCTACATCCTGAAAATGCTCGACCCCGAGCCGGCGATCGCCCAGACCCTCCTCACCACCGGGTGGGTCTTCGGCGCGATCACCGCGGCCACGATCCTGGTGGCCGCGGTCGGCCTTCTGCTCACCGCCCTGCGCAACGGTTCGAGCTCACTCCACGCAGACGCGCACGGCGAACGCAGCGAGGAAGTGTCCCGGGCCAGGGACGCCTGGCGGGAAGCCCTCCTGGAGCGCGGCATCCTGCCGTTCCTCAGGGAGGCACTCGCCGACCCCGGCACAGCCGCCCTCAGCCGTAGGAAGCCGTCGGCGCCGACCAGCCGAATGCCCCAACTCGGCTACAACCGGCCGGGCTTCAGCAGCCCCGACGGCGGCCCGGAAGAGGGCTCCCGCCCCAGCTTCTCGAGCCCGGACTTCTCGAGCCCGGACTTCGGGGGGCCGGAGCACCAGCCGGACTGAGACGGTCCGGGGCCCGGCCCTTCGCCGGGTCCGAGCAGCAGGGTGAGAGCGGCCGGGTCCGAGCGGAGGCACGAGGACCGACCGGGTACGAGCAGGAATCAGGGGCTGGCTGGGGCTGAGCAGAGGGGCGCGAAGCCTGGCCGGTTTCCAGTTGCGGAGCGAGGACCGACCGGTTTCGAACAGCGACGAAGCCCGGCCGGGTTCCGCAGGGGAGCGAGGTCAGGCCGCCCAGGGGGAGACCGGCGGGAGCGAGGGCCGCCGACAAGTCCCGGGCTGCCGACGCCTCGCCTCGACGGAACGACAGCCGCACGGGCATCCCGGTCCGCGACACGAGGCCGCGGACCGGAGCCCGGAGCGCTGCCCTGGTCGATCCCGCGCAACTGCGCCCGGCGAAACCGTGTCACCGACCGGGGCGCACCCAAGCGGCTGATCCCGCCGACTGGCGTACGGCGCCCTGCTCCTAGCCCGCCCGGATGCGGGGCCGGCCTGACCAAGGCGGGCCTCGTACCGACGGCGCCCTGGCCACGCCCACGCCTGGAGACCTGCCCCATAGCCCGCGGCCGGATCCCGCACGCCGCACGCCTGCCAGGCCCGGCTAGAAGCCGTGCATACCTGCCCGGAGCAGGTAGCGTCGTCGGATCGGTCTTCCGCCCGATTCCAGAGGCCTATCGTCGCGAATATGAAGTCCGTCACAAGGTTCGCGTGGTTCTGTTCGATGATGATCATCTGGTGTTCTCACGCCGAGGATGGCCGGGCGGCTCTCCGTACTGGACCGTAGGCTCGCCAGCCGACCGCCCATGCCAGGCAGAGTAGGGATGTTGATCACGCCAAGCGCGATCTTGGCTCTACCGTTATGGCCTGCGGCAGGGCATTGCGGTCCCCGGCGAGGCCCCGGCCGTCGTGATCGAGGCCTCGGAGAAGGCGGCAGGCAGCCCTCCGGTCTCAGTCCGCCAATGGCAGGTGCGTCCAATTCCCCGCGGCCGCGAACCCGAGGAAAACTGCACCCCAGCGACTGCCCAACAGGGCCGGATCAGAGGATGCCTGCCTGGCCGGCGGCAGCGATCCAGGCCGGGAACTCGGACAGAAGCCGGTCGTACAGCTCCGGGTCGGGGACTGTGGTGATGTCGTCCACAGCAAAGAATCCGACGTTGTCGACCCGACGGCCCGGCAGGGTGTCGAATCGCTCCAGCACGCCATAGTTGGACCGCCCGAGACCCACAAACTGCCAGAAGATCGGTTCCTCTACCGCTTCCCGAAGCTCCCGCTCGATCGCTGCATTCCGGTAGACGCCTCCATCGGAGAAGAACAGCACCAGAGTGGGGGCAGCGGTCGGGTTCTCACGGACGTACGCACGGACTTGGGCGAGCGCCTTCTGTTCCTCGTTCTGGATACCGACCGCCCGCATGTCCACCTGACCGGCTTCCAGCCCCCTCCGCGGTTTCTTGCTTCGGCGGAAGAGACTCAGTTCGCCGACTCTGACGTGGAGCCGCAGCCAGTCGGGCAGCTCCCCCAAACGCAGATCAGGCAGTCGGGCTGCCTGCGAGGCGAACGTCCAGGCCTGCATCTCACCGTCGTCGTCCAACTGCGCGGCAACGGCGGCCATGCGCTCTACCACGTCGACCACGACGCCCCTGGAGTACAGGAATGACATGGAGCCGGAAGCATCGAGGACCAGGATGACCCGAGCTGTGACACCAGCTGCTCCGTGCTTTCGCAGACTGACCGCCACCTGCTCCTTGCGCAGAGACAGGCGCTTGCGCATATCCACAGGCAGCTGTTCCTCGCCCTTGCCCAGTCGCGGACCGGTAGGTGCCACGGACGACGGGGCGGGCGGTTCCGGCACGGGTGCGGTCGGCCGAGTGGACGCGGCTGTGGCCGAGGAATCATCGTCGACGGTGATACCGAAGTCAGTGGCCAGCCCGGCGAGCCCGGAAGCGTATCCCTGCCCGACGGCACGGAACTTCCACCGGCCGTCCCGCAGATATAGCTCGCCGCCGATGAACGCCGTCTCTGTCGTGGCCTCCATGCCGAATCGCGCAAGCTCGATCTGCGACCCGGCGTCGAGCAGCCTCAGCATCAGTCCGGACATCTGGCCGAACGTCCCGCCGTCAGCCGACGCACACAGCACGATCCGCTCGACGGCCGGTTCCAACGAACGCAGATCCACTTCAACGGTGTCTGTCGTAACACCGGCGACCGTCTTTTTTCCGATGTGCCGTACTGCGTTGGACGCATGCTGCGGCTGGTTGTAGAAGACGAAGTCACCGTCGTCACGAACGCGTCCTTCCGCGGTGAGCAGCAGTGCCGAGGCATCGGCGTCAGGCACGCCAGGCCCTTTGTGCCAAGCGAGCTCGGCACGCACCGCGGAAGAACTGACGGGGAAGTTGGCGCCCTTGCTCATTGATCTGGCTGTCATGCGGTCAGTCTGCCCAGCTCGGAGAGCCGAAGGACTGCCTTTCCGAGTCGCAGGCGAGGTGATGCCCCAGCCCTCGGGGCATCACCTCCTGCTCTCAGTCGGCCAGCGGCAGATAGACCCGGTTCCCGCTCGCCGCGAACTCCTTCGATTTCTGCAGCATCCCCTCAGCGACCTCCTCAGCCGACGCACCCGCAGCCGCCGTACCACCGAACTGCTCTGTGATGCTTTTACTGATCTTCATCGAGCAGAACTTCGGCCCGCACATGGAGCAGAAGTGCGCCGTCTTGGCCGGTTCGGCCGGGAGCGTCTCGTCGTGGAACTCACGGGCGGTGTCCGGGTCCAGGGCCAGGTTGAACTGGTCCTCCCAACGGAACTCGAAGCGGGCGTCCGACAGCGCGTCGTCCCACTCCTGTGCGCCCGGGTGTCCCTTGGCGAGGTCCGCTGCATGGGCCGCGATCTTGTAGGTGATGACGCCCGTCTTGACGTCGTCACGGTTGGGCAGGCCCAAGTGTTCCTTGGGCGTGACGTAGCAGAGCATGGCCGTGCCCCACCAGGCGATCATCGCGGCACCGATGCCGGAGGTGATGTGGTCGTACGCCGGCGCGATGTCCGTCGTCAGCGGGCCGAGCGTATAGAACGGAGCTTCATCACAGATCTCCTGCTGAAGGTCGATGTTCTCCTTGATCTTGTGCATCGGGACATGCCCCGGGCCCTCGATCATGGTCTGTACGTTGAAACGCTTCGCGATCCTGTTGAGTTCCCCGAGCGTCTCCAACTCGGCGAACTGCGCACGGTCGTTGGCGTCCGCGATCGACCCGGGCCGCAGACCGTCGCCGAGCGAGTACGTGACGTCGTACGCGGCGAGGACCTCGCAGAGCTCCTCGAAGTTCTCGTACAGGAACGACTCCTTGTGGTGCGCCAGGCACCAGGCGGCCATGATCGAGCCCCCTCGCGAGACGATGCCGGTCTTGCGGTTCGCGGTGAGCGGCACGTACGGCAGGCGCACGCCCGCATGGACGGTCATGTAGTCCACGCCCTGCTCAGCCTGCTCGATGACCGTGTCCTTGTAGATCTCCCAGGTCAGCTCCTCGGCGCGGCCGTCGACTTTCTCCAGCGCCTGGTAGAGGGGGACCGTACCGATGGGGACAGGGGAGTTGCGCAGCACCCACTCACGCGTCGTGTGGATGTTACGGCCGGTTGACAGGTCCATGACCGTGTCGGCCCCCCAGCGGGTCGCCCAGGTCATCTTCTCGACCTCCTCCTCGATGGAGGAGGTGACCGCCGAGTTCCCGATGTTGGCGTTGACCTTCACCAGGAACCGCTTGCCGATGATCATCGGCTCGATCTCCGGGTGGTTGACGTTGGCCGGCAGAACGGCCCGGCCCGCCGCGATCTCCTCGCGTACGACTTCGGACGAAATGTTCTCCCGGACGGCCACATACTCCATCTCGGGCGTGATCTCGCCCTGCCTGGCGTATGCGAGTTGCGTCACAGCCTGCCCGTCGCGACTCCGCCGAGGCTGGCGCGGACGCCCCGGGAAGACCGCGTCGAGGTTGCGCAGTCCGCCGCGCGGCGAGGTGTGCTTGATCCCGTCGTCCTCGGGGCGGACGGGACGGCCCGCGTACTCCTCGGTGTCGCCGCGCGCGATGATCCAGTTCTCACGGAGGGGTGCGAGACCCCTGCGTACGTCGGTGTCGACGGTCGGATCTGTGTATGGGCCGGAGGTGTCGTACAGAGTGACCGACTGGCCGTTGGTGAGGTGCACCTGACGGACCGGCACCCGCAGGTCGGGGCGCGAGCCCTCGACATACGCCTTGTGCCAGCCGATGGACTTCCCGCTCTCGCCGTTCTCGGGTGAGGCAGACGCCTCACCGCTGTCGTCCGGGGCGACCGCCCCGTTCGTCTGGCTGGAGGCAGGCGTGCGTACGTCCTTGTTGGTCATGAGACCTACTCCCTACGCCGGCATTACCCGGTAACAGGTTCGGCGGTCGACGCAGCATTTTTCCGCCCGGCGATGTTCCACGTGAAACATCGCGGATGCGGAGGTCAGCGCCCTCTCAGCCCGGTGCTCCGAGCTCCCGCGTGTGCAAAGGTGCCTCCACGCTAGCGTCAGATGTGGCGCGGTGAACAGTGGGCCTCCGCTGTTCTTGCGATGATCGGTCGGTGACCACGATGCAACAGCCCCCACGCCCGCCGTCCGAACCCCCACACGGACACGGCCACGACGGCCATGGGCACGGGGGCGGACATGGACACGGAAGCGACGGGCCCGGACCGGGTGGCGGAGGCGACGGACCCGGCGGCGGTGAGGGACCCGGCGGTGGCAGTCACGGCCACTCGCACAGTCACGGGCCCGCCACGCCTGTCTCGATGCACCTGCGCAAGGTCATCGCGGCGGTGCTGATCCCCTTCGCGGCGGCGGTCGTCGTCGGCCTCGCGGTGCTCTGGCCGGGCGGCGCCCCCGGGCACGAACGCACCGGTGTCGGCTTCGACCGCCAGACCCAGCAGGCCACGGTGACCAAGGTCGACGAGGTCGACTGCAAGTCCGTGAACGCATCGGGAGTGCCCCCGACCGGCGACACGTCGACCGCCGAGGGCTCATCCGCGCAGCAACAGGCGTCCGGCACCTGCAAGAAAGCGACGGTCCGCGTCGACACCGGCAAGGACAAGGGCCGTACTTTCACAGAGATCATCCAGCCGGACTCCTCGCGGCAGCTGAAGCAGGGCCAGGAGGTGATCGTGGCGTACGCGCCCGACGCCCCCAAGGAGCTCCAGTACTCGGTCACCGATGTGAACCGCAGGCTCCCCATGGCGCTCCTCGCCGGCATCTTCGCCCTCGCCGTGGTCGTGGTGGGCCGCCTGCGTGGCGTCATGGCGCTGATCGCACTGGCCGTCAGCTTCCTCATCCTGACGTTCTTCATCCTGCCCGCGATCCTCCAGGGCTCGAATCCGCTGGTCGTAGCGGTGGTCGGGGCGAGCGCCATCATGCTGATCGCCCTGTACATGTGCCATGGGCTCTCGGCCCGTACGTCGGTGGCGGTACTCGGCACGCTGCTGTCGCTACTGCTGATCGGGCTGCTCGGCTCGCTGTTCATCGGCTGGGCCGCGCTGACCGGCAACACGGACGACAACACCGGTCTGATCCACGGTCTGTATCCGTCCATCGACATGAGCGGTCTGCTGCTCGCGGGCGTCATCATCGGTTCGCTCGGTGTGCTCGACGACGTGACGGTGACGCAGACGTCGGCGGTCTGGGAACTGCACGAGGCAAACCCAACGATGGGCTGGCGCGGGCTGTACCGCGCGGGTATACGTATCGGCCGCGACCACATCGCGTCCGTCGTCAACACACTCGTCCTCGCCTACGCGGGCGCCGCGCTGCCACTGCTGCTGCTCTTCTCGATCGCGCAGAGCAGCGTGGGGACGGTGGCCAACAGTGAGTTGGTCGCCGAGGAGATCGTGCGCACGCTCGTAGGCTCGATCGGACTGGTCGCCTCGGTGCCGGTCACCACGGCTCTCGCGGCTCTGGTCGTCTCGGCGGACCGCCCGGGTTCCGCGGCCCCGGCACAGCCCCTGCCGCAGCCTCAGCCAGGCACCAAGGCACCGCTGCGCGGTGGGAGCGGCCGCCGCCGCAAGCACTGAAGCCGCCCCGCCTCGGGGGCCGGCCGAGGAGATGCGTTACGGCAATCCACGGTGTCGTGGAGGAAGCGTTGGGCTCCCGCACGCCGATGCAGAGGCACGAAGCATGGGGCTCGCGCAGGTCGACGTACGGCGTGGAAGCGTTGCGCCGCATCGAGTTTCGTACCGCCTCATCCCGCGCTCTGCTCCTCCGCCAGGATGCGGTCCAACGCCTCGTCGAGGTGCGTGTCGAAGTCAGCGAGGGAACGCTCCTGCCCCAGCGGCACCAGCCTGTCCGTGCGGTCGAGGAAGGCCACCAGTGGCGCCGTACCGCAGCGGAACAGCGCCTGATCGCCACTCACCTGAAGCCGGATCAGTACGTCGCCGAACCCCTCGGTGTCGGCGGGGGCAATGTGCACATCGCCGTCCCCGCACGGCCGGCCCACTCCGTCGATCAGCAGTTCCCGCCCGAAAGCCCAGGTCACCGGGGCGTCACCGGGCAGGTGGAAGGTCAGACGCACGGCATAGGGATCACAGGTCTCGTAGCGCAGCTCCACCGGGATGCGGAAGGAGAGCTCCTCCGAGACGAGGAAGCTCATCATGACCTCTGCCTGTACTACCGACTCGCGCATCGCCTACCCCGTCGTTTGCCGTCGACTGGCCGGGAATCATCCACTTGACTGCTGGCATCTTGCTGAACGTACACACCAGATCACAAGGAGTGAGTTTTCAGATGGTGATAGAGATGGCGAGTGTCCCCAGCAGCCTTCCGATCTCGCTCTGCAACCGCCGTGCCGCGGGCAGCAGCCGGTCTGCCTGACGCAAAGGCAGGGAGATGGCCATCGTGGCGGCCGTAGTACCCGCGGTGATCGGAATCGCGGCGCAGACCGTGCCCAGCGCGTACTCCTGACGCTCGATCACGGGCTGCATTCGTCCCGTCGATTGCAGGCGCTGCAGCAGGGCGTGGCCGTCACGCACCGTGTATGGAGTGATGGACTGCACGGGATGGCGGTCGAGGTGGTCACGGCGGTCCTCCTCGTCGAGCTGGGACAGCAGGCATTGGCCGATCGCGTGGGCGTGACCCGTCTCGCGGAAGTCGGCCCACTCTTCGACAGCCGGATTGCCCGGGGTGTCGGCGACGCACTGGAGCTCGATCTCGCCGGCTCGGTAGACCGCGTAGTACACGGGCACACCGATCGAATCGCGCCATTGCGCAAGTGCTTCGGAGACGGTGCTGCGACGTTTCTGCTGGGCGCCACTGCTGCTCAGCAGCTCGGCCGCCTCGCCCAGGAAGAACAGCCCCTTCTCGCGGCGCAGATAGCCCTCGTGGGCGAGGGTGCGCAGTAGGTGGTACGCCGTGGGGAGGGCGAGCCCGGCCTCCCTGGCCAGTTGCTTGGCGGGCGCACCGTGCTCATGGTGGGCGACGCACTCCAGGAGGCGCATCGCGCGTTGCACGGATCCGATGAGCGTCGTGGGGTGCGGATCGACGGACGGGGTGTGCGGTCCTGCGGGTGCGGTGTCAACCGTGGCCAAGGGTCACTCCCGGAGCGCGAGGGGGGCCGCCCGTGCGGGGGTAACACGGGAGGGGTCTGTGCGCCGCTCGCGGGGATCAACCCCGCGTCGAATTCCGGACTTTAACCGCCCGTCACCGCTCACAGACGGCCAGTCCGGAAAACTTCCCTCGGCCGAGGGAACCATCGATTCCTGTTACCGGCGGCCGGTTGCCGGCGCAAACTGGCCCGTGTCCCCTCTCGCGACGCCGCTACCAGTCGCCCCTGGACGACGAGCTCGACATGAACTTCCGCACGACGTAGATCAACCCTCCGACCAGCGCCACGAAGACCAGCAGCTTGAAGAGCAGTCCGATCACGAAGCCGACGACGCTCGCTATCAGGCCGCCGAACACGACCAGGGCGATGACCGGCACCGCGACCCACTTAACCCACCACGGCATCCCCGCGAAGATGTCTCGCATCGCCCTAGTTCCTTGTCTCTCTGCCCGTTTCCGAGTGCTGTGTCCGCCCGCTGTGAATGCTGACGGGTCTTGAATGTCCTGCCTCCGATGTTATGGGCGACAGGGGTGTCCGCGGGGGCCTCGCACCCCTTGTCCTCCCCTGACCGTTCCCTTAGGGAACCCTGAGACGGACGTCAGCTCTCCGGCGGAGAGAAGACCACGAGAACCCGCAGATCCTCGCTGATGTGGTGGAACTTGTGGGCCACTCCCGCGGGCACGTACACGACGCTGCCGCGCGCCACCTGGGTCGTCTCCATGCCGACCGTGATCGCGGCGCGGCCGCTCACGACGAAGTACACCTCGTCCTGGCGGTGGGGCTGCTGCGGGTCCTGCTCGCCCGCGTCCAGCGCGTACAGGCCGACCGACATGTTCTTCTCACGCAGGAACTGGAGATACGCGCCGTCGTTGGCGGCGCGCTCCGCCTCCAGTTCGTCCAGCCGGAATGCCTTCATCGACCTTGTCCGCCTCTGCCAGTGCTCGTCTGCGATCTCTTCTGTCACGATCAGACACATGAAGAATTTCGTAGTCAAGACGATCGCCAACGCCGGCGCCCTGGCAGTCGCTGTATGGCTGCTCGACAAGATCACCCTGACCGGCGACAGCACGGGCAAGGAGATAGGCACCCTGCTGCTCGTGGCGCTGGTCTTCGGCCTGGTGAACTTCCTGGTCAAGCCGATTGTGAAGGTACTCACCTTCCCCCTGTTCATCCTCACGCTCGGCCTGATCACCCTGGTGGTCAACGCCCTGATGCTGCTGCTCACCTCGTGGCTGGCGGACAAGCTCGACCTGAGCTTCCACGTCGAAGGCTTCTGGACCGCCGTCCTGGGCGGCCTGATCATCTCGATCGTCTCCTGGGCGCTGAACGTCGTCCTCCCCGACAAGGACTGAGCGACCCTGATGTCCTATCGCGTTTGCTTCGTCTGCACCGGCAACATCTGTCGCTCCCCGATGGCCGAGGCCGTCTTCCGCGCGCGTGTGGCGGAGGCCGGGCTCGACGGCCTTGTCGAGGTGGACAGCGCCGGTACCGGCGGCTGGCACGAGGGGGACGGCGCCGACCCGCGCACCGTCTCCGTCCTCGAGACGAACGGCTACGAAAGCGGCCATGCGGCCCGTCAGTTCCGGGCCGACTGGTTCTCCCGGCTCGACCTCGTCATAGCACTCGACGCCGGCCACCTGCAGGCCCTGCGCCGCCTGGCCCCCACACCGGCGGACGCGGAGAAGGTCCGGCTCCTGCGCTCGTACGACCCTTCCGCAGGCCACGACCTCGACGTCCCCGATCCCTACTACGGCGGCTCGGACCGCTTCGAGGAGTGCCTTGAGATGGTGGAGGCGGCGAGCCCCGGCCTGCTCGCCGCGGTTCAGGAACGAATGGGCGGACAGGCAGCATGACCGATTCCCTTGAAGGGGCAGGTGACGGCACACGCGCGGTACGAGCGGGGCTGCCCGAGCCCGTCAAGTACGAGCCGACCCTCCCCGGCCCCGTCTTCGCCGCCCACTTCCATCTGCCGGGCGAGCCCACGGGCCCCTACACCTACGGCCGCGACGAGAACCCGACCTGGACCCACCTGGAGCGCGCCATCGGCGACCTGGAGGCGCCGGGTCGGGACGGCGTCGAGACGCTCGTCTTCGCCTCCGGCATGGCAGCCGTCTCGGCGGTCCTCTTCTCGCAGCTGCGCGCCGGCGACACAGTCGTGCTGCCCAGCGACGGCTATCAGGCACTGCCGCTCGTCCGCGCGCAACTCGAGACGTACGGCATCGAGGTGCGCACCGCGCCGACCGGCGGCGACGCCCAGCTCAAGGTTCTCGACGGCGCGAAGCTGCTGTGGCTCGAGACCCCGTCGAACCCGGGGCTCGACGTGTGCGACGTGCGGCGGCTCGTCGAGACGGCACACGCACGTGGCTGTGTGGTGGCCGTCGACAACACCCTGGCGACGCCGCTCGGGCAGCGCCCACTGGACCTGGGCGCCGACTTCTCCGTGGCCAGCGGCACCAAGCAGCTCACCGGGCACGGGGACATCCTCCTGGGGTACGTTGCGGGCGGCGACGCCTCCTCGATGGCCTCCGTACGACGTTGGCGCAAGATTGCCGGGGCGATTCCGGGCCCCATGGAGGCATGGCTCGCACATCGCTCCCTCGCCACGCTCCAACTGCGTGTCGACCGACAGAACGCCAACGCGCTGGCGCTGGCCGAGGCTCTGAGGGACAGGCCCGAGGAGATCGAGGTCCGCTATCCGGGGCTTCCCGGAGACCCCTCGTACAAGATCGCCGCGCAGCAGATGAGGCGCTACGGGTGTGTGGTTTCGTTTTCGTTGCCCACGCGCGCGCGTGCCGACCGTTTTCTCCACGCGCTGCGCCTTGTGGACGAGGCGACGAGCTTCGGCGGGGTGCGGTCCACGGCGGAACGGCGTGGCCGCTGGGGCGGCGACGCGGTCCCGGAGGGCTTCATCCGCTTCTCGGCCGGTGCCGAGGATCCGGAGGACCTGGTGGCGGATGTGCTGCGCGCTCTCGACGAGTCGGCGGAGTAAACGCTTTCCGAGCAGTTGATCAGCGCTCGCCGAGCGGCCGATCAAGCGACAGATCCGTGGCGCCGCTACGTACGACGGACGGTCCGAGCCTCCCCCCTCGTGGCTCGGACCGTCCCGGTTCTGCGCGCGAAGAACCGCGCGACCAAGGCTAGTTGACTCTGTGTCAGTGTCCAATCACAGTAGCGACAGAGACCTATCGACTTATTTATAGTTGGGGGCTTCTGAGGAGCTGGCGAGGGGAGGGGCACCGTGGATCTGGCGTTGCTGCGCACTTTCGTGACCGTGCACCGGGCCGGCTCCTTCACCCGCGCCGCCGCGCTCCTGGGCCTCTCGCAGCCGGCCGTCACCTCCCAGATCCGCACCCTGGAACGGCAGCTGGGGCGCCCCCTCTTCCTGCGTCAGGCCCGCGGAGTGACCCCCACGACCATCGGCGACGAGCTTGCCCACAAGGCCGCTCCGCATCTCGACGCGCTCGTGGAGATCGCCGAAACCGGGCTCGACGAGGCCTCCTCCCTACGTACCCTCCATCTCGCCGGGCCCCCGGAGTTCACCGCCGAACGCGCTCTGCCCGCGCTCACCGAGCTGACCGGAGACGACGGCCAGGGCTTCGCGCTGCGTGCCTCCTTCGGCAACGCCGAGGAGACGCTCGAAGGGCTCGCCGCCGGGCATCACGATCTGGCCATCAGTACGGCCCGTCCGCGTGGCGCCCTGCTCACGGCGACTCCGCTCTGCGACGAGGAGCACGTCCTGGTCGCCGCCCCCCGCTGGGCCGCCCGGATCGGCTCCGGCAAGCTGCGCCGCAAGGGTGCGCCCATGCTGGAGAACCTCCCCGTGGTGGAGGTGCACGAGTCGCTGCCGCTCGTCGCCCGCTACTGGGCCTCCGTCTTTGACTGCCGACCGGCTGCCTCG
Organism: Streptomyces sp. 2A115; assembly: GCF_052245575.1. Taxonomy (NCBI): domain Bacteria; kingdom Bacillati; phylum Actinomycetota; class Actinomycetes; order Kitasatosporales; family Streptomycetaceae; genus Streptomyces; species Streptomyces sp. 2A115. Next base: position 204,526 of record NZ_JBQQCG010000003.1, on the reverse strand, counting down.
GGCACTGTCATCGTCCCGGACCTGCGTGCGGTGCTCGCCTGCGCCACCACAGGAGCGGGGCTCGCCGTGCTGCCTCGTTATCTGTGCACACCGGCCCTGGAGCGCGGGGAAGTCGTGGCACTGATCGAACCGGCGGTGCCTCCATTACGCACGTACTTCCTGGTAGTGCGCACCGGAACCTTGGCCATGCCGCATATCGCGCGGGCACACGAGTGGTTGTTGCACGCCGCCACCGACTGGTCCTGAGAGAGATGTTTCACGTGGAACCAACCGGGCCACATTTCTCCCATGACCGTCCGACCCGTGGTCAAGCGCACCGCCCGTGCCGTCCTGCTGGACGGCGATGACCTGATCCTGATCAAGCGGACCAAGCCCGGCGTCGATCCCTACTGGCTGACGCCCGGTGGCGGGGTCGAGCCGGAGGACTCCACTGTCGTCGACGCGCTCCATCGTGAGGTGCACGAGGAACTCGGCGCCAAGATCACCGATGTGGTGCCCTGCTTCGTCGACACCGTCGAGCACATCGGCGAGGACGAAGGCGCGACCGGTGTGAAGGTCCAGCACTTCTTCGTCTGCCGCCTGGAATCCATGGATCCCTCACAGCGCCACGGTCCCGAGATCGAGGAGCCCACCGGCGAGTACGAGATCGTCCGCATCCCTTTCACCCGGGTGGGAATCGCCTCCGTGCACCTTGTGCCGCTTTCGCTGCGGCACTATCTCGACGGGAACATTGAGGGCGTACGGGCGATGCATGCGCCTGACCTTGGCTGACGCCGTATTGGCGTGGCCCCGGGACCGTTCCCGGTCCGCGTGGCCCTGTGTCACTCCGCGGTCGTGACAAGTTCCTCCACCGCGTCATGCCGAATCCGTTCCGACGGGATCCCGCTGTCTCTGAGCGCGTGCACACCGCTGCGGATCATGCCGGGCGGGCCCGAGAGGTACGCGTCGAACTCGTTCCACGGCCCGTACTCGCGTACGGCGTCGGGGAGCTGGAGGTGCGCTTGCTGGTCGACGATGGGGCGCACCGCGAGCCAGGGATGGCTCTGCTGGAGCCGGAGCATCGTGTCGATGTCGTACAGGTCGTGATCGGTGCGGGCTCCGTAGAAGACCTCGACCGGGCGCCGCTCGCCGTGCTCGGCGACGTCCTCGACGAGTGCCTTGATGGGGGCTATGCCGGTGCCGCCGCCCAGGCAGAGCAGCCCGCTGTCGGTGGTGTGGTCGACGGTCATCGAACCGGCCGGCGGGCCCAGACGGATGGTGTCGCCGGGACGGGCGCGGTGCACCAGCGCGTTGGAGACCCAGCCCGCCGGAACCGCCTTCACGTGGAACGACAGCAGACCGTCGGAGCGGGGCGCCGAGGCGAACGAGTAGTGCCGCCAGATCCGCGGCCACCAGGGGGTCTCCAGGCTTGTGTACTGCCCGGCGAGGAAGGGGTACGGCTGGTCGGGGCGGACCGTGACGACGGCGATGTCCGGAGTTCGAAGATCGTGCGAGATCACCTCGGCGAACCACCAGGCCGGGGCGCGCAGCTCGTCCGCGGCCGCGGCGTCGATCATGACCTGCGAGATCGTCGTGTACGCCCGGACCCAGGCCGCCTCGGTCTCCTTGTCCCAGATCGCCTCAGCGAACCGGCTGAGCGACCCGATGAGGCACTCGCCGACGGCCGGGTAGTGCTCGGGACGCGTGCCGTACTTGCGGTGGCCACGGCCGAGGTTCTTCAGATACGCGACCAGCACCTCGGTGTTGTCGATGTGCTCGGCCGCGGTCAGCAGCGCCTTGAGCAGCCGGTCCCGCTGAGTGTCCATCGCGGCGGGGAACAGCGTGCGCAGATCCGGGTGGCGCACGAAGAGCAGCGCGTAGAAGTACGAGGTCACCTTGTCGGCGACGGGGCCCACCTCGGCCATGGTGCGGCGGATGAGGACGGCGTCGGGGGAGGCGGCCTGGGCCGGAACGGGGACAGCGGCAGGTGCGAAGGCAGCGCCGGGAGCGGACCGCTGGTCGGGGACGCGGGGTGCTTGGTCCGACTTGGGTGGGGCAGGGGGCCCGGGAAGAGCCGGCATGACGGGTAGCGCCTCGGGCGGACCGGCAGGAGTAACGCTGGCGGCAATGGTGCCGACGGAGTCTGAATGGTCGGCGTCGGCATCGGTGGTGCCGGCATCGGCTGGGCCGGCGTCCGAGTCGGGCTCCGCCGCCGGCGATATTCGTTGCCGCGCCACTTCGCTGTTGTCCGTCGCGGGCCTGCCCACGGGGCGCAGCCCGGCCAGGCGGCGGCCGCCCTCAGTCGTCTCCTGCTCGCCGCCCGCGGGCGGTTCCGGCGGCTTGTGCGGCGTGAACCAGCCGCCTCCGCCGCTACCCCCTGAAGTGCCGTTGTCGGCCGACGCGGTGGTCGGAGCGTCCATGGTGTGCCTCGCCTCGAGCATCTTTCAGTCGGTCTGCGCACTTCCTCGGTCGGAAGTTGCCTGCTTTCCCCCGCAGACTGCTTGCTTTTTTCCGTTTCGCATCCTCGGCCAATGCGGCCACGTTGAATCCCGAAAATCCTGCACCCTACGGACAAGTAGACCGAGAATGTGACATTGGCCGCACCACCGCCATCGCAGCCTCCCACCACGCTCCAGCGCCCCGGCCGCGTAACCGGAAATGCAGGTCTTCGATCTCTCCGTCCCATTAGGCTGCATTGCCCCACGTTCGCCCTGGCGGGATCTGCGGACATCACCCCGGACACGAACCGGAGTCGACCATACCGGCCGCGGTCCGCCGCACAAGTCCCTGCTGCCTTACATCAGGAATTGGTAGGGGCCGGACCATCAATTCCTTCAATTACCGGGCAGGCCGCACCAATTCATAGGCATCCCGCAGATCCCGCCCCACGTAGGAGTGGGTGGCGAGGCCCGCCAGATGCTGATCCGCATTGACCGCGACGGATACCGGAACCACTCCGAACAGGTCCCTGTCCGACATCGAGTCGCCGTACGCGACGCAGTCGGCCCGGTCGACCCCGAACTCTCCACAGAGCCGGTCCGCGATCCGCACCTTGGCCGCCGAGCTCAGAATCCCCGCCAGATCCACCGGCTCGGTGAACGGCACCGCCGGGAACTGCGATCCGTATGCCGCGTGCGCGCCCCACCCCGTCAGCCGCTCGACGAAGAACGAGGGCGAGAGTGAAATGACAGCGCAGTAGTCGCCGCTCCCCCTGATCCGCGCCCAGACGTCCTCGATGCCGGACAGCCAGGGCGCTCCGGCGAAAGCCGCTGCCACATGCGCCTCGGTCAGGTCCGTCCAGAGGGCGTGCACCCGCGTCGCGTACTCCGGCGGGCCTATGAGCCCTGCGCCGATCGCCTCGTCGAGCGCCAGGGTCTCGCCTTCCAGCCCGAGTTGCCGGGAGATCTCCACGGACGCAGAGGTCCCGTGCAGCAACGTCCCGTCCAGATCGAAGAGATGAAGTCTCGTCATGTACGCCGAGGCTAGTACGTGGGGTTACTCCCGCTGTCAGACGTCCCCGACCGCTCGCACCCGGCACGGTGTTTCACGTGAAACTAAGCCGCCCCGTACGCCGGGCCACCCTAGTCGTCCATGTAGCCGCCTCCGCGAGCTGGCTCGGGCTCACGCTCGGGCTGCTCGCGCTCGGGATCACCGCGACCACCACCGGGTCCCCGGTGACCGTGGAGGCTTCCGTCCGCGCCATGAAGCTCTTCGCCGACTGGCTCCTGCTTCCCCTTGCCTTCCTTGCGCTCCTGAGCGGCCTACTGCTGTCTCTGGGCACGCCCTGGGGCCTGGCGAAGCATCGGTGGGTCTACACCAAGTTCTGGCTGACCCTGGCCACGACCACCGCCACTGTCTTCGCTCTGCGCCCCGGAGTCGGTTCCGCGGCTACCGCCGTCTCGGCGGGCGGAGCGCTGCCCGACCCCGGTGACGTACTGATGGGGCCGATCGTCTCGCTGTCCGCGTACCTCTTCATGACAGTGATCTCGATCCTCAAGCCCTGGGGACTGACACGACGCGGGCAAAGGATCCGTACGGCTGCCCGCAAACCGGTGGACGCCGGGGCCGCCCGTCAGACAGCCTGACCTGCGTGTCGACTCCATCCCCCGCCTCTCTGCCCATCCGACGTCTGACCCCTCGCGACCTCTCCGCCTGCGCCGACCTCGCCGAGAACCGGGGCTGGCCCCGCGAAGAACACAAGTGGGGCCTGCTACTCACGGCCGGCATGGGTTACGGCATCGATGACCCCGACGGCGGCCTCGTCAGCGTCTGTGTGGTGACCAGGTACGGGTCCCAGGACCGCCCCGATCTCGCGGCGATCGGCATGGTGCTGGTCGCCGCGCGGCATGCCCGCCAGGGTGTCGGACGCCGACTGATGCGTCATGTCGTCGCCGAACTGGGACCCACCCCGCTGACCCTGCACGCGACCCCGTACGGCCGTCCCCTCTACGAAGAGCTGGGCTTCAAGACCACCGGCCGGGCCGAGATGGTCCGCGGGCATTTCACTCCCGGCGGGCCGGATCCCGAGGTCATCACGCGTCCGGCCACGGCCGAGGATCTGACCACCATTCTTCGCCTAGACGAGGAGGTGTTCGGCACCGACCGCACGCACGTGATCGCACGGCTGCCCGCCTTCGCCGACCAGTTGCGCGTCGCTGAGGAGGACGGCCGGATCATCGGGTACGCGGCCGCGTGGCCCAACATGACCAACCATGTCGTGGGTCCACTGATCGCCCAGGACACGGAGACGGCGAAGGCGCTCATCGCCTCACTGGCCGCTCACACCGACCGCCTGCTGCGCACCGACATCGACGTACGGCACGAGGAATTGCTGGCGTGGGTGAAAGAACGCGGACTCGCTCCCACGAGTTTCAACACGGTCATGACGTACGGCATCGCGGAGCTGCCAGGCGACTGGACACGGCGGTTCGCTCCCCTCACGGTGGCGGCAGGCTGAGCAACCAGGGCGATTGGCGACCGGCGGTGAGCCGGCGGAGGGCTTTGCGGCCGCGGGGTAGCTGCGGGTGAACTGCACTGCCGAAGGGAAACGCCTGCCCCGGCGGGGCAGGCGTTTCGACGTTTCCGGGAGCTCCTGTGCTCTTTTCTGGGCAGATCCTCCCGACAGCCCGACAGCCCGACAACCGGTCGGCCAGACAGCGGTCAGCGGTCAGCGGTCAGCCGGACAGTGGCTCAGTGGTGAAGGGCGGCCTTGTGTTCCACCGACTCCACGCCCGCGACGACCAGACTGGGCCCCTCGTCGCGGCGCTCCAGCGCTGCCGAGAGCACGGCGAGCAGCAGGGCAGCGGCGGCGAGGACGGCGCCGACCCAGTTGGGGGCGGTGTAGCCCAGGCCGGACGCTATGACCAGGCCGCCGAGCCAGGCCGAGAGTGCGTTGCCGAGGTTGAAGGCTCCGATGTTCACGGCCGAGGCGAGCGTCGGAGCGCCGTGCGCCTGGTCGAGCACCCGCTTCTGAAGCGGTGGCACGGTGGCGAACCCGAAGGCACCGATCAGCGCGATGGTCACGGCCGCCGCGATCTTGTTGTGTGCGGTGAGCGTGAACAGGGCGAGTACGACCGCGAGGGCGCCCAGGGAGACGTACAGCATCGGCATCAGAGCGCGGTCGGCGAACCTGCCGCCGACGAGGTTTCCGGCGACCATGCCTAGGCCGAAGAGCACGAGCAGCCAGGTGACGGAGCCATCCGCGAAGCCGGCGACATTTGTCATCATCGGCGCGATGTAGGTGATCGCCGCGAAGACTCCTCCGAAGCCGAGGACGGTCATCGCCATGGCGAGCAGCACCTGGACGTTCTTGAACGCGGCCAGTTCGTGGCGCAGGTGCACGCCTTCCTGCTTGGGCATGTCGGGGACGAGCTTGGCGATGCCCGCGAGGCCGACGACGCCCAGTGCCGCGACGAGCGTGAAGGTGACGCGCCAGCCGACGGACTGCCCGACGAAGGTGCCCAGCGGTACGCCGACGACGTTGGCGACGGTCAACCCGGTGAACATCATCGCGATGGCCCCGGCCTTCTTGTCTGGCGCGACGAGGTCAGCGGCAACGACCGCGCCGATGCCGAAGAACGCACCGTGCGCCAGTGAGGCGACCACGCGGCCGACCAGCATGACGGAGAAGGCGGGGGCGACGGCGGAGAGCAGGTTGCCGACGATGAACAGCCCCATCAGCAGCATCAGCATCCGCTTGCGGGACACCTTGGTACCGAGGACGGTCATGAGCGGCGCGCCGAACATGACGCCGAGCGCGTAGACGGTCACGAGGAACCCGGCGGTGGGGATCGAGACCCCGAAGTCACTCGCGACCTCGGGCAGCAAGCCCATGATCACGAACTCGGTGGTGCCGATTCCGAAGGCCCCGATCGCGAGGGCCAGAAGCGCGAGAGGCATGGGAAGAACCTCCAGATGATTGCAGGAGCGCTTTAGGTGCGCTCACAATAGTTGCATACGCCGACTACATGCAAGCGCGCACTATCGCCGTTGTGCTCTATCCTGGTTCTCAGCCGCTCCGGGACGGAGGAAAACGCCATGACAGCGACGGACCCCGCACTCACCGCCCTCGCCCAGGGCTGGTGCGCTCTCTCCCTGCTCCACGGCAGGATCGAGGCACACATCGAGCGCGCCCTGCAGTCCAAGCACGGGCTGAGCGTGCGCGAGTACTCCCTGCTCGATGTCCTCAGCCGCCAGCACGACGGCGACGGCGGCCATCTACAGATGAAGCAGGTCGCCGACGCGGTCGTGCTCAGCCAGAGCGCCACCACACGCCTGGTCACCCGGCTCGAGGACCGCGGGCTGCTCGCGCGCTACCTCTGCCCGACCGACCGCCGCGGCATCTACACGAACGTCAGCGAGGCGGGGCTCAAGCTCCTCGCCGAGGCCCGGCCCACCAACGACGCCGCCCTGCGCGAGGCGCTCGACGAAGCGGCCAAGAACTCCGAACTGGCCCCACTGGTCCGCGCCGTGGAGTCGGCGAGCATGCCCACGCCCGCATAGGACGCGTCCACAGAGCGTGCGTAGGCTGCTGTCATGGGAGAGCTCGAGATACGACCGGCCGTCGCGGACGATGTCCCCGCCATCGTCGCGATGCTCGCCGACGACCCGCTGGGTGCCGAGCGGGAGTCACCGGACGACCTGACTCCATATCTGACTGCGCTGGAGCGCATGGCCGGCGATCCGAACCAGCACCTGGTCGTCGCCGTGCGCGAGGACCGCGTCGTTGGCACCCTTCAGCTCACGATCATTCCCGGGTTGTCCCGCAAGGGCACGACCCGCTCGATCATCGAAGGCGTACGCGTTCATGCCGACGAACGCGGCAGCGGCCTGGGCACACGGTTCATAGAGTGGGCCGTCGACCGATCCCGGCGCGAGGGGTGCCTGTTGGTGCAGCTGACTTCCGACGCCACCCGCACCGATGCCCACCGCTTCTACGCGCGGCTCGGCTTCACGGCATCGCACGTGGGATTCAAACTGCAGCTCTGAGGCGAGCGAACCCCGGCGACGGCCGCTCCATACGCCCCTGTTGCGAGGAGAGGCGTTGTGTTTCACGTGAAACACAACGCCTCTCCTCGCAAAGGAGCATCCTCATACACAACGCTCCCCGGCAGGCAGCGCCTACCGGATCCCGCGCCACCCCTCGGGGTCCACCCCACCCGGCACCGGGGCCCCCTCTTCGTACGGCTGCCGCGTGAACACGAAGGACCCGAGGTCCAGGTGACTCACCGACCCGTCGGGACGCCGCACGGCCCTCAGCAGCTCGCCTGCGTAATAACCGTCGAGTCCCGTCCAGGTCTCGTCACCGTTCGCCCGGAAGCGCGAGCGGCGACCGTTGCCCGACAAAGGCCCGAAGGAGACACCCCCGTCGGCCGCGAGGCGTAGCGCGGCGACGTGAGTGCCCCAGTACCACGGGCCCGTCAACTCCAGTAGGGACTGGTCGACTTCGGGCAACGGCCGCCACGGGTCGGGAATCCGGGGCTCGGCCTCGGCGACGATGCGTACGAGATCGGCGGCGACCGTCGCCGTCAGAGGGCCGGAGGTGCAGTTGGCGAGCACGACGGCGGCGAGGTCGTCCTCGACGCTGATAGTGAGACAGGCGACGAAGCCTGGAAGGGACCCGCTGTGCCCCACGAGGTTCCGGCCGTCACGGTACTGAATCTGCATGCCGAGGCCGTAGGCGGCACCGGCCGCCACGTCTTCGGCTTCCGCCGGCGCGGCGGGCGTACGCATTTCGAGCACGGACGCCGCACTCAGTACGCGAGGGTCCCCCTCGGCGAGGAAGACTGCGAAGCGCGCCAAATCGCCTGCGGTGGACCAGAGCTGCCCGGCCGGTGCCATCCGCCCGAGGTTCTCGACAGGCTCCGGCAGCATCACATCCGCCCAGGGGTGCACAGCCCAACCGCCCGCATGCGGAGCCTGCGGCTGGGCGCTCGTACGGTGCAGTCCCAGCGGTTCGAGCAGCTCGCTCCGCAGGACCTCCTCCCACGGAGCGCCCCTCAGCTCCTCGACCAACGCGCCCAGCAACGTATAGCCGGGGTTCGAGTAGTGGAACCGCCGCCCTACGGGGAGCCTGTGCGGCTGTTCGCCCAGCACGTCGGCGAGTTCGGGGCGCAGCGATCCGGGGGTGCGCTCCCACCAGGGCGCTGGTGACTCGGCCGCCAACCCGGCCGTGTGCGCTAGCAGTTCGGCGATCGTCGCCTCCCCCGCACCGGTGCCCGGCAGATGCTTCTCCAGCGGATCGCCCAGGTCCAGTACGCCCTCGTCGCGCAACCGCAGCACCAGGACGGCGGTGAACGTCTTGGTGATCGAACCGATCCGGTACTGAACGTTCTCGTCCGGCCCGTGCCCGTCCACCGAGGTGCGAGACCCGTGCCACACCGCCTTCCCGCCCCGGACGACCGCCGCCACCAGCGACGGCGCCCGTCCCTCGGCCTGAGCGGTGGCGATCCGGTGCAGCAGAGCCCGGCGCGTGGCGGGAAGCAGCTTTTCCTGAGGTGACGTCATGGCCCAAGTGCACCTGCTCGGACGTCCTGCGTCGAGCGCATTTCCGCCTCGACTGGCGACCGTGTAGGTCCTCAGCTTCGTTGTCGGGTGACGATGCTGTGACCTGGGTTCTTTGCTCAGTGCCTGAGACCACGCGAACATCTGCATCGCCCCCGGGCCCTTGTCTCTGACCCCGGTCGCGCCAAGCTGAAGATTGCCGGGTCACCATTGCTGCCGATCTCCATGTGCGTCGGCTACCAGTTGTGGGGCCAGGGTTCGGCCTGGCCCCGGGTGGCGTGGATGGAGCCGAGGCGATTGAGGGCCTGGGTGCTGGGGCTGCCCGGTTCGGCGTGGTGGACGACGAGCTGCTGGCCGGGGCGTCGCGTACGTCCAAGCCCTGGTAGGTGAGGGTGAGGGGATCGACGTCCGGGTGGAGAAATCGCTTGGCGTCCTGGGTCTTGGCGCGCACGGTGGGCAAGGCGGGTGAAGTCCGTGCTGTGCTCGGTGAGGGTACGGACGAGTTCGCGCAGCCGTGGGTTGTCGGGTCGAAGCCGGCCGCCTGGCGCAGATTGGCGACGGTCGCCTGGGGGCTGCTCTACAACAACTGACGAGGCCCTGCAACGACGACTATAGGTCCCAAATCGCGTGACGTGTTGATCTCAGCTGACCAGCGGATTCCTCGTTGTCTCAAGAATGTGATGCGGCTGGAATCTCAGTTCCGTGGCATTTCTTCAGTTTCCGCACACTTTGGTGATGTTGCGCCGTCTCAACGCGTCAGCGCAGACCTGGCGCTATGGGCGGTACCGGTCCGGTCCTTCCGGTCGCGCGTCACCTTGAGATGCGGGCTTCAATGCCGTCGAGCACGAAGTCGAGGCCGATCCGGAAGGTGCGGTCGGCGTCCAGATGGGCGGCATCGCGCACCACCGAGGCCAGCACGGGGAATCGGCCGGTGGCGAAGGTCCGCTCCAGATAGGGACCGAGTGAGGCCTGCCAACGCTTCTCGTCCATCCCGGTGGCCCGCTCGGCACGCCGCTCGGCGACCTCCCGACGCACTGCGCCGATCGCGTACGCGTTGACTGCGGCGACCACCGGCATGATGGCGTCCACGTCGACGTCGCCCAGTGCGGCCACCACGGTCTCCCCACTGGCCAGCGCGTGCGGCCCGAGCTGGGGTCGGCCACCCAGTAGATCGGCGAGCCATTCGTGCTCGTGAGCGGCGTGCCGAGTGGCTTCGGCAAGAGACCGGAGCACCTCCCGCCAGCCGTCTCCGCCCGGCCGAATCTCGGCGTGAACGGCGTCGACCATCAGGTCGAGCAGCTCCTCCTTGCTGGCGATGTAGCCGTACAGCCGCATCGGACGGACGTCCAGCGCGGTTGCGACCTTGCGCAGCGACACCGCGTCCAACCCGTCCGCGTCGGCCAGCTGGATCGCAGCTCGCACGATCCGCTCCCGGCTCAACGGGGCCGGCACGGGTCGATTCGGTGGCTCCGGCCTCTCCCACACCAACATGCCGCTAACAATACATCGCATCGAATCATACAGTGTATCGAACAGTACGGCGTATCGAAGGGGAAGCAACCATGACCATTGCCATCGTCGGAGCCGGCCTCGGCGGCCTGGTTCTCGCCCGTGTGCTGCACGTGAACGGCATGGATTCCGTCGTGTATGAACGTGAATCGTCACGCGGTGCCCGCGGTCAGGGCGGCATGCTCGACATCCACTCCGGCCAGCGGGCGCTGCTCGAGGCCGGTCTGATCGACCAGTTCTACGCGATTGCCCGTGGCGAAGGTCAGGACATGCGTCTTCTCGAGCCGGATGGCACCCTCCTGCTCCAGGAGGACACGCCCGACGACGCTCCGCTTGAGCGACCCGAGGTCGACCGCGCCGATCTGCGCAACCTACTGCTGGAATCCCTCCCCGACGACGTGGTGCGCTGGGGGCACGCGTTCAAATCCGCCGACAACGGCCTACTGCACTTCGCCGACGGCAGCAGTACGACGTATGACCTGCTGGTTGGCGCGGACGGCGCGCAGTCCCGAGTCCGGGCGTTGGTCACCGACGCCCGCCCGGCGCATATCGGCCATAACGTCGTCGAGGTCGGCATTCCCAACATCGACCGTACGCACCCCGACCTCTCGGCGATGGTCGGGCGCGGCAACTACTGGGTGCTCGGCAACGGACTGTCCCTGGCGGCGCAGCGCAACGGCGACGGCCGCGTTCGCATCGGCCTCAGCTTCTATAACACCGCCGAGGACTGGTTCGCTACCAGCGGGATCCCGTTCGACGACCCGGCCGCCGCCCGGGCGCGGCTGATCGACCTGCTCCCCGGCTGGGACTCACGGTTCACCGCGCTGATCGCGGCCTGCGACGACACGGTCGTGCCGCGGTCGATCACCACTCTCCCGGTCGGCCTGACCTGGCCGTCGGCGCCAGGCGTCACGCTGCTCGGCGATGCCGCGCACCTGATGCCGCCGGTGGGAGAGGGCGCCAATATGGCGCTGCTCGACGGCGCCATGCTCGGTCTCGCGCTGGCCGCGCACCCGGACGACTTTCCCGCCGCCGTCAAAGAATACGAACGCGAGATGTTCGAACGCACCAGCGCTGCCGCCCGGATGTCCGCGGACATACAGGAATTGCTGATGGCGCCGGACGCCAGCAAGAAGATGCTCGCGTTCTTCCAACCCGGCTGAATGTAACCGAATACGACCAGGCAACCAGCTGCCCAGCCACTGGGGCTGGCGCGGCAGCCGCGGCAGCCCCAGCAGTGTCTGCGGTCGTTGATGAAGAAGGTAGGGGTGCCGGCGACGCTGCTGAGGTCCGCGGACTCGACGCCTTCGGCGACCCGGGCGTCCTAGGCGACCCGGGCGGCGTCTTCCACGACGCTCGACTGATCGCGGCGATCGGCCAAGCACCGTCGTACGGCCCTGCCCGCACACCGGACAGGAAGGTCGACGTACGGGCAGGTCACCTGGGGCAGGCAGCGCTTGGCCACCTCTGCCCACCACCGTCTTACGGATCAGCCGTTGCCGCAGTGCGCCATGGCCGTGGGGACAGCCTCCGCGACCTCGGCACCGAACGGGGCCGGTCTATCCCGCGGCGCGCTGAGCTCGTTCGATCAAGGTGTGGCCCAGCTCCCGTTCTTCTCGTTCCACCTGGAAATGGCCCGGGTTTTGAGAACCTGCAACCACCGCGATCAGGTCTGTGCCATGTCGACGAAGCGCGAGTAGTGCCCCTGGAAAGCGACCGTGATCGTGGCCGTCGGTCCGTTACGGTGCTTGCCCACGATGATGTCAGCCTCACCGGCGCGCGGCGATTCCTTCTCGTACGCGTCCTCGCGGTGCAGCAGGATCACCATGTCCGCATCCTGCTCGATCGAGCCGGATTCACGCAGGTCGGAGACCATCGGCTTCTTGTCCGTGCGCTGTTCGGGGCCACGGTTCAACTGCGACAGAGCGATCACCGGCAGCTCGAGCTCCTTGGCCAGGAGCTTCAGGTTTCGCGACATGTCGGAGACTTCCTGCTGTCGGCTCTCGGACCTCTTGCCGCCGGACTGCATCAGCTGGAGATAGTCGATGACGACGAGCTTCAGGTCGCTGCGCTGTTTGAGGCGACGGCACTTGGCACGGATCTCCATCATCGACAGGTTCGGGGAGTCATCGATGTAGAGCGGGGCAGCCGAGACGTCCGGCATCCGGCGCGCGAGACGGGTCCAGTCCTCGTCGGTCATCGTGCCGGATCGCATGTGGTGCAGGGCCACGCGTGCCTCGGCCGACAGCAGACGCATCGCGATCTCGTTGCGGCCCATTTCGAGCGAGAAGATCACGCTCGGCATGTTGTGCTTGATCGAGCAGGTCCGCGCGAAGTCCAGCGCCAGTGTCGACTTACCCATGGCGGGACGGGCCGCGATGATGATCATCTGGCCGGGATGCAGCCCGTTGGTCAGCTGGTCGAGGTCGGTGAAGCCGGTCGGCACCCCGGTCATCTCCCCCGACCGCGAACCGATCGCCTCGATCTCGTCGAGCGCACCTTCCATGATGTCGCCGAGCGGCAGATAGTCCTCGGTGGTGCGCTGCTCGGTGACCGCGTAGATCTCGGCCTGGGCGCTGTTGACGATCTCGTCCACGTCGCCGTCGGCCGCGTAGCCCATCTGCGTGATGCGCGTACCGGCCTCGACCAGGCGGCGCAGCACCGCGCGCTCGTGCACGATCTCCGCGTAGTACTCGGCGTTCGCCGCTGTCGGGACCGTCTGGACCAGGGTGTGCAGATACGAGGCGCCGCCGACCTTGGTGATCTCACCGCGCTTGGTGAGCTCGGCGGCGACCGTGATCGGGTCGGCCGGCTCGCCCTTCGCATACAGGTCGAGGATCGCGCCGTAGACGGTCTCGTGGGCGGGCCGATAGAAGTCGTGGCCCTTGAGGACCTCTACGACATCGGCGATGGCGTCCTTCGAGAGCAGCATGCCGCCGAGGACGGACTGCTCGGCGTCCAGGTCCTGCGGGGGCACGCGTTCGAAGGACGAGCCTCCGCCGTCCCAAGCGGCATTGTCCGGACCGCGGTCGTGTTGATCGTCTCGACCCCGGCCACCATCGCGGCGCTGGCGGGAGGCGGGCAGGCGATCACTGGGACCGCTGTCGGCCCACGGATCGTCCAAGGGTTCGGAAATACTCACCGGGCCACCTCCTCCCGTCCGCCGAGCGGACCTCGCCGTGCCCCTCATTCCTACGGCACGACACTGACAACTGAGACGCCCCGACTCCGGTTCTGACGCGTCGGCTTTGCGAGGTTTCCGTGGGCGGAGGAGGGAGTGGGCGTCGCACCAAGGTAGGCCCGCGGGCACCTTCAGCCAATCTGGTTATCCACAGGCCATGTGGACGACGGCCCCGATGCTGTGGAGAACCCCGCGAAACCTGTGCACGATCCGGTGGACAGGCCTGTGAACAAGCCCTCAGCCTCTTTTCAATATCGCCCCTGACCTGCAGATTTACCATCCACTGGCTGTGCAGAAGAAAAACTTTCCCAGTCGAGCCAAGATCTCCGCGGAAGGCGCGAGACGACGCCTTCCAGGAGATCGGAAGTAAGGGGCACAAGACGCTTGCATCTCTTACCTGTGGAAGATTAGATTGATGCGCATGACACAGGCTTCCGCGGCGCCCAAGGCCGCTCGGCGTCGGCACGACCGAGAGATCGTCGCGCTGGCCGTTCCAGCCTTCGGCGCGCTCATCGCCGAGCCTCTCTTCCTCATTGCCGACACCGCCATCGTCGGCCACCTCGGCACGGCGCAGCTCGCCGGTCTCGGCGTCGCCTCGGCCCTCCTCGTCACGGCCGTCAGCATCTTCGTCTTCCTCGCGTACGCCACCACGGCCGCCGTCGCCAGAAGAGTAGGCGCGGGGGATATGAAAACTGCCATCCGCCAGGGCATGGACGGCATCTGGCTCGCCCTGCTGCTCGGCGCCGCCGTCATCACCATCGCCCTGCCCACGGCACCCGCCCTGGTGGAACTCTTCGGCGCTTCGGACACCGCCGCCCCTTACGCCACCATCTATCTGCGCATCTCGGCGCTGGGCATCCCCCCGATGCTGGTCGTACTCGCCGCCACCGGAGTCCTCCGCGGCCTCCAGGACACGAAGACCCCGCTCTACGTCGCCATCGCGGGCTTCGTAGCCAACGGCGCCCTCAACGCGGGCCTCGTCTACGGCGCGGATCTCGGCATCGCCGGCTCTGCATGGGGCACCGTCATCGCCCAGTGCGGCATGGCCGCCGTGTACCTCCTCGTGGTGGTCCGCGGAGCACGGAAGCACGGGGCGTCTCTGCGGCCCGACATCGCCGGGATACGCGCCTGCGCTCAGGCCGGCGTACCGCTACTGGTCCGCACGCTCTCGCTGCGCGCGATCCTGATGATCGCCACCGCTGTCGCCGCCCGCCTCGGAGACGCCGACGTCGCCGCCCACCAGATCATCCTGTCACTGTGGAACCTTCTCGCCTTCGCCCTCGACGCCATCGCCATCGCGGGGCAGGCCATCATCGGGCGCTATCTCGGCGCAGACGACGCCCAGGGCGCCCGCGAGGCCTGCCGCCGCATGGTGCAGTGGGGCATCACCGTCGGGATCGTACTCGGCGGGCTGGTAATCGCCAGCCGCCCCCTGTTCCTCCCGCTGTTCACCAGCGACTCGGTCGTCCACGACACAGCACTGCCCGCGCTGCTCATGGTGGCGCTCTCCCAGCCGATCTGCGGCATCGTCTTCGTCCTCGACGGCGTGCTGATGGGTGCGGGGGATGGCCCGTATCTCGCGTGGGCCATGTTGCTCACCCTGGCGGTGTTCGCCCCGGTGGCCCTGCTCGTGCCCGCCTTCGGCGGCGGACTGACCGCAGTCTGGGGAGCGATGACCCTGATGATGACCGTACGGATGCTGACCTTGTGGCTACGCACCCGCTCGGGCCGCTGGATCGTCACGGGCGCCACGCGGTAACTGTTTCACGTGAAACCGGGGCAACGCTCCACCACATCACCACTTCCAGAGGACGGGTTCGCATCGTTTCACGTGAAACATGCACCCCTCAGTCTGCGAGGTCAGTTCACAGCAAGCTCGCAAGCCCGAGCCAAGAAGACCTGACCAAAACGAAGAAGGGCCGCACCCACTCGGGGTGCGGCCCTTCTCTCAGATGTGCCGAGCGCAGCCGTCAGGCTGCGACAACCTCGATGTTGACCTTGGCGGCAACCTCGGGGTGCAGACGGACGGACGTCTCGTGAGCGCCCAGCGTCTTGATCGGCGCGCCCAGCTCGATGCGGCGCTTGT
Source organism: Streptomyces sp. 2A115 (assembly GCF_052245575.1). Classification (NCBI taxonomy): domain Bacteria; kingdom Bacillati; phylum Actinomycetota; class Actinomycetes; order Kitasatosporales; family Streptomycetaceae; genus Streptomyces; species Streptomyces sp. 2A115. Next base: position 188,768 of record NZ_JBQQCG010000003.1, on the reverse strand, counting down.
CGACGTCGGGGCCACCGGAAGCCTTGATCGCCGAGGCGATGTCGGCCGGGGTGACGGAACCGAAGAGACGACCGGCGTCGCCGGAGCGGACAGCCAGGCGGACCTTGACGCCCTCGAGGCGGCCCTTGATCTCGTTGGCCTGCTCGATGGTCGCGATCTCGTGGATCTTACGAGCACGACGGATCTGCTCGACGTCCTTCTCGCCACCCTTGGTCCAACGGATCGCGAAGTTCCGAGGGATCAGGTAGTTGCGAGCGTAACCGTCCTTGACGTCTACGACGTCGCCCGCGGCACCGAGGCCGGAGACCTCGTGGGTGAGGATGATCTTCATGTGTCGGTCACCCTTCCCTTATCGCGCGGTGGAGGTGTAGGGCAGCAGCGCCATCTCACGGCTGTTCTTCACAGCCGTGGCGACGTCACGCTGGTGCTGCGTGCAGTTGCCGGTCACGCGGCGGGCACGGATCTTGCCGCGGTCGGAAATGAACTTCCGCAGCATGTTCGTGTCCTTGTAGTCCACGTACGTGACCTTGTCCTTGCAGAAAGCGCAGACCTTCTTCTTCGGCTTGCGCACAGGCGGCTTCGCCATGGGTGTTTCTCCTGTGTGATCAAGAAGTGTGGGTACGGCCCACCTTCGGCACTGGGCCTAGAAGGGGGGCTCGTCCGAGTAGCCGCCACCGGAACCGCCGGAACCGCCGGCGCCGCCGGAGCTTCCGCCCCAGCCGCCGCCACCGCCGGCCTGGTTGCCACCGGCAGGAGCGCTGGTCGCCCAGGGGTCGTCGGCGGGAGCGCCGCCGCCCTGCGGCTGACCGCCGCCGGAGCTTCCGCCCCAGCCGCCGCCCTGCTGGCCGCCGCCACCGCCGCCGCTGTAACCGCCCTGGCCGCCTCGACCGGTGGTCTTGGTGACCTTGGCCGTGGCGTTCTTCAGGCTGGCGCCGACTTCCTCGACGTCCAGCTCGTAGACCGTGCGCTTGACGCCCTCACGGTCCTCGTAGGACCGCTGCTTCAGCCGGCCCTGCACGATGACGCGCATGCCTCGCTGGAGCGACTCGGCGACGTTCTCCGCCGCCTGACGCCAGACCGAGCAGGTCAGGAACAGGCTTTCGCCGTCCTTCCACTCGTTGGTCTGACGGTCGAAGGTGCGAGGGGTGGACGCGACACGGAACTTCGCGACCGCCGCACCGGAAGGGGTGAAGCGCAGCTCGGGGTCGTCGACAAGATTGCCTACGACCGTGATGACGGTCTCGCCTGCCATTGGGAACCTCTCGGCGGGTTTGCTGCTGGCTGCTTGGTGCTGCTACTCGATGCCCGAGATCAGCTGAGCGGGAGAGCTCAGTGGGTCTCGGGACGGAGGACCTTGGTCCGGAGGACCGACTCGTTCAGGTTCATCTGGCGGTCGAGCTCCTTGACGACCGCAGGCTCGGCCTGCAGGTCGATGACCGAGTAGATGCCCTCGGGCTTCTTCTTGATCTCGTACGAGAGACGACGACGGCCCCAGGTGTCGACCTTCTCGACCTTTCCGTTGGCCTCACGGACAACGGAGAGGAAGTTCTCGATCAACGGGGAGACAGCGCGCTCCTCAAGATCGGGGTCGAGGATGACCATCACTTCGTAGTGACGCATGTGGAACCCACCTCCTTTGGACTCAACGGCCACGGTCGTTCCGTGGCAGGAGGGTTGTGATGCGTACGCAACGGTATCGGCCGCCACTGACAATCGGGCCCGTCGATCAGCGAACTGAGCGGGGGATCGTGCCGTGGCCTGGGTAGACACCGATGCAGACCGTACAGACTACCCGTACCCGGGCTTCCGGTTGAAATCCGGGGGTGAGGACCGCCAATCTGTACACGTCGGGTGTGTATGGCGCTACGATGCGCCGCCTTCCGCAGGAGGTGCCCCATGGCACAGGCATTGCGACCCAACAACGTCGGTTCCCTGTTCGCCACCGACCACAAGCCCCATCCGCTCCAGGACACGCTGCTCGCCGTGACGCTGGTGCTCGGAGCGACGGCCTTCATCACGGCGATGTTCCACAACCTCCATCTGCTCAGCTCATGGACGGGACTGGTGGGGATCCTCACCGGTGCGGCGGGGCAGTTCGTCTCCGAGACGACCCGGGAACGCTTCGGGCTGATCGTGGGCCTCGGGGCCGCGGCCGTCGGCTTCCTTCTCGGCATGGCGCACGGCGGCCTCTTCGGCGGTGTCATCGGCTGACCGCCGCCGAGGCCGTCGGGAGCCGCCTGCCCTAGGCCTTCCCAACCACCGGCCCAGCATCGGCACAACACCCCTCGTCGTCCCGGCCACGCATCGGCCGGGGCGGTTTCATACAGCCAGCCGGGGCGCTCGCAGGGCACAGTAGGCTTCGGCGCGAGAGCCGGAGCCCCTGTTCCCATGGGGACACACCAGCCCGAGGAGCGCCCCGAATGAGCCTGACCCTGAGGACCATTAGCCGAGAGCAGCATCTGGCGTACATCCAGAGTCTGCCCGCGGCGAGCCACATGCAGGTCCCGGCCTGGGCAGACGTCAAGGCGGAGTGGCGCTCCGAGAGCCTCGGGTGGTTCGACGACAGGACCGGCGAGATGGTCGGGGCGGGTCTCGTGCTGTACCGGCAACTGCCCAAGATCAAGCGCTACCTCGCCTATCTGCCCGAGGGCCCGGTCATCAACTGGTTCGCGCCGAATCTGACCGAGTGGCTGGATCCGATGCTCGCGCACCTCAAGCAGCAAGGCGCCTTCTCCGTGAAGATGGGCCCGCCGGTGATCATCCGGCGTTGGGAGGCCACTTCGATCAAGAGAGGCATCCAGGACCCGGACGTGAAGCGCCTGCGCGACATCGAGGCCGACTTCATCGAACCGCGCGCCTTCGAGGTCGCCGACCGGCTGCGCCGCATGGGCTGGCAGCAAGGTGAGGACGGAGGGGCCGGCTTCGGCGACGTACAGCCCCGCTACGTCTACCAAGTACCGCTCGCCAACCGGTCGCTGGAGGACGTCCACAAGGGCTTCAACCAGCTGTGGCGGCGCAACATCAAGAAGGCCGAGAAGGCTGGCGTCGAGGTCGTCCAGGGCGGTTACCACGACCTGGAGGAGTGGCAGCGCCTCTACGAGATCACCGCTGCGCGCGACCACTTCCGGCCCCGCCCGCTCTCGTACTTCCAGCGCATGTGGACGGCCCTCAACACCGAGGACCCCAACCGTATGCGGCTCTACTTCGCCCGCCACAACGGCGTGAACCTGTCCGCCGCGACGATGCTGGTCGTCGGCGGCCACGTCTGGTATTCCTACGGTGCCTCCGACAACATTGGTCGTGAGGTCCGGCCCTCGAACGCGATGCAGTGGCGGATGCTGCGCGACGCCTACGCGCTCGGCGCCACCGTCTATGACCTGCGCGGCATCTCCGACTCGCTGGACGAGACAGACCACCTCTTCGGCCTCATCCAGTTCAAGGTGGGAACCGGCGGGCAGGCCGCTGAATACCTCGGCGAGTGGGACTTCCCGCTCAACAAGCTGCTTCACAAGGCGCTCGACATCTACATGTCGCGCCGCTGACGCCCCAGAATGTGCCTTCATACCTCTGATACACCGCTGCCACCAGAAAGGTTCCAGGTCCGGCCATGGCGCTCACCCTCTACGTCGACACCGCGCGCTGGCGGGCGCACCACAAGCACGTGTCCGAGCAGTTCCCGGGTCTCGTCCCCGTCTGCAAGGGCAACGGCTACGGCTTCGGCCACGAGCGGCTTGCTGACGAGGCCACACGCCTGGGCTCCGACGTCCTGGCTGTCGGCACGACGTACGAAGCCGCGCGGATCAAGGACTGGTTCGGCGGCGACCTGCTGGTGCTGACGCCGTTCAGACGGGGCGAGGAGCCCGTACCACTGCCCGACCGAGTCATCCGCTCCGTTTCATCGATCGACGGCGTCTACGGCCTCGTGGGCGCCCGCGTCGTCATCGAGGTCATGTCCTCCATGAAGCGGCACGGAGTGAGCGAGCAGGACCTGCCCCAGCTTCACACCGCCATAGAGAACGTGCGGCTCGAGGGCTTCGCGATCCACCTGCCCCTGGACCGCACCGACGGCTCGGACGCCGTCGAGGAGGTCATCGGCTGGATGGACCGGCTACGGGCGGCTCGTCTGCCGCTGCACACGATGTTCGTCAGCCATCTCAAGGCCGAGGAACTCGCGCGGTTGCAGCAGCAGTTCCCGCAGACCCGCTTCCGCGCCCGTATCGGCACGCGGCTGTGGCTGGGTGACCACGAGGCGACCGAGTACCGCGGAGCCGTCCTGGACGTCTCTCCCGTCTCCAAGGGCGACCGCTTCGGCTACCGCCAACAGAAGGTCGCCTCGGACGGTTGGCTGGTGGTTGTGGCGGGCGGCACCTCGCACGGAGTGGGCTTGGAAGCTCCGAAAGCGCTGCACGGCGTCATGCCGCGCGCCAAGGGCGTCGCCCGGGCCGGCCTCGCCACGGTCAACCGCAACCTTTCGCCGTTCGTCTGGGGCGGCAAGCAGCGCTGGTTCGCGGAGCCCCCGCACATGCAGGTCTCGATCCTGTTCGTGCCCTCGGACGCCCCGGAACCAAAGGTCGGCGAGGAGTTGGTGGCCCATCTGCGGCACACCACCACGCAGTTCGACCGGATCGTGGAGCGCTGACCGGCAGGGGACGACAGAGACCCGGCCACAGCGAAGAGGCCGTACACGGAGTCCGTGTACGGCCTTTTGCGTGGTTTGCCTACGCCCTGTTCGCTCAGGGCGAACCGCTGTCCTTATGGCCGTTCCGGCTGCCCCACTCCACGTACGGCCCGTCGAAGTGCGCCGCGTGCCGCGGCGGATGGGCCGCCGGGCCCAGGACGAAGACGTCCTCCGCGCCGTCCAGCACCCCGCCCGAAGGATCGTCGTCACCGGAGCGGCGCACCACGTCCCGCTCCGGCATGAAGATGTCGCGCACCACCACTGCGCACAGGTACAGCGTCCCCAACAGGTGGACGGCGATGGCCAGTTGATACCCCTCGGTCGGCAGCCCCTTGTGGGCGTCGCCGCTGGTCGTGTAAGCGAGGTACATCCAGATGCCGAGGAAGTACGCGACCTCGCACGCCTGCCAGATCAGGAAGTCCCGCCACTTGGGACGGGCCAGCACCGCGAGCGGGACCAACCACAGCACGTACTGCGGCGAGTAGACCTTGTTGGTGAGGATGAAGGCCGCGACGATCAGGAACGCCAGCTGGGCGAAGCGCGGGCGGCGTGGAGCGGTCAACGTGAGTGCCGCGACACCCACGCAGGAGGCGAGCATCAGCACTGTGGCGAACGTGTTGACCGTGTCGGTGGCGAGCGGCGTCTCCATACGCTGGGAAAGGATCAGCCAGAAGGAGCCGAAGTCGACGCCGCGTTCCTGGCTGAACGTGTAGAACTTCGACCAGCCCTCGGGCGCCAGCAGCATCACGGGAAGATTCACGACCAGCCAGGAGCCGGCCGCGCCGAGCAGGCCGGTGCCGAACTCTCGCCACCTGCCCGCACGCCAGCACAGCATGAGCAGCGGCCCGAGCAGCAGGACGGGATAGAGCTTGGCGGCTGTAGCAAGCCCCAGGAGGACGCCGAAGGCCAAGGGTCGGCCCTTCGACCACATCAGCATCGCGGCGGCCGTCAGAGCGACGGCCAGCAGGTCCCAGTTGATGGTTGCTGTCAGTGCGAAGGCGGGCGCCAGAGCGACCAGCAGACCGTCCCAGGGCCGCCGCCGGTGAGTGCGGGTCACGCAGACGGCGATGACGGCCGCGCACACCATCAGCATCCCTGCGTTGACCATCCAGTAGACCTTCTCCTGGTCCTGGATGCTGCCGCTGCCCGGTGTCAGCCAGGCGGCGACCTCCATGAACACTCCGGTCAGCACCGGGTACTCGAGGTACTCCATGTCGCCCTCGAGCTTGTCGAAGTACGGCACGAGCCCGTCGGCGAAGCCTCGCCCCTGGTACAGGTGCGGGATGTCCGAGTAGCACGCGTGCGTGTACTGCGAGCTGGCCCCGAAGAACCAGGCCCCGTCATAACAGGGCAGCTTCTGCACCATGCCGAGGGCGAACACGCCGATCGCGACGAGCGCGATGACTCGCACGGGAGTCCACCAGTTCATCCCGAGCAGTGCCCGCCGTCCGATGGGGCCGCCGAACAGTTCACTGCCGGTCGCGGCGACCGGGTCCTCCTTGGTCGGGCGTACCAGATCTGGCTCATGCGCGCTCGCTCGCGTCGTCTCTGCGCTGGGCATGTCGCACATCCTGCCGTACGCGCCTAGGGATACGTCGAGGGCCGCCGCACCGAGTCGGTGCGGCGGCCCTCGTTTCACGTGAAACACCTCACTGTGGATGTTTCACGTGAAACACCCGCGGTGGCGGCTACCCAGTCGGTCCTCCGAAGATGGCGCCGTTGCCGTTGCCTCTGGTGTTGCCGCTGTCGTCGGACTCCGTAGGTGAGGCGGACACCCCTCCGTCTGTGCCTCCAGTGTCCGTTCCGCCCGAGTCGGTACCACCCGTGTCATCGACGCAGTTGGGGTCGAACGGGTTGTTGCAGACTGTCTCACTCACCGAGGGCGACGGAGAGTTCTCGGGCTCGCTGGGCTCCGCGGGGGGCTCAGTCGTCTCCTCGACGGTCTCGGTGGGCGTGGGGGTCGGGGTCGGGCTCGGAACGTCGTTGACCACCTTCCCGATGGGCTTGGCTTCGGGGAAGTCGATCGCGTCCTCGCCCTTGAGTGCCTGCTCCATGTAGTCGTGCCAGATCTCGGCCGGGAACGAGGCGCCGTGGATCGTTTTCTGGCCACCCGTGCCGTACATCTTCAGGAACTCACGCTTCTTGGTCTCGTCGTCGTCCATGCGGTACATGCTGACCGCGGTCGAGAGCTGCGGCGTGTACCCGACGAACAAGGCGGACTTGTTGCCGTCGGTCGTACCGGTCTTGCCGGCCACCTCGCGGCCCTCCAGCTGGGCCGAGGTACCCGTTCCGTCCTCGACGACGGTCTTCAGGACGTCGGTGACGTTGTCGGCGACGTCCTCGGTGAAGGCCTGCTTGGTCTGGCTCTTGTGCTCCCACTTCACATCCCCTTCGTGCTCGACCTGCCTCACGGAGAACGGGTCGTTCTGCTCGCCGCTGGTCGCGAACGTCGCGTACGCGCCGGCCATGCGGATCGCGCTGGGGTCGGAGATACCGATGGAGAAGGACGGGAAGCTGGTACCTGTCAGGCTGTCCGGCCTGAGGCCGGCGTTGATGGCAGCCTGCTTGACCTTGTCGAGACCGACATCCATGCCGAGCTGCACGAAGGCGGAGTTCGCCGAGACCCTCATCGCCTCACGCAGGTCGATCCGGTAGTCCGGCGGAGTGCCGTACGACTCGTCGTCGTCGTTGGTCTGCAGCCACTCCTTGTCGTCCTCGTTCTTCCAGATGCTGCCGTCGTAATTCTTGATCTTGAGCTTGTTCTTGCCGCTGTAGAAGCTGTCCGGTGAGACCTTGGTGCGCTCGTCCTGCGCCTGGGTGGGATCAAGGTCGGGGTCGCGCTTGCCGTCATTCATGGCGGCCGCCAGGACGAATGGCTTGAACGTCGAGCCGACCGCGGCACCGGTGTCGTTGGCGTTGTTGGTGAAGTGCTTGGTGGCGTCCTCACCGCCGTAGATGGCCACGATGGCGCCGGTCTTCGGGTCCACGGAGGCCCCGCCGAACTGGACGTGCGTGTCCGTCTTGGGGCGCAACTTCGTGTTGATGTTCTCCTTGCGGACCTTCTTCACGGCTTTCTCGAGCTGGTCGACCTTCTTCTTGTCGAAGGTCGTGTGGATCTCGTAGCCACCCTTCGAGAGCTTCTCCTTGGTCATGCCGGGGACGTTGTTGATGACGTATCCCTCGGCCAGGTCGACGAGATAGCCGATCTGACCGCCCAGCTCAGCCTTGGACCGTGGGTTCTGGAGCTTGGGGAACTCCTTGTACTCGTCGAGGTCCGAGGCCTTCAGGTGCCCGTCCTTGACCATCTCCCCAAGGATCCACTTCCAGCGTTTCTTGGCCCGATCCGTGTTGGCCTCACGCGTGGCCGCCGGGTCGATCGACTCCGCTCCCGCGGGGTCGTAGTACGTGGGGCCCTTCAGCACGGCGGCGAGGAAGGCGCACTCGCTCGCGTTCAGCTCGGTCGCGTCCTTGCCGAAGTACGAGCGAGCGGCCGCCTGGAGGCCGTAGGAAGTGCGACCGTAGTAGGCGGTGTTCAGGTACCCCGCCATGATCTTCTCCTTGGGCTCCTGAGCGCCCACCTTTATGGAGACGAAGAGTTCCTTGAACTTCCGGGAGAGCGTCTGGGACTGGTCGTCCAGCATCGCGTTCTTCACGTACTGCTGGGTAATGGTTGAGCCACCCTGCGTCTGGCCGCCCGTGGCCATGTTGAAGAAGGCCCGGCCGATACCCATGGGGTCGATGCCCCTGTCGGTCTCGAACGTCTTGTTCTCGGCCGACATGACGGCGTACCGCATCTCCTTGGGGATCTGCTCGTACTTGATGATCTGGCGGTTGGTCTCACCGCCCGTGGACACCATCGGCTTGTTGTTGGACCAGTAGTAGACGTTGTTCTGCGCCTTCGCGGTGTCGGCCACGGTCGGGACGCCCACCATGGCGTACGCGATGCCCGCCACGGCCATCAGGCTGCCGAAGAAGCCCACGAACGTGCCCATCACGAGCTTCCACGAGGGCACCCAACGTCCCGCCCCGTACTTGCCCGCCCGCGGATAGTCGATGATCCGCTTCTTGGGCGGCACGGACCCACGACCTCGACCCCGTCCGGGCCCGTTCGGCCCGCCGGGACCACCGCGGCGGCCGCCACCACCGTGCCCCGCGCCGTCGGCCGCTCTGCGTCGGCCGACGCCACTGCTTCTCTGTGCCGCCCGTCGGGCCTCGGCACGGCTACCGAATGGGCGATCCTCACCCCCCGACCCATAGGAGTCGGAAGGAGACCCGGTGGCGCTTCGCGGTGCCGCACGGCGGCTGGAGGACGAACCGGTCTGGCCGCGTCGGGCCGCGGCACGTCCGCCGCCCTGCGGCTGCGGCGGTTTGCGACGGTGCTCGCTCATCGAACGATTACTCCTCGGGCAGGCGCACCTTGGCGCGCCTGGAAACGGCAACTGGTTTCCGGTCCCCCCCAAGTACGGATGCGGTCGTTCTCGCATTCACCCGTACTGCACCGAGGACGAGGACGTCCCCAGGCGTCACTCGGTTCCCGGTGGTCTGCATGGCGCACAGACTACGCACCGTCAAAACCCGCCGAGGGCCGAAGGTCACCCCAAAACAGGCAACTTGCTTCCTGAGAATCGGTGATGTGACGCCGTTCACGGCGTCCCCTCTTGTCGCAGGTGAAGGACCGATCTATCGTGCTGATGTATCGAGTCGATACATCAGCACGGCATAAAGACCGTCTCGGCAAGGCCGCGACAGAGAGGAGGCGACGATGAGCCGGCGTTCCGGGATCCTCGAGTTCGCCGTCCTCGGCCTGCTCCGCGAGTCCCCGATGCACGGCTATGAGCTGCGGAAACGACTCAACACATCACTGGGTGTGTTCCGTGCCTTCAGCTACGGGACGCTCTACCCCTGCCTCAAGACGCTGGTCGCCAACGGCTGGTTGATCGAGGAACCGGGGAACGCCCCTGAGGACGCTCTCGCAGCGCCACTCACAGGACGTCGCGCCAAGATCGTCTACCGGTTGACGGCGGAAGGTAAGGAACACTTCGAGGAGCTGCTCTCGCAGACCGGTCCCGACGCGTACGAGGACGAGCACTTCGCCGCTCGCTTCGCCTTCTTCGGGCAGACGTCCCGGGACGTACGGATGCGGGTCCTCGAAGGCCGTCGCAGCCGCCTCGAGGAGCGCCTGGAGAAGATGCGTGCCTCTCTGGCACGTACTCGGGAGCGCCTCGACGACTACACCCTTGAGCTCCAGCGCCACGGAATGGAGTCCGTGGAGCGCGAAGTGCGCTGGCTGAACGAGCTCATCGAAAGCGAGCGGGCCGGACGGGACCAGCAGCGTCCCGGATCCGACGGCTCCGCTCAGCAGGACAGCACATCTGGGGAGTCGGGCGGCCTGCCCCGGCCCGGGGACACTCCCGGGCCGGATCCGTCCGATGACACTGCCACGTGAAGTCCGCTCAGGGCTTCACCGAAACACACAGGGAGCAACCGGAATGGGTTCGGTTCGCGTAGCCATCGTCGGCGTGGGCAACTGCGCCGCCTCGCTGGTTCAGGGCGTCGAGTACTACAAGGACGCCGATCCGGCGTCCAAGGTGCCGGGTCTGATGCACGTCCAGTTCGGCGACTATCACGTGGGTGACGTCGAGTTCGTCGCCGCCTTCGACGTCGACGCGAAGAAGGTGGGTCTCGACCTCTCGGACGCCATCGGTGCCAGCGAGAACAACACCATCAAGATCTGCGATGTCCCGAACAAGGGCGTCCCGGTTCAGCGCGGTCACACGCTCGACGGTCTCGGCAAGTACTACCGCGAGACCATCGAGGAGTCCGACGAGGCCCCGGTCGACGTCGTCCAGATCCTCAAGGACAAGCAGGTCGACGTCCTCGTCTGCTACCTGCCCGTCGGCTCCGAGGACGCGGCGAAGTTCTACGCCCAGTGCGCCCTCGACGCCAAGGTCGCCTTCGTCAACGCTCTGCCGGTCTTCATCGCCGGTACCAAGGAGTGGGCGGACAAGTTCGTCGAGGCGGGCGTCCCGATCGTCGGCGACGACATCAAGTCGCAGGTCGGCGCCACCATCACGCACCGCGTGATGGCGAAGCTGTTCGAGGACCGCGGCGTCCGCCTCGAGCGCACCATGCAGCTGAACGTCGGCGGCAACATGGACTTCAAGAACATGCTGGAGCGCGACCGCCTCGAGTCCAAGAAGATCTCGAAGACGCAGTCCGTCACCTCGCAGATCCGCGACCGCGACATGGGCGCCGACAACGTCCACATCGGCCCGTCCGACTACGTCGCCTGGCTGGACGACCGCAAGTGGGCGTACGTCCGCCTCGAGGGCCGCGCCTTCGGTGACGTTCCGCTGAACCTGGAGTACAAGCTCGAGGTCTGGGATTCCCCCAACTCCGCGGGTGTCATCATCGACGCCCTGCGCGCCGCGAAGATCGCCAAGGACCGCGGCATCGGCGGCCCGATCCTCTCCGCGTCGAGCTACTTCATGAAGTCCCCGCCGGTCCAGTACTTCGACGACGAGGCCTACGACAACGTCGAGAAGTTCATCAAGGGCGAGGTCGAGCGCTAAGGCTGCTTGCGCTGAGGTCTGTTGAGGGTCCCCGGGTCGTAGGTCCGGGGACCCTCCCCGTGTGTGAGGCTGTGCCCCATGGCTGTCGTACGTGACCTGCGCGTACTCCTGCGCTTCCGGAACTTCCGGCGCCTTCTCGCCGTCAGGCTCCTGTCGCAGGGCGCCGACGGGGTCTATCAGGTCGCGCTCGCCACGTATGTCGTCTTCTCGCCGGAAAAACAGACATCGGCGGCCGCGATCGCCTCCGCGATGGCGGTACTGCTGCTCCCGTACTCCCTCGTCGGCCCCTTCGCGGGCGTCCTGCTGGACCGCTGGCGGCGCCGCCAGGTCTTTCTGTACGGCAACCTGCTGCGGGCTCTGCTGGCCTCTCTGACGGCCGTGCTGATGCTGAGCGGCGTGCCGGACTGGCTCTTCTACGCGTCAGCGCTGTGCGTCACCGCGGTCAACCGGTTCGTCCTGGCGGGCCTGTCCGCCGCGCTGCCCCGGGTGGTCGACTCCGAGCGGCTCGTGATGGCCAACTCCCTCTCGCCCACGGCCGGAACGCTCGCCGCGACGCTCGGCGGCGGTCTCGCCTTCGTCGTACGCCTCGTCGCCTCGGACTCCGATGCGGCGGTCGTCCTCGTCGGGGCGGCGCTGTACGTGTGCTCGGCCTTCGCGTCGCTGCGCCTGCCTCCGGAACTGCTCGGACCGGACAGGGAGTTGGTCCAGCCACACCTGAAGGCGGCACTGGTCGGCACGGCGCGCGGCCTGGCGGCCGGCGCACGCCACCTGTCCGAGCCACCGCGGCGGGAGGCCGCCTGGGCGCTGACCGCGATGACGCTGATGCGGTTCTGCTACGGCGCCCTGACGGTCATGGTGCTGATGCTCTGCCGGTACGCCTGGTCCTCCGGCCCGGACGACGACGGGCTTGCCCTCCTCGGCCTTGCCGTGGGGATTTCCGGAGCGGGCTTCTTCGCCGCGGCCGTGGTGACCCCCGCGGCGGCCGGCCGGTTGGGGCCAGGCGGCTGGATCGTCGCCTGCGCCGGATCCGCCGCGGTTCTGGAGCCCGCGCTCGGGCTGCCGTTCGCCGAGGTCTCCATACTGATCGCGGCCTTCATTCTGGGTCTGACCACCCAGGGCGCGAAGATCGCCACGGACACCGTCGTCCAGTCGTCCGTCGACGACGGCTTCCGCGGCCGAATCTTCGCCGTTTACGACGTGCTGTTCAATGTCGCCTTCGTCGGCGCCGCGGCAGTGGCCGCCCTGATGCTGCCTCCTGACGGCCGCTCAGTCCCGCTGGTGGTCACGGTCGCCGTTATCTACGCGGCAGTAGCTGTGCTTATGGCCCGCTTTGAACGGCAGTAAGTGTCACATCAATGCCACAGAGTCACTTCGGGCTACAGAATTGCCCGTGGTGGCCGGTACCTTACGTGCGTCTTATTTCGCGCCACGCGCTCCTACGTTCGAGGGGGACCCCCAAGTGACCACTCCGCCGCCCCAGGGCCAAAACCCGTACGCTCAGGGCGAGCCGCCCCAGGGGCAGAACCCGTACGGGCAGCCCCCGAGTGGGAATCCGTACGGCCAGCCACAGGCCGGGAACCCCCAGCAGTCTCCGTACTTCAATCAAGGAGCTCCGGTTCCGCCTCCGGCAGCTCCGGCGCGTGGGGGCTTCAAGAAGTACCTGCGGTTCATAATCCCTGTGGCTGTCCTGTCCATCGCTGCCGGCACATATTTCTTCGGCGGCGACGACGCCACAAAGCTCAAAGCGGGCGACTGCCTGCGGAACACGGGCTCCGCCTCCGACGCCACGGTCGAGAAGCTCGACTGCGGCGACTCCAAGGCCACCCACAAGGTTCTGGAGAAGAAGGACGGCTCCAGCCTGTCGCAGCTTGCTTGCCAATCCGTCGAGGGGGCAACCGCTGCCCTCTCGTGGAAGGAAGGCTCCGACTCCTTCGTGCTCTGCCTGGCGGACAACAAGTAGGACCTGATGCGAAGCCTAGGGGCGGTGTTTCACGTGAAACACCGCCCCTAGGCGTGTCCAGCTCTGTGGGGAGCGGGGTCATGTTTCACGTGAAACATGACCCCGCTCTTCACCCTCAGCCCTGCTCGGTCCACCACTCCTTGAGCGCCGCCACCGCCGCGTCGTACTCCATCGGCCCGTTCTCCAGGCGCAGCTCCAGCAGGAACTTGTAGGCCTGGCCGATGGCCGGGCCGGGCCCCACGCCCAGGACCTCCATGATCTGGTTGCCGTCGAGGTCTGGTCGGATCGCGTCCAGCTCTTCCTGCTCCTGGAGCTGGGCAATGCGATCCTCAAGGCCGTCGTAGGCACGGGAGAGCGCGGCGGCCTTGCGCTTGTTGCGGGTCGTGCAGTCGGAGCGGGTCAGCTTGTGAAGACGGTCTAGGAGCGGGCCGGCGTCACGGACGTAACGGCGGACCGCGGAGTCCGTCCACTCCCCGGTGCCGTAGCCGTGGAAGCGCAGGTGCAGCTCGACCAGCCGCGAGACGTCCTTCACCAGGTCGTTCGAGTACTTGAGCGCGGCCATCCGCTTCTTGGTCATCTTGGCACCCACCACTTCGTGGTGGTGGAAGGAGACCCGCCCGTCATTCTCGAAGCGACGCGTCCGCGGCTTGCCGATGTCGTGCAGCAGCGCGGCGAGGCGGAGGGTGAGGTCGGGACCGTCTTCCTCCAGGGCCATCGCCTGCTCCAGCACGATCAGGCTGTGGTCGTAGACGTCCTTGTGCCGGTGGTGCTCATCCCGCTCCAGACGCAGCGCGGGCAGTTCGGGCAGCACACGTTCGGCGAGACCGGTGTCGACGAGCAGCGTCAGCCCCTTGCGGGGGTGCGCGGAGAGGATCAGCTTGTTCAGCTCGTCGCGCACCCGCTCGGCGGAGACGATTTCGATGCGCTCGGACATGCCCTTCATCGCCGCGACAACGTCCGGCGCCACCTCGAAGTCGAGCTGCGCGGCGAAGCGCGCGGCGCGCATCATCCGCAGCGGGTCGTCGGAGAAGGACTCCTCGGGAGTGCCCGGAGTACGCAGAGCCCGGGCGGCGAGGTCGTCGAGCCCGCCGTGCGGATCGATGAACTCCTTCTCGGGGAGCGCCACAGCCATCGCGTTCACCGTGAAGTCGCGCCGCACCAGGTCTTCCTCGATGGAGTCGCCGTACGACACCTCGGGCTTGCGCGACGCCCGGTCGTAGGCCTCCGACCGGTACGTCGTCACCTCAATCTGAAAGCGTTGATCGACATCGCCGACGCGGGCATCCTTCTGCGCCCCGACCGTACCGAAGGCGATTCCGACCTCCCACAAGGCGTCCGCCCAGGGCCGCACGATCTTCAGTACGTCGTCGGGGCGGGCGTCCGTGGTGAAGTCCAGGTCATTGCCGAGCCGGCCGAGGAGGGCGTCCCGGACCGAGCCGCCGACCAGGGCGAGGGAGAACCCGGCCTCCTTGAAACGGCGGGCGAGATCATCGGCGACGGGGGACACCCGCAGCAGTTCGCTCACCGCGCGGCTCTGCACCTGACTCAGTGCACTGGGATTGTCTTCGTTGGCGTTCGGCACAACAGAAAAGGGTACGTGGCCCGGACGACCGCGGGCGCCTCCATTAAACGTGCACAGACGTCTGCGCCGATCCGTACGGGGACGCCACCCTTGATACGTATACATAGCAGGACAGTCCGCCCTCTTCGCCCGATCTTGTGAGGCGGACCGCGGCACTTACCCTCAGCGCGCATCGTTACCATGCGTGGACGCACATTCCGACGACCACTGACGACGACGAGGGACGGGCGAGCGCGTGGCCGAGGCGGCAGACTTCCAGGGGACGAGTCCCTCACCTGCCCGCCGGTGGCTCCGGCGCACCGGAGCACTGCTCGCCGGGGCGCCTTTGCTGGCCGGCATTCTCCAGCTGCCCGCGTCGACGTCCGCGTACGCCGACGTACGTACGGAGGCGGCCGAGGCCACGGGGTCCAACACGGTCGACGTCTCCCTGAACTCGCTCGCCCCCAGCGTCCCCTCCGACGGGGACACGCTCACCGTCTCCGGCAGGATCGTCAACAAGGGCAAGCAGTCGGTCACGGACGCGCATGTCGGCCTGCGGGTGGGCCCGACGATGAACGGCCGCTCGGCGATCGACGACGCCGCGCAGAACAACCCCTACGCGGGCACGGAAGCCGACGACAAATACGAGGAGAAGGTCTCCAAGCTGGCACCGGGCGTCGCGCAGACCTTCAGCATCTCCGTCCCCGTCGACAAGCTGGCCCTCGGCTCCGACGGCGTCTACCAGCTCGGTGTCACGCTTTCCGGCCGGACCACCGCCGCGCCGTACGAGCAAATCCTCGGCATCGAGCGGACGTTCCTGCCGTGGCAGCCCGACGCCGCGGACACGAAGTCCAGGACAACATTCCTCTGGCCGCTCATCTCCACCTCCCACATGACGGCCGAGACGGGTTCGAACGAGCAGCAGACCCCCGTCTTCAAGGACGACGACCTGGCCACTGAGATCTCCCCCGGCGGCCGCCTGCAGCAGCTGCTGACGCTCGGCAAGAAACTCGACGTCACCTGGGTGATCGACCCGGACCTGCTGGCTTCCGTCGACGCGATGACGCGCGGCTATCGGGTCCAGGTGAACGGCTCCAGCACGACCACCACGGCGGGCACGCATCAGTCGGTGGCCAAGCAGTGGCTCGCCGAGTTGGAGAAGGCGGTCGAAGGTCAGGAAGTCGTCGCCCTGCCCTTCGCCGACCCGGACCTGGCGTCGCTGGCTCACAACGGAAAGAGCGTCACCGGGTCACTGAGCCATCTCAAGGACGCCACCACTGTGGCCTCGATCACGGTCGAGTCGATCCTCCACGTAACTCCCAGCACGGACTACGCCTGGCCCGCGAACGGCGCGATCGACCCGTCGATCGTCAAGGTCGCCACCTCCGCCGGCGCGCACACCGTGATTTCCCGCAGCGACAGCCTGAAGGAGACAGGCGGCCTGCTGTACACGCCTTCCGCGGCCCGACCGATCGGCGGCGGCACCACCGCGGTGGTCGCGGACGCCCGCTTGTCGACGGCGTTCCAGGGCGACATGACGATGGCCGGCAACTCAACGCTCGCCGTGCAGAAGTTCCTCGCGCAGAGCCTGATGATCACGCTTCAGGATCCGGGCAAGCAGCGGAGCGTCGTTGTCGCACCCCAGCGCATGCCGACCGCCAGTCAGGCCCAGACAATGGCGCAGGCGCTGACGGGGCTCGAAGGCGGGAACTGGTCGCAGTCGGCGGACCTGTCCACGGCCACGAAGGCCAAGCCGGACCCAGGCGCCACCACACAGGTCCCGTCGGTGTCCGCGTACCCCTCCTCTTTGCTTAAGCAGGAGCTGCCGAAGTGGGCCTTCGTGCAGCTCGAGGGCACGCAGACGAAGCTCGACAGCTTCCAGGTGATCCTCGCGGACAAGTCCCGCGTGGTCACTCCCTTCGGGCGAGCCCTGGACCGGGCGATGTCCACGTCCTGGCGCGGCCGTACCACCGACGCTACGGCGTACCGCGACGGTGTGAACACGTATCTCGTCGGGCTCACCGAGAGCGTCAGACTGATCGACAAGTCCGACGCGAAGCTGTCGGGCCGCAGCGCCACGATCCCCGTCACCGTGCAGAACAACCTCGTCCAGGGCGTCGATCATCTGGTACTGCGTCTGACCTCAAAGCAGCCGAGCCGCCTGAGCATCGGTGACGGCGTCTACGACGAGCAGCCGGTCGCGGTCTCCGGAGGGCACAGCCAGTCGGTGAAGTTCACCACCAACGCCCACGTCAACGGCCAGACGGGGGTGGAGGCCCAGCTCTTCACGGAGGACGGCCAGGCGTACGGCCCCAAGATCGACTTCGACGTGAAGGTCACCGAGATCACCGCCACGGTCATGCTGGTCATCGCCGGTGGTGTCCTGCTGCTCGTGCTCGCCGGATTCCGGATGTACACGCAGCGCAAACGAGCGGCGGCCCGCCAGGCCGATCAGGAATCGGAGAGCATCCACGAGGGCGACGAAGCCGACGACGCTCCAGCCGAGGCGTCCGACGCCGAGGCGAGGGCAGCCGACCCGGAGCACCCGAGTGACCCTTCACCGGACATCGCACCGGAAATCACCGACCCGTCCGGCACGGGTGAGAGAGTGGACCGTTGAGCAAGGTCGTGGCCGGTGGGCCCGGGGACGATGAGGTGGGGTAACCATGAACGCGCCGTACGACGGTGACCGCGGTGAGGGCACGGGGAGTTCCGGCTACCCCGACGGCCCGCCGCAGGGCCCGCCGGAACCGGGCGAGGTTCCTCCGCAGCCCCCCGCCGACGTGTACTTCCAGGACGCCTACGCCCAGGATCCCTACCGGGCGCAGGACCTCTCCGCCCAGGACCCCGTCGCCGAGGCGCTCTACGACCGTGCCGCGCATCCCCCGCCGCCGCCCGGCACGTATCAGCCGCAGCCGCCGCTCTACGCCCAGCCGCCGCAGTCCCCGTACGCCCCCGATCCACGTGTGTGGGCGCAGACCCCGGCGCCCGAGCCCGACGGCCCCACGCAGTACCTCCCGTACGGCGACGACGCCCGTACAACCCAATTCGTCGGCGTCGACGACCTGGTGACCCAGGCCGGCGAGGAGCGGCACGAGCCAGACGCTTTCGCGTATCTCTTCCGGGACCAGCAGCAGAGCGGCGCACAGTCGCCGTTGGAGCCCCCGTCCGTGCCAGGGCCAGCACACGCACCACCCGCGGGACACGGTCCGGCATCAGAGCCCCAGCCCTCGGAGCCGGCATCCGAGCCCCCCGCGCACGCGGCGAAGAAGGGCGGGCGCGCGTCGGGCCTGCTGAAGTCGAGCGCCGTAATGGCGGCCGGCACGATGGTGTCCCGTCTCACCGGCTTCATCCGCTCGGCGCTGATCGTCGCGGCACTGGGCACCAACTTCCTGGGCGACACCTTCCAGGTCGCGTACCAGCTGCCTACGATGATCTACATCCTGACCGTTGGCGGCGGCCTCAACTCAGTCTTCGTACCGCAGCTGGTGCGTGCCATGAAGGATGACGACGACGGCGGCGAGGCCTACGCCAACCGCCTGCTGACCCTCGTCATGGTGGCGCTCGGTGTGCTCACCGCGCTCGCGATGTTCGCAGCGCCGCTCCTGGTCAGCGCGCTGTCGGTGCCGGTCGCCAATGACCCCGCGGCCAACGACGTCGCCATCACCTTCACCCGCTACTTCCTGCCCTCGATCTTCTTCATGGGCATCCACGTGGTGATGGGGCAGATCCTCAACGCCCGCGGCAAGTTCGGGGCGATGATGTGGACCCCGGTCCTCAACAACATCGTCATCATCGTGACGCTCGGTCTGTTCCTCTGGGTGTACGGCACCTCGGCGAACTCCGGGATGGTCGTCGAGAACATCCCGCCGGAAGGCCAGCGCCTGCTCGGCATCGGCGTGCTGCTTGGCCTTGTCGTGCAGGCCCTCGCGATGATCCCGTACCTGCGCGAGACCGGGTTCCGGCTGCGGCTGCGTTTCGACTGGAAGGGCCACGGTCTCGGCAAGGCCGCAATGCTCGCCAAGTGGACGATCCTGTTCGTCCTCGCCAACCAGGCGGGCGCTCTCCTCGTCATCCAGCTGGCCACTTCGGCGGTCGCGGACACGGATATCCCCGGCACCGGCTTCAGCGCCTACGCCAACGCCCAACTCATCTGGGGCCTCCCGCAGGCCATCATCACCGTCTCGCTGATGGCCGCCCTGCTGCCGCGGCTCTCGCGCTCGGCCCACGAGGGCGACAGTGGTGCGGTCCGGGACGACATCTCCCAGGGGCTGCGGACGACCGCTGTCGCGATCGTGCCCATCTCCTTCGGCCTGGTCGCGCTCGGCATCCCGATGTGCACGCTGATCTTCGGCTCTTCCGGCACCGGCGCGGCCACGAACATGGGCTACATGCTGATGGCCTTCGGCCTCGGCTTGATCCCGTACTCCGTGCAGTACGTCGTGCTGCGCGCCTTCTACGCGTACGAGGACACCCGGACCCCGTTCTACAACACGGTCATCGTGGCCGCCGTCAACGCCGGGGCCTCAGCACTCTGCTTCCTCCTGCTTCCCCCGCGCTGGGCCGTGGCCGGCATGGCCGCCTCGTATGGCCTCGCCTACGCGATCGGCGTGGGCGTCGCGTGGAACCGGCTGCGCAAGCGGCTGGGCGGCGACCTCGACGGCGCCCGCGTCCTGCGCACGTACGCTCGGCTCGGTATCGCGTCGGTGCCGGCCGCGCTGCTCAGCGGTGCGGCCGTCTACGGAATCGGCCACACACTGGGACAGGGGGTCGGCGGCTCGTTCGCCGCCCTGCTCGGCGGTGGCGTCGTACTACTCGGTGTCTTCTTCGTCGCGGCGCGGCGGATGCGCATCGAGGAGCTGAACGGAATGGTCGGCATGGTCCGGGGGCGCCTCGGGCGCTGAGGCGGGGTACGCGCACAACCATCGTCCGCAACCGCGTGTCGTGCATAGGGGCGGACTGTGGGCACAATTGGCTTTGGCGTTGGAGAGCGCGCAACGGATGGGGAGGCAGGAACGACGGTGGCGGAACGGAGCACAGCTGCCGTCGACGTGGCAGACAACAGCGGTGACGAGCCGCTGACCGCTAAGGCGGACCAGTCCACGGCCGACGGGGTGGCCCAGAACCTGGAGCGGGACACGGAGAGCTCGGAGAGCGAAGAGGAACAGGGGAGCGTGGGGGACGAGAGCCCCGACAAGACCTCACCGCCCGAGCTGCACAGCGGTCACAAGCTCGCCAGACGCTACCGGCTGGAGGAGTGCGTCACCCGTCTGGACGGTTTCAGCAGTTGGCGTGCGGTGGACGAGAAGCTCCGCCGCGCGGTCGGCGTGCATCTACTGCCCGCCGACCATCCGCGAGCGCGCTCCGTCCTGGCGGCGGCCCGCTCCTCCGCCCTGCTGGGCGATCCCCGCTTCGTCCAGGTCCTGGACGCGGTCGAGGAGAACGACCTCGTCTATGTGGTGCACGAGTGGCTGCCGGACGCCACGGAGTTGACGGCGCTCCTGGCCTCCAACCCGCTGGAAGTGCACGAGGCGTACCAGATGGTCAGCCAGGTCTCCCAGGCGATGGCCGCCGCGCATCGCGAGGGGCTGGCACATCTGAAGCTGACCCCCGGTGCCGTGCTGCGCACCTCGTCCGGCCAGTGGCGCATCCGCGGGCTCGCCGTGAACGCCGCCCTGCGCGGGATCAGCTCGGACACCCCGCAGCGCACCGACACGGAGGCGATCGGCGCGCTCCTGTACGCCGCGCTCACTCAGCGATGGCCGTACGAGAACAACGCGTACGGCCTCTCCGGTTTGCCCAAGGGTGTCGGTCTCATCGCCCCCGACCAGGTGCGGGCAGGTGTGCACCGCGGCCTGTCGGAGCTCGCGATGCGTGCGCTCGTCAACGACGGCGCGACCGCGTCCCGCCAAGAGCCTCCGTGCACGACGCCGGAGGAGCTGGTGAAGGCAGTCGGCGAGATGCCCCGCATCCGTCCGCCGGAGCCCGCTTTCACAGCGCCGCCGGAGTACCAGCGCACCACGTACCAGCAGGGCAGCTACGGCCGCCCGGCCCCTCACCAAGGCACCACCCAGCCGGTGTCGGCCCCGCCGCCCCCGCTGCAGAGCCGCACCGGCAAGGCCCTCAAGTGGGCCGTGTCCGCGCTCCTGATCGCCGCACTGGGCCTGGGCAGCTGGCAGCTGGCGGACGCCCTCATGGAGCGGGGGAAGTCCGACGACACGGGCAACACACGGACGACGGACGACAACGACAAGAACGGCGACAAGGCCAAGCCGGTCAAGCCGATCACCGTCGAGGGTGCCCAGGAGTACGTCGCGAAGGGCGGCGCTCAAGCTCCAGAGGACGTGGACAAGACGTACGACGGCGACAGCTCGACGTACTGGCGAAGCAAGAGCTTCGTGGACGGTCCAAAGCTGGAGCCCTCCTACAAGCCTGGCGTCGGCATCGTCTACGACCTCGGCTCGAAGCAGGAGATCTCTGCCGCATCGATAGGACTCCGGTTCAGCGGTGACCACACGACGATCACGCTGTACGCGACGGACTCGATGAGCTCCTCGACGTCGCTGAGCTCCATGCAGAAGATCGGCACCCTGACAACGAGCGGCAGCACCGCGAAGGTGAAGGTCGACAAGAACGTGAAGACCCAATACGTGCTGGTGTGGTTCACTGCCCTGCCGTATGCGCCCGGCGACCAGTTCAGCGACGCCGGCTACAAGCAGGCCATCACCGACGTGAAGTTCACAGGCTGAGCACTCACCTAGGGGGGAGGGGGTCCGATGGCGGACGACGCCGGATACAGCGAAGTAAGCGATCAGGACCTCCTTGCCCGTCACGTGGAGGGCGACCCCGATGCCTTCGGAGAGCTCGTACGGCGTCATCGTGACCGGCTGTGGGCGGTGGCGCTGCGGACCCTGGGCGACCGCGAGGAGGCCGCTGACGCCGTCCAGGACGCTCTCGTCTCCGCCTACCGGGCCGCCCACACCTTCCGCGGCCAGTCGGCCGTCACGACGTGGCTGCACCGGATCACCGTGAACGCCTGCCTGGACCGCGCCCGCAAGGCGGCCTCCAGGAAGACCTCCCTAGTGGACGACACGGAACGACTCGAGCAGCTCCTGGAGCCGCACGAGTCGGCCTCGGCTCCGGCGGAGCGCAATGATCTGCACCGCGAACTGCTGCAGGCGCTGAACACTCTGCCCGCCGACCAGCGGGCGGCCCTCGTCCTGGTGGACATGCAGGGCTACCCGGTCGCGGAGGCCGCCAGCCTGCTCGACGTGCCGACCGGCACGGTCAAGAGCCGCTGCGCGCGTGGCAGAGCCAGACTTCTCCCGCTCCTCAAACACCTGCGTACGGACAGCGGGAGAGACAGAGACAGCAAGAAGTCGGGTGAGGGACGGAACCGCACGCAGGGGGCATCCGTCCCACCCGCAGCGGGAGCACACGATGGACCGAGCGATTCAGCTGCTGTGAAGGGCGGAGGTGGGCGAGCGTGACATCCACGACTGACACGGCCGGGCACCCGGAAGTCACGGAGATCTCCGACCTCACCGAAGGTCTGCTCCCGCCCTCCCGTACCGCGGATGTGCGCCAGCACCTGGACGGCTGCGCGCTCTGTGCCGACGTGTACGACTCGCTGGAGGAGATCCGCGGCATGCTCGGCACGCTGCCGGGCCCGCCGCGCATGCCCGCCGATGTCGCAGGACGCATCGATGCCGCCCTCGCCGCGGAGGCCCTGCTGAACGCCACGGCGCCCGACGCCGAGGCCTCGCACAGTGCCACGGACCTCCCGGCGCCCGCCAACGCCTCCCGTTCGATGTCCGACGAGGACGACGGCAGGCATGTTTCACGTGAAACGTCAGCTGCGGCGAACCGTCCCGCAGGCCGGCCTCGCGCCGCCACCGGCCCCGGTCGTACGAACCGCCCGCGTCGTGGACGCCGCGGGACCGTCATCCTGGGCGCCATGTTCACAGCTGCCGCACTGGGACTCGGCGGCCTGCTCCTCCAGTCGCTGGGCAGCGATACCTCGGGCAACGGTTCCTCGGCGGTATCCCCGCAACAGAGCGACTCCGCCAACACGTTCGCCGAGGAGAAGCTCGAGGGCCAGGTCGCGAATCTCCTCAAGGGCGAGAAGAAGAACGGCGGTCCCCGAACCACGAAGCCCTACGGCACCGAGTCCGCTGAAGAGCCGAGCATCCTTGACGCAGTCTCGGTACCCGACTGCATCAAGCAGGGCATCGGCCGTGACCAAGCCCCCCTCGCTGCCAAGGAAGGTTCCTACGAAGGCAAGGAGGCGTATCTCGTGGTCATGCCCGATGCCTCCGACACCACACGGGTCGCGGCCTATGTCGTCGACTCCGCCTGTGTGGGCAAGTCTTCACCACCCGTCGGCAAGGTCCTCCTGCAGCACTCCTACCCGCGGAGTTGAGCGAGTTCGGCTCCGCCGAGGCCCCCCTGAAACCGCCACTCCGCGATCCGTGGCTTCCTCGTGCGGTGACGCAATTGAGTGTGCCCGGACACAGTGGGAATGCGCGCCCCTTAGGATCCGTTGGGTGGGGTGAGAGTTCTGAGAGAGGCTCCCACCGGTAGTACGAAGCAGTCTCCAGAGACGAGGAATCAAGCCGTGAGCGACGTCCGTAACGTGATCATCATCGGATCAGGGCCTGCCGGCTACACGGCGGCGCTCTACACCGCGCGCGCGTCGCTCAAACCGCTGGTGTTCGAAGGTGCCGTCACCGCAGGCGGCGCGCTGATGACCACCACCGAGGTGGAGAACTTCCCCGGCTTCCAGGACGGCATCATGGGCCCCGAGCTCATGGACAACATGCGTGCGCAGGCCGAGCGCTTCGGTGCCGAGCTCGTTCCGGACGACGTCGTCGCGGTCGACCTCAGCGGCGAGATCAAGACCGTCACGGACACTGCGGGCACGGTGCACCAGGCGAAGGCCGTCATCGTCACCACGGGCTCCCAGCACCGCAAGCTGGGTCTGCCCAACGAGGACGCTCTCTCTGGCCGCGGCGTCTCCTGGTGCGCGACCTGTGACGGCTTCTTCTTCAAGGACCAGGACATCGCTGTGATCGGCGGCGGTGACACCGCGATGGAGGAGGCCACCTTCCTCTCCCGCTTCGCCAAGTCCGTGACGATCGTGCACCGCCGTGACACCCTGCGCGCCTCCAAGGCGATGCAGGAGCGCGCCTTCGCCGACCCGAAGATCAAGTTCGTCTGGGACAGCGAGGTCGCCGAGATCCAGGGCGACCAGAAGCTCTCCGGCCTGAAGCTGCGCAACCTGAAGACCGGCGAGATGTCCGAGCTGCCGGTCACCGGCCTGTTCATCGCAATCGGCCACGACCCCCGCACCGAGCTCTTCAAGGGTCAGCTCGACCTGGACGAGGAGGGCTACCTCCAGGTCGAGGCGCCCTCGACCCGGACGAACCTGACGGGTGTCTTCGGCGCCGGAGATGTCGTCGACCACACCTACCGCCAGGCGATCACCGCGGCCGGCACCGGCTGCTCCGCCGCTCTCGACGCCGAGCGCTACCTCTCCGCCATCGCGGACAGCGAGGCAGCGGCGGAGCCCGAGAAGACCACTGTCTGACCCCCATCCGCCCCACCGCACCAACCAGTTAAGGAGCCCGCCGTGGCCGGCACCCTGAAGCACGTGACCGACGATTCCTTCGAGCAGGACGTCCTCAAGAGCGATAAGCCTGTCCTGGTGGACTTCTGGGCCGCCTGGTGCGGTCCGTGCCGCCAGATCGCTCCGTCCCTCGAGGCGATCGCCGCCGAGTACGGCGACAAGATCGAGGTCGTCAAGCTCAACATCGACGAGAACCCGGGTACGGCCGCCAAGTACGGCGTCATGTCCATCCCGACCCTGAACGTCTACCAGGGTGGCGAGGTCGCCAAGACCATCGTCGGTGCGAAGCCGAAGGCCGCGATCGTGCGAGACCTCGAGGACTTCATCACCGAGTAGTTCGAGAAGCCGTCGCATACGTGCGGCGATGTTTCACGTGAAACACGGATGGGCCAACCCGGATGGGTTGGCCCATCCGCATGTGCGGCCGATGCGAGGGGCCTCAAGAACAAGCCTGAGCGGGCGCCTGCACCCGGGCGCGCTCTTACAGAGGACGCAGTGCCGGCTCCTTCTGTACCGCTCCCAACAGCCGGTCGAGGGCCAGCTCCACGTCTTCCTTCCAAGAGAGCGTCGTCCGCAGCTCCAGCCGCAGGCGCGGGTACGTCGGGTGAGGCCTGACCGTCTTGAAGCCGACCGCCAGAAGATGATCGGCGGGCAGGACGCACGCCGGCTCCTTCCACCGGGCGTCCCCGAAGGCCTCGATCGCCTTGAAACCGCGCCGCAGCAGATCCTTGGCAACCGTCTGGACCATCACACGTCCGAGCCCCTGCCCTTGAAAGCCCGGCAGAATAAAGGCCGTCATCAGCTGGACCGCGTCAGGGGAGACCGGACTCGTGGGAAACGCCGTCGCGCGCGGCACGTATGCGGGAGGCGCGTACAGCACGAAACCCACCGGCACGTCGTCCACGTACACCACCCGGCCGCAGGATCCCCACTCCAACAGGACGGCGGAGATCCACGCCTCCTTCTCCAGCTCGGGTGTGCCTGCCTTTACCGCGGCCTGACCGCTGACTGGGTCCAACTCCCAGAAGACGCACGCGCGACAGCGCTTGGGAAGGTCCTGAAGGTTGTCCAGCGTGAGCGGTACGAGCCGACGCCCCATGAAGGCAGTTCCTCGCTTCCTTCGCCCGCTGCGTCGCGGGCGGCTGTCAGAGCGCTCCGTTCCCTGAGCAGGCTGCCGACGAACCCGCCGACCGCGCCGAGCCCCAGACCCGCGCTCACCAGTCCGGTGCGGCTCACCGTTCGCATGGCCCCCGCCTCCCCACAGAAGGTGCTGCCAGGTGAATGCGCCATACCCGAACGCATCGTATCCACGATGCGATTCCATCGATACCGTCAGAAAGCAAAGAGCGAGCCGTGTTCCGGTACACACCGGACACGGCCCGCTCTGTTGATCGGACGATCCGAATCGCCCAGCCGCCGAGACTCAGGCTTCCGTCTCCTCGGAGTCGTCGTCCAGGAGGCTCTTCTGCAGAACCGGCCCCTCGCCCGGAGCAAGACTGCCGAGGATCCGCTCAAGGTCATCCATCGAGGCGAACTCGACGGTGATCTTGCCCTTCTTCTGGCCGAGGTCGACCTTCACCCGGGTCTCGAAGCGGTCCGATAGACGGCTCGCGAGATCGCTCAGCGCCGGGGATAGCCGAGTGCCGGCCCGCGGCCCCTTGGAACGCGGGGACGACTGCGGCCGCGAGCCCATGAGGGTGACGATCTCCTCGACGGCCCGCACCGAGAGCCCCTCGGCCACGATCCGGTGGGCCAGCCGGTCCTGCTCCTCCGAGTCCGCCACGGACAGCAGGGCCCGCGCGTGCCCTGCGGAGAGCACCCCGGCGGCGACGCGGCGCTGGACCGACGGCGAGAGCTTCAGCAGTCGCAGGGTGTTGGAGACCTGTGGGCGCGACCGGCCGATCCGGTCCGCCAGCTGATCGTGGGTGCAGTTGAAATCCCGGAGCAGCTGGTCGTAGGCGGCCGCCTCTTCCAGCGGATTCAGCTGAGCTCGGTGCAGGTTCTCCAGAAGCGCGTCCAGGAGAAGCTTCTCGTCCTCCGTGGCCCGCACAATCGCCGGAATGGCCTCGAGCCCCGCCTCACGGCAGGCACGCCAGCGCCGCTCGCCCATGATGAGCTCGTAGCGCGCCGGGCCCAACTCCCGTACGACGACCGGCTGGAGAAGCCCGACTTCCTTGATGGAAGTAACGAGTTCCGCAAGAGCATCCTCGTCGAACACTTCACGGGGCTGGCGCGGGTTGGGGGTGATGGAGTCGAGGGGCAGCTCGGCGAAGTAAGCGCCGGCGGGTGCTGTCGGCGCCTCCGCAAAGCCATTCGTCGACGGCTCCTCGGTTTCATGTGAAACATGAGGCGGCGGAAGAGTGGCCACCTTGGCTGCCGCCACCCCACGCTCTGCGGTGAGCACGGGCACGGCCGCCGATGACGTGGACGCTCCGCCCACCGCCGGTGGCGCCGCCTTCTCCCCTGTCGGTGCAGCAGGGATCAGTGCGCCGAGACCACGGCCCAACCCCCTCCGTCGCTCACTCACTGGATCCCCTCCACCATGCTCTGTTCGTTGTGTGCGCCCATGTGGGCATGCTGCGCGTCGTAGGCCAGACCGACGCCGCGCAACGCGATTTCCCGTGCCGCCTCAAGGTAAGAGAGAGCGCCGCTCGAACCCGGATCGTACGTCAGCACCGTCTGCCCGTAGCTCGGGGCTTCCGAGATACGGACCGAGCGGGGAATGCTCGTCCGCAGCACCTCGTCACCGAAGTGGTTGCGCACCTCGTCGGCGACCTGAGACGCGAGGCGAGTCCGGCCGTCGTACATAGTGAGCAGGATCGTCGACACATGCAGATCCGGGTTGAGGTGCCCCCGCACCAGATCGACATTGCGCAGCAACTGGCCCAGGCCCTCGAGCGCGTAGTACTCGCACTGAATCGGGATCAGCACCTCCGCACCGGCGACGAGCGCGTTGACTGTCAGCAGACCCAACGAGGGCGGGCAGTCGATGAGGATGTAGTCCAGCGGCTGCTCGTACGCCTGGATCGCTCGCTCCAGTCGGCTCTCCCGAGCCACCAGGGATACCAACTCGATCTCCGCACCGGCGAGATCGATCGTGGCAGGCGCACAGAAGAGACCCTCGACATCAGGGACTGGCTGGACGACCTCGGAGAGCGGCTTGCTGTCGATCAGCACGTCGTAGATGGAAGGAACTTCGGCGTGGTGATCGATGCCCAGTGCTGTGGAGGCATTGCCCTGAGGATCGAGATCGACCACCAGGACCCGGCCGCCATGCAGAGCGAGCGAGGCGGCAAGGTTGACCGTCGTGGTGGTCTTCCCCACCCCGCCCTTCTGGTTGGCGACCACCATGACACGGGTCTGCTCGGGCCGTGGCAGTCCCTCGCCGGCGCGGCCCAGAGCCTCCACCGCCAATTGGGCAGCACGACCGATGGGAGTGTCGTCCATCGGGGGCGGTGTTTCACGTGAAACATCCTCCCCCATCGATTCGGTACGGGGACCGGGGACCGGATCGGTCATCGGTCCCGCGATGTTGGCGTCGGACCGCAAGGATTCACTCTCCTCGACTTCAGGCTCGCAATGAACAGAGCCTCCCATGTCTTCGGGGTCGTGAACCAGCGAGGCCCTTGCTTCTGTGGAGAAATCCCCCTCTGTGGACAACTCCGCTCCCTCTCCGGGGGATGTGCTGTCGCCAGGAGGGGGTCTTTTTCCGAAAGATCCGAAGGATCCGAGGGGGTTACGGTCGCGGGGTTCGGCCTCAGCCCGGCCGCGACCGATGATGCCATGCAACAGTGAGCGACGTTTCACGTGAAACACGATGCACAGCGGCTTCGACCGTGACCGCGCGACACTCCGGCATGCGTAGGTTTGGCAGCTTGTCTGGAGTACGTCTCGTCGTCAGGACGGTTCAGTGAACGAGCCTCCGACCCGACACCAAGCATCCCGATCGCTCGTCATCCGAGGCGACCGTCAGCGACGCCGCCGGGCTCGCCCCGTCCGTGCCGCCTTCGCCCGCTTGGCGGCGAAGCGCACACCACCCGGACTCTCGCCGACCTCAACCCGCACCACAGTGGCGAGCGGCTCCACCACGCCCTCACCGACGTGGAGCACGGAGGTCTCCACGGCGCCGAGCTTGCTCAGTGCGGCCCCCGCGCCCTTGACCTCCTCCTCCGCGGTGTCGCCCTTGAGTAGAAGCATTTCCCCGTACGGGCGCAGCAGCGGAACGCCCCACGCCGCGAGGCGGTCCAGCGGTGCCACGGCCCGTGCCGTCACCACGTGGACCGGAGTCAGCGTGCCCAGGACCTCCTCGGCACGCCCACGCACGACGGTGACATGGTCGAGGCCGAGCAGTTCGACCACCTCGGTGAGGAAGTTCGTGCGCCGCAGCAGTGGCTCAAGCAGCGTGATCTTCAGGTCCGGGCGGACGAGGGCCAGCGGAATGCCGGGCAGCCCGGCACCGGAACCGACGTCGCACACGGTCACACCCTCGGGAACCACCTCCGAGAGCACCGCGCAGTTCAGCATGTGTCGCTCCCACAGGCGGGGCACTTCACGAGGGCCGATCAGACCCCGCTGTACCCCCGCGTCCGCCAGCAGCTCCGCGTAGCGAACCGCGTCTGTGAAGCGATCGCCGAATACTGCCCGGGCTTGCTCGGGCGCAGGGGGAAGCTCCGCTGCCTCCGTCACGGGGAACCGTCCTTCCGTACCGCATAAGCGCACTGCGCGCTGACTACCAGGACTAGGAACTGCGGGGACTATCAGGCTGACAAAGTTCGGCCCCGCCTGCGAACACAGACGGGGCCGGGACAACGACGTGCTGGATCAGGCGGGGAGCACGACGACGAAGCGCTCGGGCTCCTCGCCCTCGGACTCGCTGCGCAGGCCCGCGGCCTTGACCGCGTCGTGCACGACCTTGCGCTCGAAGGGGGTCATCGGCTTCATGCGCACCGGCTCGCCAGAACTCTTGACCTCCGCCGCGGCCTTCGCACCCAGCTCGGAAAGCTCCTCACGCTTCTTCGCCCGGTAGCCCGCGATGTCCAGCATCAGCCGACTGCGGTCCCCGGTCTCCCGGTGCACAGCCAGCCGCGTGAGCTCCTGGAGCGCCTCCAGCACCTCACCGTCACGGCCGACCAGCTTGTACAGATCACGGCCGCCGGTGTCGCTGATGATCGAGACAGCCGCACGATCGGCCTCGACATCCATGTCGATGTCGCCGTCGAGGTCGGCGATGTCCAGCAGACCCTCGAGGTAGTCCGCCGCGATCTCACCCTCCTGCTCCAGGCGGGTCAGGGTGTCGCCCTCGCTGGCGGCGGAGGTAGTGCCTTCCGTCACGGGATGGACTCCTTCTTACTTCTTGGACGGGGACTTGGGCCGCTGTGGGCCCTTGCGCTGTCCGGACTGGGCCTTGCTGCGGGTGCCACCGGACGCGGACTTGCCGCCCGCCGGCTTGGGCCCGGGCTTGGCATCCTGCGGTTCGTCGGACTTGGTGAGGGAGGTCTTCGGCTCGGAGTCGCCCGCCGACTTGGCGGCACCCTGGGCACCGCCCGACTGACGCCGGGACTTGCTCTGCCGCTTGGGCTGCTGACGCTTGGGAGCGCCGCCCGTCGCCGTCGGCGTGCCGTCCTCGGTCTCGACGGTCGCGCTCTCACTCTTCACCACGGTGCCGTCGGACTGGGCCGCCAGGCCCGCCTTGGTAAGGCTGTTGATGAACTTGCGCTCGAACTCGTTGCGGTCGCGGCCCTTGGCGACGATCGCCTTGACGATGGCCTTCTCACCACGGCTGCGGGTCTTGCCGTGGTTGAGGACATGCTTCTGCAGGCGCTCCAGGTACGAGGCCTGGGCCTTGCTGCCCGGAGTCGGGTTGTTGTGGATGACGTACATCTGCTGACCCATGGTCCACACGTTGGTGGTCAGCCAGTAGACGAGGACACCGACCGGGAAGTTGATGCCGAAGACGGCGAACATGATGGGGAAGACGTACATCAGCATCTTCTGCTGCTGCATGAACGGCGTCTTCACCGTCGTGTCGACGTTCTTCGTCATCAGCTGGCGCTGCGTGTAGAACTGCGACGCCGACATCAGGACGATCATGATCGCGGTGATGACCCGGACGTCGGTCAGCGAAGCACCGAGCGCTTCGACCTTGTTCGCGCTGTCCGTGAACTTGGCGGCCAGCGGAGCACCAAAGATATGCGCCTTCTGCGCGCTCTCCAGCAGATCTTTGTTGATCACGCCGATGGTGTCGTTCGACGCGATGCTGTTGAGCACGTGGTACAGGGCGAAGAAGAACGGGGACTGCGCCAGGATGGGAAGGCACGAGGAGAGCGGGTTGGTGCCCGTCTCCTTGTACAGCTTCATCATCTCTTCGGACTGACGCTGCTTGTCGTTCTTGTAGCGCTCCTGGATCTTCTTCATCTCGGGTTGCAGCGTCTGCATCGCCCGAGTCGCCTTGATCTGCTTCACGAAGAGCGGGATCAGGCAGATACGGATCAGGATCACCAGGGACACGATGGACAGGCCCCACGCCCAGCCGGTGTCATCGCCGAAGAGGGCGCCGTACACCGAGTGGAACTGGACGATGACCCAGGAAACGGGTGTCGTGATGAAGCTGAAAATACTGGCAATCGTGTCCACTAATCAGGCTCCTTGAGCATGGGACGGGGTCTCGGCGGCCGGGCTCGAAGGGTGGTCGGACATACCATGCCTCTCGATGGCCGGTTCGGCGGCGGAGTTCCCGCCCTTGCGTGCGCGCCAGGTATTGCGCAGCATTTCGTGCCACCGCGGACGCTTGCGCGGCGGGACATGGTCCACACCGCCCAGCGACCACGGATTGCACCGCAGGATGCGCCAGGCGGTCAGCGCCGTCCCTTTGATCGCACCGTGGCGGTCGATGGCCTGGTACCCGTAGTGCGAACACGACGGGTAGTACTTGCACACCGGCCCGAGCAACGGGCTGATGGTCCACTGGTACAGCTTGATGAAAGCCAGCAGTGGGTACTTCATCGCGCGCCCCCTCCCAGTAGCCGCTCCAGGGCGGCATCCAGGTCTCGGGCCAGCTCTGCATGGTCGGCGTCGCCCGCAGCGGGCAGCGCTCGTACGACTACCAGGCTACCGGGGGGCAGCAGGGCCACTCGGTCGCGCATCAGATGACGAAGCCTGCGCTTCACCTTGTTGCGTACGACGGCTCCGCCCACGGCTTTGCTGACAACGAAACCCGCACGCGTCGAGGGAGCGCTCTCCCCAGGCGCGTGCGGGTCCGTTGCACCGCTACGTAGGTGGACGACAAGAAGCGGGCGTCCGGCCCGGCGTCCTCGGCGTACCGCGGTCGCGAAGTCCTCGCGCCGCCTCAGCCGATTCTCGGTAGGCAGCACGTCATGACCTGTTAAGTGATCAGGCGGACAGGCTGGCGCGACCCTTGCCACGACGGTTCGCGAGAATCGCGCGACCGGCACGGGTGCGCATCCGCAGGCGGAAGCCGTGGGTCTTGGCGCGACGACGGTTGTTCGGCTGGAAGGTGCGCTTGCTCACTCGGGGGCTCCAGAAAGTATCGGTAGTGGCGGGGTGCCGCCTTGGCTGTCACCGTGCGCCCACGAGTAGCTCGTATTAACGCCCGAGTGCACCGCTTCCCGATCACTCGACGTGACCTGTGCCCATCGGAGGCAGGCGGCAGCAGCCATCGACAACTCGACCTGGTCACGGTACGCGCGGCTACGCCATCCGGTCAAACCGGCTCCGCCCAGGAGACACTATCCACAGGCTGGGGACAACAACTTGAACCGCATGGGTCGCCCTGACTACCGTGGCTGGACTTCGGTTCGTTCCCTTCTCCCTGCTCCATCTGATTCGTTCCGCCCGCCCAAGCTGAGTTCCAACCCAATCCGTCCCAAGAACCACACGTTCGTGGGACCCGTGAGAGAGCGTGCCCTGTGGCTGACGTACCTGCCGATCTTGCCGCAGTGTGGCCACGAGTATTGGAGCAACTTCTCGGTGAAGGCCGCGGGCAGGGAGTCGAGGCGAAGGACGAGCACTGGATCAAGCGCTGCCAGCCGCTGGCTCTGGTGGCGGACACCGCACTCCTCGCTGTTCCGAACGAGTTTGCGAAGGGCGTCCTCGAGGGACGCCTGGCGCCGATCGTGAGCGAAACGCTGACCCGCGAGTGCGGCCGCCCGATCCGTATCGCGATCACCGTCGACGACTCCGTCGGCGAGCCCCCTGCCCCGCCGGCGCCGCCCGCCCAGTCCCAGCCGCGCTACGAGGACACGGAGCACCCTCCGCAGAGCCGCGACGAATACCGGGGGTACGGCCGCCACCGTGCCGACGACCGCCCGCACGATCACCAGGGTCACCCCGACCAGCAGCCGCCCGCCCGCGGTGACCAGCTCCCGACCGCCCGCCCCGCGTACCCCGACTACCAGCGCCCCGACCCCGGCGCCTGGCCGCGGCCCTCGCAGGACGACTACGGCTGGCAGCAGCAGCGGCTCGGCTTCCCGGACCGGGACCCATACGCGTCGCCCTCCCAGGACTACCGGCCGCAGCCGCCGGCGCGCTCGCCCTACGAGCGGCAGCGGCCCGACTACGACCAGCCGCGCTCCGACTACGACCAGCGCCCGGACCGCCGCGAGCGGCCCGAGCCGCCGTCCGGCTCGGGCCACGTACACCGCGGCGGACCCGTCGGCTCCTCACTGCCCGCCTCCAGCGGCGCGCCGGGACCGCTGGCCGCGCAGCCGGCGCCAGCGACGGGCCCTGGCGAGCCCACTGCGCGCCTGAATCCGAAGTACCTCTTCGACACCTTTGTCATCGGCGCCTCGAACCGCTTCGCGCACGCGGCCGCGGTCGCCGTCGCCGAGGCGCCCGCGAAGGCATACAACCCCCTCTTCATCTACGGGGAGTCCGGACTCGGCAAGACCCACTTGCTGCACGCGATCGGGCACTACGCCCGCAGCCTCTACCCGGGCACGCGCGTGCGGTATGTGAGCTCCGAGGAGTTCACCAACGAGTTCATCAACTCCATCCGCGACGGCAAGGGCGACAGCTTCCGCAAGCGGTACCGCGAGATGGACATCCTTCTGGTCGACGACATCCAGTTCCTGGCGGACAAGGAGTCGACGCAGGAGGAGTTCTTCCACACCTTCAACACACTCCACAACGCGAACAAGCAGATCGTGCTGTCCTCGGACCGGCCGCCCAAGCAGCTGGTGACCCTGGAGGACCGACTGCGGAACCGTTTCGAGTGGGGCCTGATCACCGACGTCCAGCCGCCCGAGCTGGAGACCCGAATCGCCATCCTCCGTAAAAAGGCGGTACAGGAGCAGCTCAACGCCCCGCCGGAGGTCCTGGAGTTCATCGCGTCCCGGATCTCGCGCAACATCCGCGAGCTGGAGGGCGCGCTGATCCGGGTGACGGCGTTCGCGTCGCTCAACCGGCAGCCCGTGGACCTCGGTCTGACGGAGATCGTCCTCAAGGACCTCATCCCGGGCGGCGAGGACTCGGCCCCCGAGATCACCGCGACCGCGATCATGGCGGCCACGGCCGACTACTTCGGGCTGACGGTGGACGACCTGTGCGGCTCCTCGCGCAGCCGCGTGCTGGTGACGGCACGCCAGATCGCCATGTACCTCTGCCGCGAGCTCACCGACCTCTCGCTACCGAAGATCGGCGCCCAGTTCGGCGGCCGCGACCACACGACCGTCATGCACGCCGATCGCAAGATCCGCGCGCTGATGGCCGAGCGGCGCTCGATCTACAACCAGGTCACCGAGCTCACGAACCGCATCAAGAACGGCTGACAGCCACGGCGGTACGTCGCTGAAGGCGCCCCGGGACGCGTTCCCGAGGGCGCCTTTCGTCGTCTCCGGCAAACATCCGGGGTGCTCTCCGCTGTCGAGCACGCCGCCTGCCGGCGTTGCACACGCCTCCTGCGGGCCGTCTCCGCCGTTCCGGACCCGTTCCAGAGTCGCCCCGCGGCCACCCGATGAGCACCCACTGTTCGAATACGCGCCCGGTTACGGCCGCCCTCCACAGATTCCGGGACTTTCTCGCGTCCACACCCTGGGGACTGGGAAGTTGTCCAGATCGTGTCCACAAGGCGCGCCGCTGAAGGAAGATCGAGCCAGGTCAGCCGGTTGTGGATTCGTGGACGAACGATCTCCACAGCCTGTGGACGACGAGAAGATCCACAGGCTGTGCAGGAAGTTGTCCACCGATGGCCCACAGACTGGAGCCCGTTGTCCCCAGCGATCCCCGGCTTCTCCACACCGCTGTCCACTGTTCGGCAACGTGACGGGCCCTCTCACCGCGTCGAGTGAAAGGCGTCACACAAAGGTGCCTGGTTGGGCTGTGGGGAACGTGGGTAAAGCTGGGGACGGCGCTGGGGAGAAGTGCCCCGAGTCTGTGTATCGAGTGTGCAGAACTTTTCTCCGTCCACAGCGCACCCCGGTTGTCCACCGCCGCCGCCCACAGGGCCAGTGGACAAAAAATCGGCACTGACCTGCGAATACGCGGTTATCCACGGTATCCACAGCCCCTACTACTACTCCCAACTAGAGAGAGTCTGGGAATCGATTCGAAGAAGGGGCTGTGCACAACTCTCGCTCGGAGCCTCAGGTGCAGCTCGGAACGACTTGACCCCGAGGGGCACCGACTGTCAGTGCGGTGCGTCAGACTGGTCCCCGGTGTCCTGCCCATCGGTGGGCTGAGCGACACCGGGTCAGACGACGAAGGCGAAGCAGGGCGAGAGCGCCGGCAACAGACGGAGGCGGCAACGGTGAAGATCCGGGTGGAACGCGACGTACTCGCGGAGGCAGTGGCCTGGGCGGCACGCAGCCTCCCGGCCCGTCCGCCGGCGCCTGTGCTCGCCGGCCTCCTGTTGAAGGCGGAGGAGGGCGCGCTGAGTCTCTCCAGCTTCGACTACGAGGTCTCGGCACGCGTCTCTGTGGACGCCGAGATCGACGAGGAAGGCACGGTGCTCGTCTCCGGCCGCCTCCTCGCCGACATCTGCCGCGCCCTGCCCAACCGGCCGGTGGAGATTTCCACAGACGGTGTACGGGCGACGGTGGTCTGCGGATCCTCGCGCTTCACACTCCACACGCTGCCTGTGGAGGAGTACCCGGCGCTGCCACAGATGCCCTCGGCGACCGGCACCGTCCCCGGCGAGGTCTTCGCCTCCGCCGCTGCCCAGGTGGCCATCGCGGCCGGCCGCGACGACACGCTGCCCGTCCTCACCGGTGTACGCATCGAGATCGAGGGCGACACGGTCACGCTCGCCTCCACCGACCGCTACCGCTTCGCGGTCCGTGAGTTCCTGTGGAAGCCGGAGAACCCGGAGGCGTCAGCGGTCGCCCTGGTGCCCGCCAAGACGCTCCTGGACACCGCCAAGGCCCTTACGAGCGGCGACAGCGTGATCCTGGCGCTGTCCGGCTCCGGCGCGGGCGAAGGTCTCATCGGCTTCGAGGGCGCGGGACGGCGTACGACCACGCGCCTGCTGGAGGGCGACCTCCCGAAGTACCGCTCGCTGTTCCCGACGGAGTTCAACTCGATCGCCGTCATCGAGACCGCCCCCTTCGTGGAGGCCGTCAAGCGCGTGGCCCTGGTGGCCGAGCGGAACACCCCGGTGCGGCTCTCCTTCGAGCAGGGTGTGCTGATCCTGGAAGCCGGTTCCAGCGACGATGCACAGGCTGTGGAAAGGGTCGACGCCCAGCTGGAGGGCGACGACGTCTCGATCGCCTTCAACCCGACCTTCTTGCTGGACGGCCTGAGCGCCATCGACTCCCCGGTCGCGCAGTTGTCCTTCACGACGTCCACCAAGCCGGCGCTCCTCAGCGGCAAGCCCGCCGTGGACGCGGAGGCGGACGAGGCGTACAAGTACCTGATCATGCCGGTGCGCCTCAGCGGCTGACGAAGACCACAGGTCGGGGCATACATTTGAGCGGCTATGCCCACAGGTGTGCGGGAGCGTCCGGGTTTAGGCTCGGACGCAGGTACGAAAGTGCCCTCCCGCCACGTCGCTAGTGAAGGAACCACCTGATGGAGCTCGGTCTCGTCGGCCTCGGCAAGATGGGCGGCAACATGCGCGAGCGCATACGCCGCGCAGGCCATACCGTCATCGGATACGACCGCAACCCGGACCTCGCCGATGTCCACAGTCTTGAGGAGCTTGTGGGCAAACTCCAGGGGCCGCGTGTGGTGTGGGTCATGGTCCCGGCCGGGGCGGCGACCCAGTCCACCGTCGACGAGCTCGGCGAGCTCCTGGAGCCCGGTGATGTGGTCGTGGACGGCGGAAACTCGCGCTGGACGGACGACGAGAAGCACGCGGAGGAGCTCGCGGCCAAGGGCATCGGGTTCGTCGACTGCGGCGTCTCCGGCGGCGTCTGGGGCCTGCAGAACGGCTATGCGCTGATGTACGGCGGTGACGCCGAGAACATCGCCAAGGTCCAGCCCGTCTTCGACGCCCTCAAGCCCGAAGGCGACGTCGGCTCCGTGCACGCGGGCAAGGTGGGCGCGGGGCACTTCTCGAAGATGGTCCACAACGGCATCGAGTACGCGATGATGCAGGCCTACGCCGAGGGCTGGGAGCTCCTGGAGAAGGTCGACTCGGTCACCGACGTGCGCGAGGTCTTCCGCTCCTGGCAGGAGGGCACCGTCATCCGCTCCTGGCTGCTCGACCTGGCCGTCAACGCCCTGGACGGGGACGAGCACCTGGAGGGGCTGCGCGGTTATGCACAGGACTCCGGCGAGGGCCGCTGGACTGTGGAAGCCGCCATCGACCACGCGGTGCCGCTGCCCGCGATCACCGCGTCGCTGTTCGCGCGGTTCGCGTCCCGGCAGGACGACTCTCCGCAGATGAAGATGATCGCGGCGCTGCGGAACCAGTTCGGGGGCCACGCGGTCGAGAAGAAGTAGACCGGTCGAGAAGCCCGTTGATAAGCGAGAAGAAGTAATCCACAGGTCCGCTCCGCGGATCCACATCTCTGGGGGAGGTCGGCGAACGACCATGCACGTCACGCATCTGTCGCTGGCCGACTTCCGCTCGTACGCCCGGGTTGAGGTCCCGCTCGACCCGGGCGTCACCGCGTTCGTGGGCCCCAACGGGCAGGGCAAGACGAATCTCGTCGAGGCCGTCGGCTATCTCGCCAGCCTCGGCAGCCACCGTGTCTCGTCCGACGCTCCCCTCGTACGGATGGGCGCCGACCGCGCGATCATCAGAGCCAACGTCCGGCAGGGCGAGCGTCAGCAGCTCATCGAGCTCGAGCTGAATCCCGGCCGGGCCAACCGCGCCCGCATCAACAGGTCCTCGCAGGTCAGACCCCGTGACGTGCTCGGGATCGTACGGACCGTGCTGTTCGCCCCCGAGGACCTCGCGCTGGTCAAGGGCGATCCGGGAGAGCGCCGGCGCTTCCTCGACGAGCTGATCACCGCGCGCGCCCCGCGCATGGCGGGCGTGCGCTCGGACTACGACCGTGTCCTGAAGCAGCGCAACACACTCCTGAAATCGGCCGCGCTGGCGCGCCGCCACGGCGGCCGCACCATGGACCTGTCCACCCTCGACGTGTGGGACCAGCATCTAGCGCGCGTGGGCGCCGAGCTGCTCGCTCAGCGGCTCGATCTGGTCGCCGCGATCCAGCCACTGGCCGACAAGGCGTACGAGCAGCTGGCGCCCGGCGGCGGTCCTGTGGCCCTGGAGTACAAGCCCTCCTCGCCCGAGATCGTCGGCCACACGCGCGAGGAGCTGTACGAGCAGCTGATGGCCGCCCTCGCGGAGTCCCGTAAGCAGGAGATCGAGCGGGGCCTCACTCTGGTCGGCCCGCAGAGGGACGAGCTGCTACTCAAGCTTGGTGAGATGCCCGCGAAGGGATATGCGTCACACGGCGAGTCCTGGTCGTACGCGCTCGCTCTGCGCCTGGCCTCGTACGACCTCCTGCGGGCCGAGGGCAACGAGCCGGTGCTGGTCCTCGACGACGTGTTCGCCGAGCTGGACACGCGCAGAAGAGAACGTCTCGCGGAACTCGTGGCCCCCGGAGAGCAGGTCCTGGTGACGGCCGCGGTCGACGACGACGTACCGGACGTACTGACGGGAGCGCGGTACGCCGTGTCGGAGGGCACGGTGGAGCGCGTATGAGCGAAAACACACCTGAGCCGAAGAAGGCGCCCGAGCCGTCTGGCCCCGAGCCCTCCGGCGTGGACCTCGCCCGCGTGGCTCTGCGGGCCGCCAAGGAACAGGCCCGCGCGCGCGGGGACGCGGCGCGGCAGAAGAAGCAGGCGCGGCGCGGCGGCCTGCGCTCCGGCGCGCACGCCGACGGGCGCGACCCGATGGCGCTCGGTTCCGCCATAAACCGGCTCATCACCGAGCGCGGTTGGGAGACCCCGGCCGCCGTCGGCGGCGTCATGGGCCGCTGGCCGCAGATCGTCGGTGACGACCTGGCCAACCACTGCGTACCGGAGAAGTACGACGAGGACGAGCGTGTGCTGATCGTGCAGTGTGACTCGACGGCCTGGGCCACGCAGTTGCGGCTGCTCGCTCCGCAGCTGGTGGCACGCCTGAACGAGGACCTCGGCCACGGCACCGTGAGGGTGATCAAGGTGCAGGGCCCCGCTGGGCCCGCCCGCCGCTTCGGCCCCCTGCGCGCGCCCGGCAGCACAGGTCCCGGCGACACCTACGGGTGAGGCAGACCGGCCGGTATGCCCTCGGTAGCGGGGGGTTGACACCTCGAAGCGCTGAGTGCCGCTCTGCGCCTCTTTGAGCCTAGGTCCGCATATGGGGAGTCGGTGGAGACCGGTTCAGGGCGGCACATGCGGACTCAGGTACCGGCAAACCCCCATCACTGTCGGCGCTACCGGTAGACTGGAAGCTAATCCCGCCCCACTTGTGGGACACACCGAGCAACGCTGACAAAGGCTTACCAACGCAACACGCTGCAGCCGCTCCGGCCACCCGCCAGGAGCTTGGCTTGTGCTGTGCCAGAAAGGGCGCTTCGTGGCCGATTCCGGCAACCCCAACGAGAACATCCCGTCCACCGACGCCGGCGTCAACGCCGAGGCCATCACCTCGAACGGCGAGGTCATGGCCACGGCGTACGACGCCAGCGCCATCACCGTCCTCGAGGGTCTGGACGCGGTCCGCAAGCGACCCGGCATGTACATCGGCTCGACCGGTGAGCGCGGACTGCACCACCTCGTGCAAGAGGTCGTCGACAACTCAGTCGACGAGGCGCTGGCCGGCCACGCGGACATGATTGACGTCACGATCCTCGCCGACGGTGGCGTGCGCGTCGTCGACAACGGCCGCGGCATCCCGGTGGGCATCGTCCCGTCCGAGGGCAAGCCGGCCGTCGAGGTCGTGCTGACCGTGCTGCACGCGGGCGGCAAATTCGGTGGCGGTGGCTACGCGGTCTCCGGTGGTCTCCACGGCGTGGGTGTCTCCGTCGTGAACGCGCTGTCCACGAAGGTGGCCGTCGAGGTCAAGACCGACGGTTACCGCTGGACGCAGGACTACAAGCTGGGCGTCCCGACGGCTCCGCTCGCCAAGCACGAGGCCACGGAAGTGACCGGTACGTCGGTCACCTTCTGGGCCGACGGCGACATCTTCGAGACCACGGACTACTCCTTCGAGACGCTGTCACGGCGTTTCCAGGAGATGGCGTTCCTCAACAAGGGTTTGACGATCAAACTCACTGATGAGCGCGAGTCGGCGAAGGCGACGGCGGGTGCGGACGAGGCTGGTGCGGACGAGATCGCCGAGGTCAAGACCGTCACGTACCACTACGCGGGCGGCATCGTTGACTTCGTGAAGTACCTCAACTCCCGCAAGGGAGACGTCGTCCACGAGACGGTGATCGACATCGAGGCCGAGGACAAGGAGCGCATGCTCTCCCTCGAGGTCGCGATGCAGTGGAACACCGGTTACAGCGAGGGTGTGTACTCCTTCGCCAACACCATCCACACGCACGAGGGCGGTACGCACGAGGAGGGCTTCCGGGCCGCTCTGACGGGTCTGATCAACCGGTACGCGCGCGACAAGAAGCTGCTGCGCGAGAAGGACGACAACCTCACGGGTGACGACATCCGCGAGGGGCTGACGGCGATCATCTCGATCAAGCTGGGCGAGCCGCAGTTCGAGGGCCAGACCAAGACCAAGCTGGGCAACACCGAGGCGAAGACATTCGTCCAGAAGGTCGTCCACGAGCACATCAGCGACTGGCTGGACCGCAACCCGAACGAAGCCGCGGACATCATCCGCAAGTCGATCCAGGCGGCCACCGCGCGCGTGGCGGCCCGCAAGGCCCGCGACCTGACGCGCCGCAAGGGCCTGCTGGAGACGGCGTCCCTGCCGGGCAAGCTGAGCGACTGCCAGTCCAACGACCCCGTCAAGTGCGAGATCTTCATCGTCGAGGGCGACTCCGCCGGCGGCTCGGCCAAGTCCGGCCGCAACCCGGAGTACCAGGCGATCCTCCCGATCCGAGGCAAGATCCTCAACGTCGAGAAGGCGCGGATCGACAAGATCCTGCAGAACCAGGAGATCCAGGCACTGATCTCGGCCTTCGGCACCGGAGTCCACGAGGACTTCGACATCGCGAGGCTCCGCTATCACAAGATCATCCTGATGGCGGACGCCGACGTCGACGGCCAGCACATCAACACGCTGCTGCTGACCTTCCTGTTCCGCTTCATGCGGCCGCTTGTCGAGGCCGGCCACGTGTTCCTGTCCCGCCCGCCGCTGTACAAGATCAAGTGGGGCCGGGACGACTTCGAGTACGCGTACTCGGACCGCGAGCGCGACGCTCTGATCGAGCTGGGCAAGCAGTCCGGCAAGCGCATCCGCGAGGACTCGGTCCAGCGATTCAAGGGTCTCGGCGAGATGAACGCCGAGGAGCTGCGCATCACGACGATGGACCAGGAGCACCGCGTCCTCGGACAGGTGACTCTCGACGACGCCGCCCAGGCCGACGACCTGTTCTCGGTCCTGATGGGCGAGGACGTCGAGGCCCGCCGCGCGTTCATCCAGCGCAACGCCAAGGACGTCCGCTTCCTCGACATCTGAGTCGGCCTCAGCTGACTGCAGCAGAAAGGACTTTCACCCGCAATGGCCGACGAGATCACTCCGAGCATGCCTGAAGCAGAGGGCGAGATCGCTATGCGTGTCGAGCCCGTGGGGCTCGAGACCGAGATGCAGCGCTCGTACCTCGACTACGCGATGTCCGTCATCGTGTCGCGCGCGCTGCCGGACGTACGGGACGGTCTCAAGCCCGTCCACCGCCGTGTCCTGTACGCCATGTACGACGGCGGCTACCGGCCCGAGAAGGGCTTCTACAAGTGCGCCCGCGTCGTCGGCGACGTCATGGGCAACTACCACCCGCACGGCGACTCCTCCATCTACGACGCCCTGGTGCGCCTCGCGCAGCCGTGGTCGATGCGGATGCCGCTGGTGGACTCCAACGGCAACTTCGGTTCCCCGGGCAACGACCCGGCCGCCGCCATGCGGTACACCGAGTGCAAGATGATGCCGCTGTCCATGGAGATGGTCCGCGACATCGACGAGGAGACCGTCGACTTCACGGACAACTACGACGGCCGCTCCCAGGAGCCCACCGTCCTGCCGGCCCGCTTCCCGAACCTGCTGATCAACGGCTCGGCGGGTATCGCGGTCGGTATGGCGACCAACATCCCGCCGCACAACCTGCGCGAGGTCGCGTCCGGCGCCCAGTGGTACCTGGAGAACCCCGAGGCCTCCCACGAGGAGCTCCTGGACGCCCTGATCGAGCGCATCAAGGGCCCCGATTTCCCGAGTGGCGCCCTGGTAGTGGGCCGTAAGGGCATCGAGGAGGCGTACCGCACGGGCCGCGGCTCCATCACGATGCGTGCGGTCGTCGAGGTCGAGGAGATCCAGGGTCGCCAGTGCCTGGTGGTCACAGAACTCCCGTACCAGGTCAACCCGGACAACCTCGCGCAGAAGATCGCCGACCTCGTGAAGGACGGCAAGGTCGGCGGCATCGCGGACGTACGGGACGAGACCTCGTCGCGTACGGGTCAACGCCTGGTCATCGTCCTGAAGCGCGACGCGGTCGCCAAGGTTGTCCTGAACAACCTCTACAAGCACACCGACCTGCAGACGAACTTCGGCGCCAACATGCTGGCGCTCGTCGACGGCGTGCCGCGCACTCTCTCCCTGGACGCGTTCATCCGCCACTGGGTGACGCACCAGATCGAGGTCATTGTCCGGCGTACGAAGTTCCGGCTGCGCAAGGCCGAGGAGCGCGCGCACATCCTGCGCGGCCTCCTGAAGGCCCTGGACGCCATCGACGAGGTCATCGCGCTGATCCGGCGCAGCGACACCGTCGAGATCGCGCGCGAGGGCCTGATGGGCCTCCTGGAGATCGATGAGATCCAGGCGAACGCCATCCTCGAGATGCAGTTGCGCCGCCTCGCCGCCCTGGAACGCCAGAAGATCGTTCAGGAGCACGACGAGCTCCAGGCGAAGATCCGCGAGTACAACGCGATTCTTGCCTCGCCGGTCCGCCAGCGCGGCATCATCAGCGAGGAACTGGCCGCGATCGTCGAGAAGTTCGGCGACGACCGCCGCTCCAAGCTGGTCCCCTTCGACGGCGACATGTCCATGGAGGACCTGATCGCCGAAGAGGACATCGTCGTCACCATCACGCGCGGCGGCTACATCAAGCGGACAAAGACCGAGGACTACCGTTCGCAGAAGCGCGGCGGCAAGGGCGTACGCGGCACGAAGCTGAAGCAGGACGACATCGTCGACCACTTCTTCGTGTCGACGACGCACCACTGGCTGTTGTTCTTCACCAACAAGGGCCGCGTCTACCGGGCGAAGGCGTACGAGCTCCCCGACGCCGGACGTGACGCGCGTGGACAGCACGTCGCGAACCTGTTGGCCTTCCAGCCGGACGAGGCCATCGCCGAGATCCTCGCGATCCGCGACTACGAAGCGGCGCCTTATCTGGTTCTCGCCACTAAGGGAGGTCTTGTAAAGAAGACATCCCTCAAGGACTACGATTCCCCGCGCTCGGGCGGCGTCATCGCCATCAACCTTCGTGAGACGGAGAGCGGTTCTGACGATGAGCTGATCGGTGCTGAACTGGTTTCGGCAGAGGACGATCTGCTTCTGATCAGCAGGAAGGCGCAATCGATCAGGTTCACCGCTACGGACGACGCATTGCGTCCCATGGGCCGTGCCACCTCGGGTGTCAAGGGCATGAGCTTCCGTGGCGGGGACGAGCTCCTCTCGATGAATGTTGTTCGACCCGGTACGTTCGTGTTCACTGCCACAGACGGTGGGTACGCGAAGCGGACCAACGTCGACGAGTACCGCGTCCAGGGTCGCGGTGGCCTCGGTATCAAGGCCGCCAAGATCGTCGAGGACCGCGGGTCTCTCGTCGGCGCGCTGGTGGTCGAGGAGACGGATGAGATCCTCGCCATCACGCTGTCGGGCGGTGTGATTCGTACGCGGGTCAATGAGGTCAGGGAGACGGGCCGTGACACCATGGGCGTCCAACTGATCAACCTGGG
Source organism: Streptomyces sp. 2A115 (assembly GCF_052245575.1). Classification (NCBI taxonomy): domain Bacteria; kingdom Bacillati; phylum Actinomycetota; class Actinomycetes; order Kitasatosporales; family Streptomycetaceae; genus Streptomyces; species Streptomyces sp. 2A115. The sequence goes on along the minus strand of NZ_JBQQCG010000003.1, from coordinate 144,848 downwards.
CAAGCGCGATGCCGTGGTCGGTATCGCTCGTAACGCCGAGGCCGGTCGCGAGGCCGAGGAAGTCGACGGCGCGGTCGACGACTCGGACGACGTCGAGACGGTCGTCGGCACGGACGAGGACGAACAGTCCTCGGACGAGTAGCGCGAGGAGTGAGTCAACGTGAGTGGAGCCACGGGCGCCGGTTCGACCGGCACGGAGACGGACGGCGGCCGTGGCCCCGCCACGGAGGCGACTGACTCCCATGACTCTCATGGATCCCAGGGGGGAACTGTGACGGACACGCGAGGCCCACAGACGCCGCAGTACGCGGCAGGTGCGGCCCCAGGCTCGCCGGTGCCTCCGGGCTCGGCGGCGCCGTCGGCTCCGGGCTCGCCGCTGCCGGGGGAGCGGCAGCCGCAGCAGCCTGCTCAGCCGTACCACCCACCGCAGGCGTACCCGGCTCAGCCGGCGCCGTCCGCAGGCGCCGTCCGCAGGCCGCGCACCGGGGCGCGTACGACGCCCCGTACGCGCAAGGCGCGACTGCGGGTGGCCAAGGCCGACCCCTGGTCGGTGATGAAGGTCAGCTTCCTGCTGTCCATCGCGCTCGGCATCTGCACGATCGTCGCTGCCGCCGTGCTGTGGATGGTCATGGACGCCATGGGCGTCTTCTCCACGGTGGGCGGCACGATTTCCGAGGCCACGGGCTCGAACGAGTCCAATGGCTTCGACCTGCAGTCCTTCCTGTCGCTGCCGCGCGTCCTCATCTTCACGTCGATCATCGCGGTCATCGACGTCGTCCTCGCCACCGCGCTCGCCACGCTCGGCGCGTTCATCTACAACCTCTCCGCTGGCTTCGTCGGCGGTGTTGAGCTGACGCTCGCCGAGGACGAGTAAAACGTTGTCGTGCCCGCTCGGCAGGCCCCTCCGGGTCGACCGAGCGGGCAGGACGAAGCCTCCCCCGTGGGGTGGGGCGAACCCTTCGGCGAGGACGAAGAGGGCCCCGGAACTATCGATTTTGGGACTGGCCGCGTCGTGCGCTAATCTTCAGAGGTCAGCGCGCGGGACATACACCGCAGAGCGCGGCGGGGCTATAGCTCAGTTGGTTAGAGCGCATCCCTGATAAGGATGAGGCCACAGGTTCAAATCCTGTTAGCCCCACAGGTATAGATCATCAAGAGTAGGCGTTTCCCCAGGTGGGAAGCGCCTGCTTTTCTTTTGGGGCTGAGGCAGGGGCGTTGGTCCGCGTTGGCGTGAACGCGGTCGACGTCAGAAGAGCACACCTGATCGTCTTCTCCCGGATTTCTCCCGGCTCTCCCTTGGGGCCCCAGGGTCGCTCTTCGGTTTCCTGCGGTCAGCCCGCCCGCTGCAGAAGGGTCGTCGTTCCGCGTCCAGGGAAGGCGGAATGTGATGCCTGGTGGTCGCGGTTGCGGTCTTCGCGCAGAAGACGCCTGGGCGTTGGCGCAGGAAGACCCCCAACCGGCGAGGGTTGGGGGTCCTGCTTTGTGTCCGTGGTGTACGCAAGTTCGCCCGGACATGGGGTTTGCGAGGGGTGTTCGGGGTCTAGTAGAGGCGGAGTCGAGCGGAGGCTGGTCTACCTAGACTAGGGCTCGTTTACGTAGGTAGGGCTTGTCTGTCGACCTGCGTCCGGTCCGCGCATGGGGCGGCGGAGTCCGTGTGCGTCTCCTCCTCGGCGGAGGTCTCAGCCGGGTCCGCCGGTGCGCGATGGCGGCAGCTGGGTGAGGAGCCGTGGGCCTCGGCGTGGATGCGTTGCTTCATGGTGGGGGGCAGCGTACGGGCGTATGCCCATGCCCAGTGGGCGGTCGTCGGGAACGTCACGCTCGCCGTGCTGTTGCGCGGGCTCTCCGGCTGCTGTACCGGCGTGGCCGCACTGGCCGTCGTGACGAGTCCGAGCGTCGTGCACAGCGCGATGAAGGCGGTGATGACCGCGGTCCACAGCTTGATGACCTTGTTCCTGGCCATGGCCCCTCACTTTCGGGTTGGGCGATTTGCGTACTTTCCTCATGATGTGTATGAGGGCCGCGAAGTGGTGGACCTACGCCCGTGGCGCGTCGATCTTCAGATGAACACCACCCGGATGGACCCAAGAAGCCCGAAAGGTATTGGTAAGGCACAAAAAGTCACAGTGTGTGGCGGCGGACCACGCAGCGGTGGGGCCGGTGTCGTTCGGTTCTAGTGCTGTGCGCCGGGCGGGAGTTGAGGGCCGACGCAGGTCACCGATCGATATCGGTCGGTGTGTATAGTCGGGCGCCAGAAGTCTCCTACGTCAAGGAAAGACGAGGTCGCGCGGTGAAGAAGCTTCTCCTGGTCGCACTGGCCGCCATCGGCGGGCTCCTCGTGTACCGCCAGATCCAGGCGGATCGCGCCGAGCAGGATCTGTGGACGGAGGCGACCGACTCCGTGCCCACGGGTTCGTGAGTATCGACGACAGTCTCAGTACAGACCCCGGCCGCCACGCGGTCGGGGTTTTGTGTTGTTCGGGCACGGGCCGAACGCTCTCCCCACCGAGAGTCGGCGAGTCTGGGATCAGACAGTCGAGGACGTCACAGGAAGCGCTTGCGTCGGCGAAGAAGGGATGGCGCGGCTGCGGGAGGGGCAGGATGGTCGGGGCTTCGAAGGCACTCGGGACAGCGACGACGGCTGGTCTGTCGAAGCTCGACGAATGACGAGACAAGTGACGATCCGGGGCTACGACGAGGGGTGACGCGTGATGGGGCGGCGCACGGTGTGGTGGCGCGGCCGTACGGTCCTGGCCGGCGTGGCGGCGTTGCTCGCGATCGTGGCATCGGCGGGGCACACGAAGGCGGCCGGTACTCCTGACCCGTATCGTTTCGCCCCCGATGCCAAGCCGGTCGACGGCGAGACGAACGTCACCGATGCTGTGCGGCTGATGCCCGGCACGACCTACAGGAGCTCCATTCGCAACAACGGGAAGCTCTACTACCGCCTGCGGCTCGACGCCGCGTCCAACGCGTACGTGTCGGCCACCGCTGTCCCCAAGCCGGGCGCGAAAGTCGTGTACTCGGACGGCATCAAGGTGTCCGTGCAGGACTCCAACGGCCGCAACTGCTTCTCCGGGGACGCCGATGCCGCCCGCTTCGGGCCCACCGAGAGTCCGCGGCCGATCACCGCCTGGGCGTCGCGGAGGGCCGGCCGCGGCGCGTACTCCTGCGAGGGGGCGGGGACGTACTCCGTGCTCGTCGAGCGCATCAGCGGTGCCGAGTCCTCGCCGGACGACTGGGATCTGGAGCTTCAGTACGTGTCGGAGCCCGCCCTGGGGAAGACCGCTCCGACGGCCGCCCCCGAGGTCTGGAACTCCGCCTCCCCGGAAGCGCTCGACGGATCGGCCAGGACCCGCAAGGGCGGCACGAGCTTCACCGAGGCGCGCTCCCTGGCGCAGGGCGTCTGGAAGGACGGCATCCAGGCCGGGCAGACGCTCTTCTACCGCGTTCCGGTCGACTGGGGGCAACAGATCTACGCCACCGCGGAACTGGGCCCCTCGAGCGGCGACGGCTTCCTGGGCAGCGCCCTCGTCATATCGCTCTACAACCCGGTGCGCGCCTTTGTGGACGACGCCGACGCCGGATACGACGGCAAGGAGCGGCCCACCGCGCTGAAGCCACTGCCCCCGGTTGGCTACGAGAACCGGTACGACGTCGACGACCAGGTGAGCGGGATGCGGTTCGCCGGCTGGTACTACCTGGCCGTGCACCTCAGCGCGGAAATGACCGACAAGTTCGGTGCCGGGCCGTACGCGCTGACCCTGCGTGTGCGGGTGAGCGGGGCGGCAGAGGCAGCGCCTCCGTACGAAGGCGCTGCCGCGCCGCGCGACGTGTTCGACGTGACAGCGGGCGACAAGGACGCGGCGGCGAGTGGGAACGTGGCGACCGGCGGGGCCGGGAGCTCGGACGGGAACATCGCGATGAAGGCGGTGGCCGTGGGCGGGATCGGTACAGGGGTCGTGCTTGTGCTGGGGCTCGGGGTGTGGACCGTGGTCGCGCGGTGGCGGGCGAGAGTGGGAGGCGGGGCGGGGGCCGTGTCGACGGCCGCCTCGGCGTCCGAGTCCGGGGAGGCGGTCGCGCGAGAGGGCCTGGGTTCGCGGGAGTACGAGCCGCCTCGGTCCTGGTAGTTCACCAGCTCCGGATCAGATATGGGTCCCGGTCAGGACCCGGCTCGGCCCAGATTCCTCCGGCCCACGGTTCCCTCCGGCTCAGACCTGGGTCAGTGCCCAGAATCCGACCGCGAAACAGAGCAGCGCGAGCAGGAGCACCGGGACCGCCACCTTCGCGGGCGGCCCGGGCCGACGCTGCGCCCGCCTGGCGCGATGCCGCGTAACTGACTGCGGTTGAGATGGAACCCGCACGTCTCGAGCGGTGTATGAAGCAGTAGAGGCGAACGCGTACGGCTGCGACACGGGGGTCGGGGCCGAAGGGGTCGGAGCCTGGGTGGAGGGCACGTGAGTGGGTTCGTATGGCGACGGCGCCGGGGCGTAGGTGGGGTTCGGGAGCCTGAGCGACGTGGGGGGAGTGGGCGGCTGCTCGGACTGTGGTTGTGGCTGCGGGTGTGCTTGCGGGTGCTGTTGCGCTTGTGGTCGGGGCTGTGGTTGGTGCTGTTGGGCGTGAGAGGTGGAGGTCTGGGGCGGGGGTGGGGGCGGGGGCGGCAGGTGGAAGCTGCCGGTGTCCGACATGGTGGAGGGCTGTGGAGGGCCCGGGTCGGTGGTGGGCGGCGGTGGTACGTCGCCGGGAGCGGGGGCAGAGGGTACGGCGCCTTTGGAGCCGTGCGGCGGTCCGGCGCTGGTGTGGGAGCGGGGCTGGAGATGGGGCTGGAGCCGGGAGTGAGGCTGGGGCTTCGCTGGAACAGGGCGCGCGACTGGCATCGGCGTGGCAGTGCTTGTGGCGGCTTCCGGAGAGACGGCATTCGTGCGGGTCTCGGGCCAGACAGAGTCCGTGTGAGCCTCTGGGGATACGTCACTGGTGCGGGCCTCACCGGATACGGCTCCCGAGTGGGCCTCGGACGAAGTGGCGCCGCCTGGCTGCGCCTCGGGCCAGTCGGCACCTGTCCGGTCGGCCCCTGGCGATACGGCACCCACATGGGGAGGCCGCGACGAGGTGCTCGGGCCAGGCCGTTGGGGCACGGTGTCCTGTCCATGGCCCTGTCCATGGCCGGAGGTGGCCGTGAGAGGGCCTTCCGGGCCGAACCCGGGTGGGAGCGGGCCGAGTTGGTCGAATATCTCGATCAGTTCGTCGTCGGGGCCGGGCTCCGGGAGGAGCTCCCTGGCCGCGGCGAGCGCCTTGCGTGCCCCCGTGGCGGTGCGGAACCGCGTGTGTGGGTCGGGCTGGACCAGAGCGGCCAGGACCTGCCACAGAGGCTCTGGAACGCTCTTCGGGGCGCCCGGAGTGCCGTGGGCCGCGAAGAGTTCGACCAGCGCCTTGGCGTCGGGCTTGGCGCCCTCCAGGAGATAGAGGGCGACCAGGCCCACGGCGAAGAGGTCGGCGGGGAAGTCCGGCTCGGCGCCGAGCATCTGCTCGGGCGCGAAGTAACCGGGCGTCCCCACCACGTAGTTGGTCTCCGTCAGCCGTGGCTCACCCAGACGCATCGAGATGCCGAAGTCGGACAGCCGCAGCTTTGGACGGCCTGTTCCGGTCGCCTCAAGAAGGATGTTGGCGGGCTTGATGTCGCGGTGCACGACCCCCTCGGCGTGCACCGCGGCGAGCCCCGCCAGCAACTGGTCGAGCAGCGTGCAGACAAAGGTCGGGGGGAGGGGACCGTAGTCCCCGATCAGGTGGGCCAGCGAGCCACCGCCGACGAGGTCCATGGTGAACAGGACTTTGTCGTCGTCGGCGGCCCAGCTCGCGGGCGCGAGCACATGAGGATGGTCGATCCGCAGTGCCTGCTCCCGTACGAAGCGCAGCAGCGAGTGTGCGTCGCTCTGCTGCAGGACCTTGGCGGCCACATACCGGCGCCGTCGGTGATCCCAGGCGCGCCAGACGGCACCGACTCCTCCGCGTCCGATCGGGTCGACCAGTTCGTACCGGCCGGCGAAGACCTCACCCATGGTTGTGCGTCGATCCCCCTTCGGCGGTCGGTACGGCGGCCTCTTCCAGGTGCCTGGCTGCTGGCTGCCCGGCGGCCTGGCTCCCAGCGGTCGGTGGGGCCAGGCCTCCGGCCACGGGGTGTTCGGCAGCCGGGCAGTGTGCTCAGCTCTGGTGGGACTGGTAGTGGGCGACCGCGTCGGAGGTGCGGCCGGCTCCGTACACCCGGAGGAACTCTGCCAGTTCCGGGTGGGTCGGGGCGAGAGTGTCCGCTGCCTCGATGATGTCCCCCGCGGCCGCTACGGAACGCAGCAGTGACTGGATCTCGCGGACCACGCGTTTCACCGTGGGCGCGCCCGAACTGGTTGTCGACTGCGTGGTGTTGCTGAGCACCGATCCCCCCTGCGACTTCTTGATCTCGTCCATGCGTTCGGTGGCCTCGGCGGCGCTCACGCTGCCGTCGGCGACCTGACCCGCCAGGTCCTGCAGCAGCTGTACGCGCTGGACCACCGCCGGGTTGCCGATCTTGGCGCGCTGGCCGCTCATCAGCTGCGACAGCATGGGCGCGGACAGGCCGAGCACTCCGGCGAGCCGCGCCTGGTTGAGGCCGAGATCGTCTATGAGCTTACGAAAGAGCGCCCCCAATGGCTCCCCGTACCAGTTCCGCTGCAGCTCCCGGGCTCTTGCGGTTGCTTCCTGCTGTGCGGCGTCCATTCGCGTCTCCCCATCGCTTCCCCAAGTACCGCGGTTCGCTGTAGCGAACCACGTCGAGCATCTTACGGAGAGTGGTCTTGCGCGGGGACCCCCTCTTTTTTGTGGGATACCGGGGGTGACCCGGTACTCTGGTCTGCGGCGCTCGTCCCGTAGGAGATCCTTCTGGCGGACGCTCCCCTTCCGGGGCCTTAGCTCAGTTGGTAGAGCGCTGTCTTTGCATGGCAGATGTCAGGGGTTCGACTCCCCTAGGCTCCACTCGACGAACCCCCTCCGGCCAGCTTTTACGCAGGCCGGATGGGGTTTTCGTGCGTTGTGTGGGGCATGGACCGTGGGCGGGGATCGCCCCTTCACGGGCTCTCGGGTTTCTCGGATGTCTTGCAGTGAGGCCGTGTGTATCGCCCGCCGGGTGCTTTCGATTCGAAGTACTTTCACGGCGGCTTCCGCTCCGCGCCGGATTGAGCAACAGGGGCGAGGTGACCAGGAATTGAGGGTCTGCCTGGGGTGGCGTGGCCTCGTCAATCTCTGGCGGTCCCGCCTCGCCTGTGCGCGGGAGGCCCATGGGTGGCTTGTGCGGTGATGTGCGTCACAGGGGGTTTGTCGCGATCTTTGCGATTGTTTGCGCAAAGGGGCGCTCGCTGTCGAGGCGGTGCGGTCGCTGCGCAGGTGGCCGAGGTGGCGTGAGGGTGGCACGCGGGAGTCGTGAAGGCTTGTGTGAGCTGGTGTGAACAGAGATTCGTAACCAGAACGCTGCGCTCCGTTAAGAAAGTCAGCATGAGCGTTGCACACCTGGCACGTTGCAAACGTCATCGTGGACGGAGGGCGTAAACAGACGCGCTCCCGAGGCCGCCTGGGGTGCGACGAGGCCTCGCCTTCCGCAAGGAGAGGCAAAACTGCACGTGACGATCGACGTTGCCGGCGATGTGATCCTGGCGGTGCTCGTCCTGCGGGTGTTCGGCCGTGACGCCGTCACCCTGCTGCGCCGAGTGGCCGCGGCCGGAGTGCGGGCAGGCATCAGTGAGATGCGACGCGAGCGCAGCACAAAGGGGCGGACGTGAGCCAGGACCTTCCCCGATACGCGACCGGCGCCCGGCCGATGAAGAAACTGCCGCTGGATTTCGAGGCCTTCCACCGGATGTACCGGCCGATCTACGTTCACTGGGCGGAGATCCGGCTGGGCAGCAGGGCCGATGCCGAGGAGGCGGTCGACGCATCCTTCGAGAAGTTGCTCAAGGCATGGGCGGCCGTGCTGGCCAAGGAAAACCCATCCGCGTACGCCTGGCGAGTACTCAGGCACACCACCATCGATCTCTCCCGGGCCCGTGACCGACGTCCCGCGCTCATAGGCGAGGCCGCCTTCGAGACGGTGGCCCTGAGCCGGGCGGTCGATCCCATCGGCCAGTTCGAGGAGAGCCTCAGTCTCTACCAGGCGATCGGACAGCTGCCGCCGCGTCAGATGGACGTGATGCTCCTGCAGTTCGGCCATGGCTTCACCGTCGAGGAGGTGGCGGCCGCGCTAGGGATCACTCCGGCCGGCGTACGCTCCACCGTCCGCCATGCCAGACGACGGCTGGAGCACGCGTACGGCGTGAAGAGGCGTCTCGAGGCCGCGCAGAGCGGAAGCGAGAGCGAGGAAGGGCATGCCGATGACGTCGCACATTGACGAACTGCTCGCCCGGGCCAGGCTGCGGCGCGAGCCCTACACCGAGGCGGACATCGACGCGGCGGCCGTCCGCCTGGCTGTCCGCGCGGCCGCGCCGTACGATCCGCCCGAGGAGTCCTCATGCGCCGCGCCGCACGCCCATTTCGACCGTGGCTCGTTCGGTGGCGACGGTTCGGTCCACGGGAGCGTCACCGACGGCGGACCGGGCGAAGAAGCCCTGGCCGGCGAGACCTCGGTGGACGAAAGCCGAGTGGACGAAAGCCCGGTGGACGAAAGCCCGGTGGACGAGAACTCCGTGGACGAGACTTCCGCTGCCGACGATCTGCAGACTCTCTGCCAGACGGTGATCACTCACACCCGAGCGCTCGCCGACCTCAAGCTGTTCCTCGCCCGGGCGCTGCCCGAACCGTCCGGGGCCCGTGTCCTCGGGTGCATGCTGCAACTCTCCGAGCGCGAGGAGTCGGCCCGTTTCTGGTGGCAGTACGCGGCCGGGGCCGGCGACCCCGCCGCCAGCTACTGCCTCTACCTGCACCACAGGGCCCTGGGCGAGCACGGAGCGGCCGACTGGTGGCACACCCAAGCCGACGCCGTCGCCGACGGAGAGCCGGAACCCGAAGTCGCGATCACCACCACGCTGCGCATCCTGCGGGCACTCAAACCGGACGACTCACCCGTACCCGAGCCGGTCAACGCCGTCCTGCACTACGTGCCGGCGGCCGTCGCCTACGTGGACGACGACCTGGATCTGCCCCTGCCCGACCCCGACTTCACCGACCGCATCCATGCCCTCACGGCCACGACCCCCGTCCCTCCGAATTCTCCGACTCAGACTCCGACCGCACCCGCCAGCGGTGTGCCGGACGCCGCTCGCCGTCCCTGCAAGCGCAAGCCCCTGCCGGAACGCAGGCGCACCCGCCGCACAGCGACCGGTTCCACGTAGGGCCTCTATGCAAGGCGGGCTTCACGCGAAGCCAGTCCCACGCGAAGCCGGTTTCACGTGAAACATCGCTGTGGGGTGGGAGACCTCCTAGGCCTCCCACCCCACAGCGCTCCTGATATCCAGCGGCAGCGTCACCGCGGCAGCCACCGCAGCTGCGGCAACCGCGTCCGGTGCCTCCAACGCATCAGCCGCGATCGTCGCGGTCCGCCGCCTCCGCCTCGGCCTGCTTGGCCTGGACCTCGGGATCGAGTTCGTCCTGGCCGCTACCTTCGACCGAGGCCAGACGGCCGCTCTCCGGAACCTCTGTGGCGGCGGGCGGCTCGACCAGCCAGTCGGGATTGGCCTGCTTGTCCCACCACTTCCACGCGGCGAAGGCGCCGCCGGCCAGGATGCCCAGAGCAGCCAGTCCCTTGGCGACGCGGCCGATCTTGGCCCGCCGCTCGTGCTTGCGGACCAACTTCTCGATCTCCTTGGCCGAGACTTGGCCGCGCAGCGCCGCCAGCGCCGCCGCCCTGCGGTTCGCGGCTTCCTCGCGGACGGGTCCGGCCGCGGCCCTGGCCTGCTCGATCCTCGGCCGGGAGTAGACCGCCGCCTGCCGGGCAGCCTTGCGAGTGCGGACGGCCGCCTCGTGCGCGGCATGGTCGACCTTCGGCGGCACATGGGTACGCGCCTGCTCCAGGCGCGGGGCGAGATGGGCGTCGTACTGCGTACGTGCCTGTTCAGCGGCCTGGTGGGCGGCAGACGACACCTTCGGCGCCAGGCGCACGCGTGCTTCGTGCGCGTAGTGAGTGGCTCGGTCCTTGGTCGTGTCGGCGTAGGGCGCCACCACTTCCGCGGCGTGGCGCACGCTGTCCCTCGCCGACTCGGCCGCTGTGCGCACGCTGTCCTTGCGGGTCACGGGATCCTCCTCCTCGGTGGCGTACGTGGGGGTACGGGGTCATCCCCCAGAAAGTCACAGTTCACCTTTCCACCCTTAACGGGATCATGCCTGTCGGAGCACTCCGGGGCATGCGAGGGCGGGCATCCGGGTCATGAGTGCCGACTCCGGGTGTACTCGGGCAATAGCTGATCAATACGGTGCAACAGGAGCTTGCGACGACAATGCCATGGATCCTCGGACCGCGCGCCTGTTTGGTACGAAGCGGGCCGGAAGGGCGGCGGCGGAAGACGGGCGGCGCGGTCCGTGCGAGGATCGGGGTGTCACAAAGGACAACGGAAGGCAGATCGTGGCTGAGCAGCTTTACGCCACCCTGAAGACCAACAACGGCGACATCGAAGTGCGGCTCCTGCCGAACCACGCGCCCAAGACTGTCCGGAACTTCGTCGAGCTCGCCAAGGGCGAGCGTGAGTGGGTCAACCCGGAGACGGGTGCGAAGACCACGGACAAGCTCTACGACGGCACGGTCTTCCACCGGGTGATCAGCGGATTCATGATCCAGGGCGGTGACCCGCTGGGCAACGGCACCGGCGGTCCCGGCTACCAGTTCGAGGACGAGTTCCACCCGGACCTCGCCTTCGACAAGCCGTACCTGCTGGCCATGGCCAACGCCGGCCCGGGCACCAACGGCTCGCAGTTCTTCATCACCGTCTCCCCGACGGCGTGGCTGACCCGCAAGCACACCATCTTCGGTGAGGTCACCGACGCGGCCAGCCAGAAGGTCGTGGACGCCATCGCCTCCGCGCAGACCAACCCGCGCACCGACCGCCCGGTTAACGACGTGGTCATCGAGTCGGTCGTCGTCGAGACCCGCTAGGGACGCACCCCAAGAGGGAACCAAACGCCCCGCCCATCCGTAAGGATGAGCGGGGCGGTGCGTTGCGTATGAAGAATGAGGGGACCCATGGATCAGGCGCCAGGCAGCCCGCAGGGACCGCAGGACGCCGCGAGCCTGCCCACCTGCTACCGGCACCCTGACCGCGAGACCGGCATCCGGTGCACTCGCTGCGAGCGCCCCATCTGCCCCGAGTGCATGATCAGCGCCTCGGTCGGCTTCCAGTGCCCGGAGTGTGTGCGGGACGGATCCGGCACGGGGCACGCGCCGAGCGCTTCCCAGCCCCGCACCCTCGCCGGCGGCACGGTCACCGCGGATCCCCGGCTCATCACCAAGATCCTCCTCGGGCTCAACCTCGCGCTCTTCCTGGTCCAGCTCTCCGTGGGCGACCGCTTCACCGACAGCTTCGACCTCATCGGCCGCGCGTACGTGCCGCTCCTCGGAGGCATCGAGGGCGTCGCGGAGGGACAGTGGTACCGGCTGGTCACGGCGATGTTCCTGCACGGCAGCTATATCCACATCGCCTTCAACATGCTCAGCCTGTGGTGGCTCGGCGGCCCCCTGGAGTCAGCCCTCGGCCGCGTTCGTTACCTCGCGCTGTACGGAGTCTCCGGCCTCGCCGGGAGCGCGCTCACGTATCTGATCGCCGAGCCGAACCAGCCGTCGCTCGGCGCCTCCGGAGCGATCTTCGGGCTGTTCGGTGCGACCGCCATCCTCATGCGCCGACTCAACTACGACATGCGTCCGGTCATCGCCCTGCTGGTGATCAACCTCATCCTCACCTTTGGGTGGTCCAACATCGCGTGGGAGGCCCACATCGGCGGCCTCGCCGGCGGCGTCCTGATCGGCTACGCGATGGTCCACGCCCCCCGTGAGCGGCGGGCCCTGATCCAGTACGGCGTCTGCGCGCTGGTATTGATCGCGGTCGTGGTCATGACACTGGTGAGGACCTCGCAGCTCACGTGAGCCAGGCGTTGTCCACAGACTGTGCCGGATCTTGTGCATAGTGTGCGGGAACAAGTGTGCCCCCTGTCGCTGACCTGGGTTTCCCCAGGCAGGACAGGGGGCGAACGCACTTCCGGATCCCGGTAGGTCAGTCACACCGGCGTCAACGTCGGGCGAGTTATCCACAGATCGTCGTTCTTTTTCCACCCCTGTGGAAACGGCTGTGGATAACTCAGTGGATAGCTCGGGGCAGAACTACGTGCACCTGGGTGTCGACCGCTGTTACTTCCACTGCGTGGATACGCCGAATCCCGCCGCGATGAAGCCGAAGCCGACGACGATGTTCCAGTTTCCGAGCGCGTCGATCGGCAGCGAGCCGTCCGTCACGTAGAAAACGACGATCCAGGCGAGGCCGATGAGGAACAAGGCCAGCATGACCGGGGCGACCCAGCCACGACTGTTCAGTTTGATGGCGGTCGCCTGCTTCGCCGGGGGCGGCGTGTAGTCGGCCTTCTTGCGGATACGTGACTTCGGCACGAGGGTCTCTCCTGTCGATGCGCTGCGTGGCCGCGCAGGGAACGTGGGCTGGCTCCGGGGCAGCGTACAAGGGGACTCTTAGCGCTCCCCCGGGCGTCCGTTAGCGTAGTGCTTCCGCGGCGCCGAAGGAGATAAGGGTACGTTGAGCAATTCTGCCGACTTCCCACAGCCAGGTTCCAGCCCTGACCGTATCCGGCGTTTTCGGCCGGTACGGGTGCTGACCGTGGCTGTGTTCGCCCTGGCCGGGCTGATCTTCTTCACCAGCTTCGACACGGCCAAGGGCACCAATATCAGGACGGATGCCTCGCTTCTGAAGCTCTCCGACCTGGTTCAGGAGCGCAGCCACAAGAACGGCCAGCTGGACGAGAGCAACGGATCGCTGCGGAACGACGTCGAGGCCCTCGCCGAGCGGGACAACGGCAGCACGAAGGCGGAGGAGGCCAGGCTCGCCGCCCTGGAGAAGAACGCGGGCACCCAGAAGCTCAAGGGCAAGGCCCTCACGGTCACCCTCGACGACGCGCCTCCGAACGCCACCGCGAAGCTCCCCGGCTACCCCGAGCCGCAGCCCGACTACCTGGTCATCCACCAGCAGGACCTGCAGGCCGTGGTCAACGCCCTGTGGCAGGGCGGCGCCGAGGGCATCAAGGTCATGGACCAGCGGCTGATCTCCACCAGCGCCGTCCGCTGCGTCGGCAACACCCTGATCCTTCAGGGCCGCGTCTACTCGCCCCCGTACAAGATCCAGGCGGTCGGCGACCCGGACAAGCTCCAGAAGGCCCTCTCGGCCTCCTCGGCGATCCAGAACTACATGGTGTACGTCAACGTCTACGGGCTCGGCTGGAAAGTCGATGAGGACGAGACGGTGACTCTTCCCGGCTACTCGGGCACAGTGGATCTCCACTACGCGAAGCCTGTGGAGTAGGAAAGCCGTGGCGTAGGAAGCCCGTGGAGTAGTTGGAGTAGCTGCCGCTGGGGGGACCTTGTGTCAGTGCGAGTGGTCGTCAGGACGATCAGTGAGTTGTGCATCACCGTCGGCACCTTGATCGTGCTCTTCGTCGTCTACGTGCTGTTCTGGACGGGCCTGAAGGCCGACGGTGCGATGGACGACCAGGTCGCGCTGCTTGAGGAGCAGTGGTCGAAGGGTTCCGTGGCAGCCGAGTCCGAGGCCCCCACGAGCGAGCCCACCGCTGATGATCCCGAGCCGCCGGCCCCGTACAAGGACGGCAAGCCCTTCGCTGTCATGTACATCCCGCGGCTTGGTTTCACGTGGAACAAGCCCGTGCTGGAAGGCACGAAGACCAACACCCTCAAGAAGGGCCTCGGCCATTACGCGAGCACCGCGCAGCTCGGCCAGGAGGGCAACTTCGCCGTCGCCGGCCATCGCCGCACGTACGGGGACCCGTTCAAGGACTTTCCTCGGCTGCGCCCAGGTGACGCGGTGGTGCTGACCGACGGCACGACGTGGTTCTCGTACCGCATCGACACCAAGCCCTACAAGACGCTCCCCACCGACACGGCGGTCATCGACCCCGTGCCGGAGAAGTCCGGGTACACGAGGGAGGGCCGCTATCTGACGCTGACGACCTGTGAACCGGAATGGGGCAGCAGCCACCGGCTGATCGTCTGGGCCCACCTTGATGCCACCCAGCCCGTAGAGGCTGGGAAACCGGAGGCACTACGCCGTTAGTCTGGTCGTGTACGGCGTGAGTCGGGTGCCGTGGTGTGACGGAAGGGACGGCATGTACAGCTTCATCTGGCGGCATCTGCCGGGAAACGTGTGGATCAAGGCGCTGCTCTCCATCGTGCTGGTTCTCGCGGTGGTCTACGTGCTCTTCCAGTACGTCTTCCCGTGGGCCGAACCGCTGCTGCCCTTCAACGATGTGACGGTGGACAACCAGTGAGCGCGCGGATTCTCGTCGTCGACAACTACGACAGCTTCGTCTTCAACCTGGTCCAGTACCTGTACCAGCTGGGCGCAGAGTGCGAGGTGCTGCGCAACGACGAGGTGTCCACGGCGCACGCCCAGGACGGCTTCGACGGCGTACTGCTGTCGCCGGGCCCGGGTACGCCCGAGGAGGCCGGCGTCTGTGTCGACATGGTGCGGCACTGTGCCACAACCGGGGTTCCCGTCTTCGGGGTCTGTCTCGGGATGCAGTCGATGCAGGTGGCGTACGGCGGTGTGGTGGACCGCGCGCCCGAGCTGCTGCACGGCAAGACGTCGTTGGTGGAGCACGAGGGCAGGGGTGTGTTCGCGGGACTGCCCTCGCCCTTCACCGCCACTCGCTACCACTCGCTTGCCGCTGAGCCGAAGACCGTCCCGGCCGAGCTGGAGGTCACGGCCCGCACGCACGACGGGATCATCATGGGCCTCAGGCACCGTGAATTCGCGGTTGAGGGCGTGCAGTTCCATCCCGAGTCGGTACTGACCGAGCACGGTCACCGCATGCTGGCCAACTGGCTGGTCGAGTGCGGCTACCAAGAGGCCGTGGCCAGGTCGACGGGGCTTGCCCCGGTGGTGGGCAGGGCCACGGCGTGACCGCCCTGCGCCCCGAGCGCGACAGTGCCGCCCCGTACGGCGAGGACGCCGTGTACGGGGGCGCTGCGTCGTTCGAGGCGAAGGGCGCGGGTGCCTTCGAGGCCTACGAGGCCTTCGAGGAGTCGGACGCAGCGATGCAGGCCGCCGTCGAGGAGCTGGCCGACCCGCTCAGCGACCCCCTGCCGGGGCAGGGTCAGCCCGCGGCACCGGAGCGGGACTGGTACGACCCTCAGGGGCATACACGGGACTGGAGCGCGGAGCAGACCGCTTCGGCGTACGCGGAGCCGGTGCGCCGTGCGCACATGGAGCCCGCGCATGGGTACGCCGAACCGCAGCCGTCGTACGTCACGCCTGCCGTCCCAGTCACACCTGCCGTACCTGTCACGCCTGTCGAGCCGCAACGGCCGTACGAGGAGTTGCGGCCCTCCTACGGAGAGCCCGGACCGCGGTACCAAGAGCCCCCGGCCGCCTTAGAGGAGGCTCAGCCGCCGTACGCAGGGGCGCCGCGGCAGCCGTACGGCGAGGCCTACTCCGAGCCGCACGAGCCTCCCCCGCTCGACGACGAGACCGTCGCGCTGCGAATAGCCGACGCCGAATCCATATCCGCGACGCCCGCGATGCCCGCCGCCGCATCACCCGCAGGAACGGGCACACGGTTCACGGGCGCGGGCACAGGCGCAGGGACCTTGGGCGGTGCCGTCGTCGGCGGCCGTGCGGCCCGGCGCAAGGCCGCCAGGCGCCATGGGCGGCACGGTGGGGCCGGGGGAACCGGCGGGGCGCCCCAGGGGCCACTGGAGGCCGGTGCGCCCCTCTCGCGGGTGGAGGCGCGGCGCGCGGCGCGGGCGCGGAAGCCGGGCGCGGCCGTGATGGCGAGCCGGGCGATCGGTGAGGTGTTCATCACCACCGGCGTACTGATGCTGCTGTTCGTGACGTACCAGCTGTGGTGGACGAACGTCCGGGCGGCCGCGCAGGCGGGCAACGAGGCGAGCAGCCTCCAGGACGACTGGGCGAACGGCAAGCGGAATCCGGGCACGTTCGAGCCGGGTCAGGGCTTCGCCATTCTGCACATCCCGAAGCTGGACGTGGTCGTGCCGATCGCCGAGGGGACCGACAAGAAGCGGGTTCTCGACCGCGGCATGGTCGGCCACTACGCCGAGGAAGGCGTGAAGACGGCTATGCCGGATGCCAAGACGGGCAACTTCGGGCTGGCGGGGCACCGCAACACCCACGGCGAACCGTTCCGGTACATCAACCGTCTCAAGCCGGGCGATCCGATCGTCGTCGAGACGCAGGACAAGTACTTCGTCTACAAAATGGCGTCGATCCTGCCCGTGACGCCACCGAACAACACGGCCGTGCTGAACGCGATCCCCACGGGGTCGACCTTCACGGCGGCGGGCCGTTACATCACTCTGACCACCTGCACCCCGGAATTCACCAGCAAATACCGGATGATCGTCTGGGGCAACATGGTCGAGGAACGGCCGCGCAGCAAGGGCAAACCGGACGCGCTCGTCAGTTGAGAGCACGTGGGACCACTCAAGACCTCCTGATCCAAAACCTCCTCACCCAAGACGTCCGAGATTTCCAAGACTTCCTGGTCCAAGTCCAAGAATTCTGATCCCAACACTTCCTGATCCTGAGACACCAGACGGGGCAAACGCAGTGGCAGCGACGACCGACCACGAAGAGCACACCGACGCGCCGGCGTCCTCCCCCGCACCGCGGCGCCGCGGTGGCGGCCGGATCGCGGCGGCCGTCAGCGTCTTCGGCGAACTCCTCATCACGGCGGGTCTGGTCCTCGGCCTGTTCGTCGCCTATTCGCTGTGGTGGACGAACGTCGTCGCGGACCGAGAGGCAGACAAGCAGGGCGACAAGGTGCGCGACCACTGGGCGGAGGACCGGGGACCGATCGGCCTGGACACCAAGGACGGCATCGGCTTCCTGCACGTCCCGGCGATGAAGAGCGGCGAGGTGCTGGTCAAGAAGGGCACTTCCACGAAGAGCCTCAACGACGGCATCGCCGGCTACTACACCGACCCCGTGAAGTCCGCTCTCCCGCAGGACAAGAAGGGCAACTTCTCGCTGGCCGCCCACCGGGACGGGCACGGCGCCAAGTTCCACAACATCGACAAGCTCGAAAAGGGCGACGCGATCGTCTTCGAGACCAAGGACAACTGGTACGTCTACAAGGTCTACGCCACCCTCCCCGAGACCTCGAAGTTCAACGTCAAGGTCCTCGCGCCCGTCCCCAAGGAGTCGGGCAGGACGAAGGCCGGCCGCTACATCACGCTGACGACCTGCACGCCCGTCTACACGTCCCGCTACCGGTACGTGGTGTGGGGCGAGCTGGACCGCGTGGAGAAGGTCAACGACGAGCGGACGCCGCCGCCCGAGCTGCGCTGACGCGTCCCACATGCGGCCGCACGTCCCGCGTACGGCCGCATGGTCCCTGTTGGCCGCTCCGGGATCGGTGAGGGCTCCACGGCCCGTGTACGGCCTCACGGCCCCTCTGTGCACGATGTGTACGCCGACGAAGCCCTGGCCCGTCCTGAGGAGTACGACGAAGCCCCGTGCCCCCCTTCAGAAGAGGGGACACGGGGCTTCGTCGTACATACCCTGCGCAGCGAGTGAGCGAGCGGGCGTCAGTCCTCGTCCCGCGTCGTCGCGCCGGTGGCGCCTCCGAAGATCTGGCCGCCGTTGCCGCCGCCGTTGTTCTGCCCGGCGTCGGTCGTGAAGAGGTCGACCTTGTCGCCCGCCTTCACCCCAGCGCCCTCCTGCGGGTTGCTGCCGAACACGATGGCGTTGTCGTCCTGCGAGCCCTGGACGCTGCCGAGCTGGAGCTGGCTCTGCGCCAGAACCTGCTTGGCCTGGCCAAGAGTCATCTGGGTCACCTTCGGCATGGCGAACTCCTTGTCCTCCGCCTTCTTGCCGATCTGGATGGTCACCGTCGAGCCCGGATCGACCGCGGAGTTGGCCGCCGGCGTGGTCGCGATGACCTTGCCGACCAGGTTGTCGTCCTCGGTCTCCACCTCGGTGCAGGTGCCTGTGAGGTCGCTGTCCTCCATCTGCGCCCGGGCTTGGTCGCAGCTCTGGCCGCTGACGTCCGGAACAGTGGTCTGTTCCTTCTCCTTGGCGATGGTGAGGGTGATCGTGGAGCCCTTCTCCACCTCGTCGCCCGCCGTCGGGTCCTGTTCGAGGACCGTGCCGGGCTCCTCGCTGGACTCCTTGCTCTCCGTCTTGACCTCGAACTGGTACTTGTCGCCCTCGAGCTTCTCCGTGGCGTCATCGACGGGATCGTCGATGACGTTCGGCACCGCCACCTTCGGCGCCCCCGTCGACACCGTCAGCGTGATCGTGTCGCCCTTGTTGACCTCGGTCTTCGCGGCCGGGTTCTGGTCGCAGACGCTGCCCTTCGGGGTCTCCTCGCAGGCCTTGTTCTCGATCTTGACCGTCAGGTCGACGTTCGTCGCCATCTTCTGGGCCTCGACCTGGGTCCGGTTCACGAAGTTCGGCGCCGGGAACGGCTCGTCCCCGGTACCGCCCGTCCCGCTGAACGCCCACTTCCCGATGAGGATCGCGCCGACCAGGACAAGCACACCGGCGACGACCAGCAGGATCGTCGAGGTGCTGCTCTTCTTCGGCTGCTGGCGGCGGCGGCCGGCGCGGTCGTCGTAGCCGTAGCCGTCGTCGTCCGGGCTCATCGGGGGCAGCATCGACGTGGCCTGCGCGTCCGTGGAGCGCAGGGCCGTGGTCGGCTGGTCGTCCGGGTAGCCGCCGTAGCCGACGGAACCCATGGCCGCGGTGGCCGCGACGGGCTGGCCGTCGAGGCAGGCCTCGATGTCGACGCGCATCTCGTCGGCCGACTGGTAGCGGTAGTCCGGGTCCTTGACCAGGGCCCGCAGGACGATCGCGTCCATCTCGGGCGTGATCTCAGGGTCGAAGTTCGACGGAGGCTGGGCCTCTTCCCGTACGTGCTGGTACGCGACCGCGACCGGGGAGTCCCCGATGAAGGGCGGGCGGACCGTCAGGAGCTCGTACAGCAGGCAGCCCGTCGAGTACAGGTCGGACCGGGCGTCGACCTGCTCGCCCTTCGCCTGCTCCGGCGAGAGGTACTGCGCCGTTCCTATGACCGCGGCGGTCTGCGTCATCGTCATGCCGGAATCGCCCATCGCACGGGCGATGCCGAAGTCCATGACCTTGACCTGGCCGTTGCGCGTCAGCATGACGTTCGCCGGCTTGATGTCACGGTGGACGATGCCGTTGCGGTGCGAGTACTCGAGCGCCTGGAGGATGCCGATGGTCATCTCCATGGCGCGCTCGGGCAGCAGCTTGCGCCCGGAGTGCAGCAGCTCGCGCAGCGTGGACCCGTCGACGTACTCCATCACGATGTACGGGATGGAGATGCCCTCGATGTAGTCCTCACCCGTGTCGTACACGGCGACGATCGCGGGATGGTTGAGCGAGGCGGCCGACTGGGCCTCCCGGCGGAACCGGGCCTGGAACGACGGGTCGCGTGCGAGGTCCGCCCGCAGCGTCTTCACCGCCACGGTGCGGCCGAGCCGGGTGTCATGGGCGAGATGAACCTCTGCCATGCCACCACGGCCGAGCACCTGGCCCAGCTCGTACCGGCCGCCGAGGCGACGCGGCTCTTCCATAGCTACCTACCAGCCCTCTCCGTCGGTCCTGACCACACCCACGCGTGGTCCGGCGGTGTGCTGTCCGGGCATACCGTACCCGGCTCGCCTTGACTGACCTGGCCACAACCGTCACCCGATACAGGACCGGTATCGCATCGTGCACCGATGTGAAGGGGACGTGAGCGGGGTCACTGTTTTGTGTGGACCGCGGTCTTTCTTACGTTCATCGCGCTCGTCGCGTTCATTTATGATCCCGGCTTGCTGTCGATGACTGCCTTCATCACGTCCTTGGCGATCGGTGCGGCGAGACCGCCGCCGGAGATGTCGCCACGGTTGGCGCTCTCGTCCTCGACCACCACGGCGACGGCGACCGGAGAGCTGCCGTCGCTGGTCTTCGCGTACGAGATGAACCAGGCGTACGGGTTCTGGCTGTTGTCGACACCACGCTGGGCGGTACCGGTCTTGCCGCCGACGGTGACGCCGTTCTCGTTGATCTGGGCGTTGGTGCCGGTGCCCTCCTTGACGACCGTCTCCATCATCGACTGCAGGATCTGGGCGTTCTCCTCGGAGAGTGGCTGGCTCATCTTCTCGGGGTCGGTCTGCTCGATGACGTCGAGGTTCGGCGCCTGGCGCTTGTCGATCATGTACGGCTTCATAAGCGTGCCGTTGTTGGCGACGGCGGAGGCCACCATGGCCATCTGCAGCGGGGTCGTGGCGGTCTCGAACTGGCCGATGGAGCTGAGCGCGGTCTGCGGCTTGTCCATCTCCTCGGGGAAGTTGGAGGCGCTGGAGCGGACCGGGATGAACTGCTCCTCGTTGAAGCCGAACTTCTTGGCGGTCTCCAGCATCTTGTCCTTGCCGAGGTCGAAGCCGACCTTGCCGAAGACGGTGTTGCAGGAGAACCTCAGGGCCTGGCGGAGCGTGGCGTTCTCACAAGGGATGGTGCCCTCGTTCGGCAGCTTGGTGGTGGTGCCCGGCATGATCCACGGGTCCGGCGATTCGGTCTTCGCGTCGGGGTCCGTGTAGAGGTCGTGCTCCAGGGCGGCGGCCGCGGTGACCACCTTGAAGGTGGAGCCGGGCGGGTAGATCTCGCGCAGCGCCCGGTTGAGCATCGGGTTGTCCGGGTTGTTCTTCTTCTGAAGCTTCTTCCAGGCCTCGCCGTCGACCTTGGTGGAGTTTCCGGCGAACGTCGAGGGGTCGTACGAGGGGGTGGAGGCCAGCGCCAGGATCGCTCCGGTGGACGGGTCGATGGCGGCGACGGCGCCCTTGCCCTGCTTCAGCAGGCCGTTGTACGCGGCCTTCTGCGCGGCGGCGTTGAGCGTGGTGACGACATTGCCGCCCTCCTGCTTCTTGCCGGTGACCATGTCGAGCGTGCGGCGGAAGAAGAGCCGGTCGTCGTCACCGGTGAGGATGCCGTCCTCGATGCTCTCCAACTGTGTGGCGCCGAAGGCCTGCGAGGCGTAGCCCGTGACGGGGGCCCACATCGCGCCGTCCTTGTACGTGCGCTTGTACTCGAAGTCGTTGAAGTCGTCGCCGCTGGTCTTGGTGGACCCGGTGATCGGGTTGCCGTCGACGATGATGTCGCCGCGCGGTGTGGCGTAGCGGGCGATGGCGACGCGGCGGTTCTTGGGGTCGTCCTTCAGCGAGTCGGCCTGGACGTACTGGATCCAGTTGTCGCGGATGAGGAGCGCGAGGACAAGGAGCCCGCAGAAGATCGCGATCCGTCGCAGGGGCTTGTTCACGGTCGGACCACCTGGGTCATCTCGGCGTCGGGACTGGGCGCGGGGGCGGGCGCGGGGCGGCGCGCGGTGTCGCTGATTCTGATCAGGATGCCGATGAGGGCCCAGTTGGCGATGACGGAGGAACCTCCGTACGCCAGGAACGGCATCGTCATACCGGTCAGCGGGATCAGGCCCATGACGCCGCCGGCGACGACGAAGACCTGGAGGGCGAAGGCGCCGGACAGGCCGATGGCCAGCAGCTTGCCGAAGGGGTCGCGGGCGGCGAGTGAGGTGCGCACGCCGCGCTCCACGATCAGCCCGTACAGCAGCAGGATGGCCATCACGCCGGCCAGGCCCAGTTCCTCGCCGAAGGTGGCGAGGATGAAGTCGGAGTTGGCGGCGAAGCCGATGAGGTCGGAGTTGCCCTGGCCGAGACCGGTGCCGAGGGTGCCGCCGGAGCCGAAGGCCCACAGGGCCTGCATCGACTGCTCGGTGTGTCCGACCACGCCCTCCTGGCTGAGCGTGTACTCGCGCATCGGGTCGAGCCAGGCCTCGACGCGCTGCTGGACGTGCGGTTCGAAGGTGGCGACGCCGACGGCGCCGGCCCCGGACATCAGCATGCCGAAGACGATCCAGCTGGTGCGCTCGGTGGCGACATACAGCATGATGATGAACATTCCGAAGAACAGCAGCGACGTACCGAGGTCGGTCTCGAAGACCAGGATCAGGATCGAGATCGCCCAGACGACGAGGATCGGTCCGAGGTCGCGACCGCGCGGCAGGTAGAGGCCCATGAAGCGGCGGCTGGCCAGGGCCAGGGCGTCTCTCTTCACCATCAGATAGCCGGCGAAGAAGATCGCGAGGACGATCTTCGCGAACTCTCCCGGCTGGATGGTGAAACCGGCGATCGAGATCCAGATCCTGGCGCCGAAGACGTTCAGGCCGAGGCCCGGGACCAGCGGCAGGAGCAGCAGGATCAGCGCGCCGACCATGGAGATGTAGGTGTAGCGCTGCAGGACGCGGTGGTCCTTGAGGAAGATCAGTACGACCACGAACAGGGCGACGCCCAGCGCGGAGTACAGCAGCTGGCGGGGGGCCGCCTCGACGAACGTGTTGCTCGCCTGCAGCCGCCTCGACTGGTCGAGCCGCCAGATGACCACAAGGCCGACGCCGTTGAGCAGCGTTGCCAGGGGCAGCAGCAGCGGGTCCGCGTACGGCGCGAACTTCCGTACGACGATGTGGCCGACGCCCGCGAGCAGGCCGAGCCCGAGGCCGTAGCTCAGCAGGCCGGGCGGCACCGAGTCATTGATGGCCAGACCGACGTTGGCGTAGGCGAACACCGGGATGACGACGGCGAACACCAGCAGCGCGAGCTCGGTGTTGCGCCGGCTCGGCGTTCCGATCGCGCCGATCGTGGACGTGTGCTGTGTCGACGGGTTGGAAGTACTGCTCATCGTGTGACAGGGCCCCTCACGGCTGCTTACTGCTTACCGCACAGCGAGACCAGCTTCTGCTCTTCGTCGGAGAGGCTGGGGCCGGGTGTGGGAGTGGGTGCGGTCGTGGACTTGGACGGGTCGGGCGACGGGGATGACGGGGTCGCCGTCGGCGTCGGTGCCGCCTTGGACGCGGCCGACGTCCGTGTGGTTCCCGTGACGCCGCCGGCCTCGCCCTCGCCGGTCTTCGAGTTCTGCTCGCTCTCGGCTTCGCGGCGCTCGGCGTCCTTCTTGCACGCGGACGCCTGCGTGGCCAGCTCCTCGATCTTCGAGGCGGCGTCGCTCAGGCCGCCCTCGGCGATCGTGGCCTTGACCTGCTTCTGCTGGTACGGCGGCAGGTACTTGAGTTCGATCTCGGGGTGGTCCTTCTCGACCTTCGAGAGCGAGACCCAGGCCAGGTCCTGGCTGATGCCGCGGTACAGCGCGACGTGCTCGCCCTTGGTGCCGACGTAGTACTGCGTCTGCGTCCAGCGGTAGCCGCCGTACAGCCCGCCGCCGATGACAGCGAGCGCGAGCGCGGCGTAGAGGGATCTCTTCAGCCACTTGCGTCCGGAGCGCGGCTTGACGAAGTCGTCGTCGGAGTAGCCGCCGAAGCCGTCGGTGGGTACGTAGCCGGTGGTGTCGCCGCTGCCGGGCGGGCCGAACTCGCCGCCGCCCTGCCCGGGCACCTGACGGCCGAGGCTGGACGCGCGGCCCGCCGGGGTCTGCATGGCGCCGTTGTCGTGCAGCTGCTGCTGCTGGTTCTCGGCGACCGCGCCCACGATGACAGGGGTGTCGGAGAGCTGCCCGGCGAGGGTGTCTCCGCTGTCGATGTCGAGGACGTCGGCCACGATGACCGTGATGTTGTCGGGGCCACCACCGCGCAGCGCGAGCTGGATCAGCTCCTGCACGGTCTCCTGGGGGCCCTGGTAGCTGGCGAGGGTGTCCTCCATCGTCTGATGGCTGACCACCCCCGACAGTCCGTCGGAGCAGATCAGGTACCGGTCGCCGGCGCGGACTTCACGGATGGAGAGGTCGGGCTCGACGTGGTCGCCGCTGCCCAGCGCCCGCATCAGCAGAGACCGCTGCGGGTGAGTGGTGGCCTCGTCCTCTGTGATGCGGCCCTCGTCCACGAGGCGCTGCACCCAGGTGTGGTCCTGGGTGATCTGCGTCAGTACGCCGTCCCGCAGGAGGTACGCGCGGGAGTCGCCGACGTGTACGAGGCCGAGCCGCTGCCCGGTCCACAGGAGTGCCGTGAGAGTCGTCCCCATGCCCTCGAGCTGGGGGTCCTCCTCGACCATCATCCTGAGCTGGTCGTTGGCGCGCTGTACGGCGGTGCCGAGCGAGGTGAGAATGTCGGAGCCCGGCACGTCGTCGTCGAGCGCGACGATGGTGGAGATCACCTCGGAGGAGGCGACCTCACCGGCGGCCTGGCCGCCCATTCCGTCGGCGATCGCGAGCAGGCGAGGACCGGCGTAGCCGGAGTCCTCGTTGCCCTCGCGGATCATGCCTTTGTGCGATCCGGCGGCGAAGCGCAGTGACAGACTCATGCGCACCTCGCCCGTCGGCTCCGGGTACATCCGCACGGTGCCCACCCTCCGGTCGGGAGCGCGCCGGGGTCCGTCGTGTGGACCGCCGCTGCTCGCTCGCTCCGCTCGCTCATTGTCGTACTACTTCCGCAGCTCGATGACGGTCTTGCCGATGCGGATCGGCGCGCCCAGCGGTACGGGCGTGGGAGTCGTCAGTCGGTTCCGGTCGAGATACGTGCCGTTCGTGGACCCGAGATCCTCGACGATCCACTGGCCGTCACGATCCGGGTAGATCCTGGCATGCCTGCTGGAGGCGTAGTCGTCGTCCAGCACGATGGTGCTGTCGTGCGCGCGGCCCAGCGTGATGGTCTGCCCCTGGAGGGCGACTGTCGTACCCGTGAGGGTGCCCTCCGAGACGACCAGCTTGGTGGGGGCGCCACGGCGCTGACGGCCGCCGCCGCTCGGTGCGGCCTGCTGGCGCTGCTGGGGCGGCGCGGCCTGGCGCGCCGCCTGCTGCGGCCTTTGGGCGTCCCGGCGCGAGCCGCGCTGTGTGACACGCGTTCCGAACAGGTCGCTGCGGATGACCTGCACGGCCACGATCACGAACAGCCACAGTACGGCCAGGAAACCCAGCCGCATGACCGTGAGGGTCAGCTCTGACATTGCCCCCGCTTCACCCTTCGGCTTGCCGGTAAATGATGGTGGTACTGCCCACGACGATCCGCGAGCCGTCGCGGAGCGTAGCGCGGGTGGTGTGCTGCCCGTCCACCACGATGCCGTTGGTGGACCCGAGATCCTGGATCGTCGAGGGCGTTCCGGTCCGGATCTCACAGTGCCGGCGCGAGACGCCGGGGTCGTCGATCCGCACGTCGGCTTCGGTGCTGCGGCCCAGCACCAGCGTCGGGCGGGAGATCTGATGGCGGGTGCCATTGACCTCGATCCAGTGCCGCACGCGAGCACCGGGCACCGGTCCGGGAGCAGCGGCGGGCCGCTGTCCCATGGGCGTCGGGCCCGGACGGCCGCCGGGCGGCGGCGCGGACGGCATGGGGGGAGCACCGGCCGGCTGGGCCGCCGGCGGATACCCGTAGCCCCCGGGACGGCCGCCCGCGGGGGCTCGCTCGGGAGCGGCCTGCTGGTTGGCGGAGGAGGCGAGCGTACGGCTGCGTACCCGGTACAGACCGGTGTCGAGGTCGTCCGCCTTCTCCAGGTGGACCTTGATGGGGCCCATGAACGTGTAGCGCTGCTGCTTGGCGTAGTCGCGCACCATGCCTGCCAGCTCGTCGCCGAGCTGGCCGGAGTAGGGACTGAGGCGCTCGTAGTCCGGCGTACTCAGCTCCACGATGAAATCGTTGGGCACGACGGTCCGGTCGCGGTTCCAGATGGTCGCGTTGTTGTCGCACTCCCGCTGGAGCGCTCCCGCGATCTCGACTGGCTGGACCTCGGACTTGAACACCTTGGCGAAGGTGCCGTTGACCAGACCTTCGAGACGTTGCTCGAACTTCTTCAGGACTCCCATGGGGCACCTCCTCCTTTGTCATCGCCCTGGTACTGCTTACTGATCGTATCCACGCGCCGGGAAATCGGCTGGTTCCCCCTGTCGGCCCGGTCGACGGGTGTCGACTGATGTCGACGCCCATGAGCCCACTGAAGTCCCCTCCCGAGGTTCCCGCCGGAGCTCCTCTTCGAACTCCCCCCGCACACTCCGTTGGGAAGGATCGTAGAGGCGGCTTCACCACAGTGTCCCGCACCCGGCTGCCGACCCTGGCCGCCTCCTGGGGAGATGGCCGGGACCGGTACGAGGTTGATACGTGAACCGGTTGCGGCTGATACGTAGCGCACGGGGGCGGTGGGGTCCAGGCGCCGTTCGGGGCACAGTTCGGGGCCCCTCCTGAGTGCCCTACGGGGCGTCGCACTGGCTGGCTCCGCAGGTGATGACGGGGTGACACAGGGGTGGCGCCCGGGTCGGCTGCCCCGTCGCCGGCCCCGGAAACGGGTGTGAATCCACCCTCTCCACCGTGCTAATCTTCTGCATGTCGGCGGCGCTCACCCACCCGGTGAGAGACGGATGACACACCCAATGCGCGGGTGGCGGAATAGGCAGACGCGCTGGATTCAGGTTCCAGTGCCCGCAAGGGCGTGGGGGTTCAACTCCCCCCTCGCGCACCATGAAGAACCGATGGAACGGGTCTTCACCAGTGACGAAAGTCATGGTGGGGGCCCGTTTCTCGTTGTGCTGGTGGGGCTGCGGCTCGGACAGCGACATGGCAGGGCCCCGGCGGTGAGGTATCTCACGGTCGGGGCCCCTGCGTTTTGTGCTGCTGGTTGTTCTTGGGGGGGGCGCTGGGGTGGCGCTGGACCCGGGTCGGGCGGTCGGCACCAGAGGGCCGGTGGATGTCCAGGTTCCGCGATCTTTGGTTTTTCGCCGGTGGCGGGTTCGGCGGCGGCGGGGGCGCTCGCCGCCGAGCACAGGCGTCCCGCATCTCCACCTCAACGGGGTGCGCCGAGTGAGCCGGTGCCACCACATTACGAAGTAAGCCGTTCATGATTGGTCAACCGACCTGGCCACCCCGCGTGACGAGCAAGGGCGGCTTCCTCGCCGGACGATTCACCTCCTCGACGACCTGCCGCAGGACGACTTCCGGCGCGGCCTGGCCTGGGTCAGGACCAAAGCCAGGCCGCAGTCCTGACCCAGGGAGAGTACGTCGTCCCGATCCCCGGCACCAAGACTCCGAAGTACCTCCTGGACAACGCGGGTGCGGCGGATGTGCGGCTCGGCGCCGAGGACCTCGCCGAACTCGCCGCCCTGCCCGCCCCGCAGGGCGGCCGCTATTACTGAACGGCTTCGGCACCGCTGAACGGCTTCGGCGACGTCCTGGCGACCGGCGACGGTCCGCTGCGGCGCTCCGCTGCGGCCGCAGCGGACGGCAGTGCCCGGAGCGGTTCCGGAAGTAGCGGCGGCGGGTGCCCGGCGCGGGTGCCCGGCGGTGGGGTGGGTCCTGAAGGCCGGCCGGTCTTGCGGGCCGGGGATGAGGGCCGGGGCTGCGGGCCGGGTCGTTCGCGCTGAGCTGGGGAGTTTTCCACAGGCGGGGAGTTGTCCACAGGGGCTAACGCGGGTAGACGCCCGGCTGTACGGTCATCACGAGTTGATGTTCGTGCACGGGGAGGCGGTCGGTGTGAGCGAGGTCGGTGGCGCGGTGGCCGGGACAGCAAGGGTTCCGAGCGTGCGCGGGTTCGCGCAGTGGGCCGCGAAGAGCTCCCCCAAGGATGAGGGCAAGGCGCTGCGGGAGCGCGTCCCGCGCAGCGCGCACGCCTCCGTGGATACGAACGGCGATCGCCCGGACGCCGTGACCGCGGTCGAGGAGTCCAGTCGCGACCGGATCCCCCACCTCACGCCGATACGGGTCGGCAGGATGGCGGCCACCCCCTTCGCCTTCCTGCGCGGTTCGGCCGGACTCATGGCGTACGACCTGGCGCGTACGCCCCTGACGGGCATCGGCGCGCAGATCTGCGGGGACGCGCACGCGGGGAACTTCGGCCTGTACGCGGACGCGCGCGGTGGCCTCGTCATCGACCTGAACGACTTCGACGAGACCGTGCACGGGCCGTGGGAGTGGGACCTCAAGCGGCTCGCGGCCTCCCTGGTGCTCGCCGGCCGCGAGGCGGGTGCGGACGAGGACACCTGCCGCAAGGCGGCGCAGTTCGCGGCCGGTTCCTACCGGCGCACCATGCGGCTGCTGGCCAAGCTCCCGGTCCTGGACGCGTGGAACGCCATCGCGGACGAGGAGTTGGTCTCCCACACCGACGCCCACGACCTGCTCGGCACGCTGGAGCGGGTCTCGGAGAAGGCGCGGGCCAACACCAGCGGGCGGTTCGCGGCGAAGTCGACGGAGGTCGTCGAGGGCGGCGGGCGTCGTTTCGTCGACGCTCCGCCGGTGCTGCGGCGCGTCCCCGACGAGGAGGCCGCCGCGGTGGCGTTCTCGCTGGAGGAGTACCTGGGCACGCTCTCCGAGGACCGGCTCCCGCTCCTCGCTCGGTACGCGGTGCACGATGTCGCGTTCCGCGTGGTCGGCACGGGAAGCGTGGGCGCCCGCTCGTACGTGGTGCTGCTGCTGGACCACCGCGGTGAGCCTCTCGTGCTCCAGGTGAAGGAGACCCGCGGCTCCGTACTGGTGCCGCACCTGGAGACGGCCGGTCTTCCGGTGCCGGAGGTCGTGCACGAGGGCCGTCGCGTCGTTCTCGGGCAGAAGCGCATGCAGGTCGTCAGCGACATCCTCCTCGGTTGGACCTCGGTCGACGGGCGCCCGTTCCAGGTACGGCAGTTCCGCAACCGCAAGGGCAGCGTCGATCCCGCGGCGCTGGCCGCGGACCAGATAGACGACTACGCACGCATGACAGGGGCGCTGCTCGCGCGGGCGCACGCCCACAGCGCCGATCCGCGGCTGATCTCGGGGTACTGCGGCAAGAGCGAGGAGCTGGACGAGGCCATCGCCTCCTTCTCGGTGGCGTACGCGGACCGGACAGAGGCGGACCACACGGAGCTGGTGGCAGCTGTGCGGGCGGGACGGGTCGTGGCCGAGTTGGGGGTCTGACTCCTAGGGGCGCTTAGGGTGAGGGGCGCTTGCCCTGGCGGTAAAGCCCTTGTCCAGGCGCTTTTGAGGGGGTGGCGGAGCCGTGGCCTAGGCTGGTCGTGTGACGACCCCGGAAGCTGAGCAGTACCCGTCCGAGCCCTCCGCGGAGCCGCCCCGCGGCGAGCCGCCCGTCGAGGACGGGCCGTCCGCCGAGCCGGGCGCCGACGCGGTGCCGGGGGCTGATGAGCCGTCGGGCACGGAGGCCGGGGGTGACGAGCCCTCGGGCGACGCCGGAGGCGGAGGCGAAGAGCAGGCGTGGCCCGAGGAGCGGCTGGAGCGGGCCGTGCGGGCGGCCGAGCAGGCGCTGATCGAGTACGAGATCGCGGTGGAGACGTTCCGGGTCGAGGTGGAGAACTTCTCCCGGCTGCACCACCAGAAGCTCGGGCCGATGTACTCACGGCTCGACGAGCTGGAGGCGCAGATCGCCGAGGCCCGGGCCGCGCGCACCGGCGACCCGGAGGACGTGCGCAAGGCGCGGGAAGCGCGCGCCCGCGTCATGCCGATGCCGGGGATCGAGGAACTGTTCCACGACTGGCTCGACTCGGACGGGCTGTCCCCGGAGGCCTCGGCCATGCTGACCGACCAGCCGGTGCGGCCGCCGCAGCGGGTCCGGCCGAGCGACGAGGCCCGCAAGCTCTACCGGGAGCTCGTCCGCAAGGCGCACCCCGACCTGGCTCAGGACGACGGCGAGCGCGCGCGGCGCGATGAGTTCATCGCTCGGGTCAACGCCGCGTACGGCCGTGGGGACGAGGCGCTGCTCCGGGAGCTGTCCGAGGAGTGGGCCGCCGGTCCCGTGCCCGAGGAGTGGCGCCCGAGCCGCAGCGAGGAGCTCTACGCCCGCCTCGAATGGCTCGCCCAGCGCAAGGATCTGCTCACGTTCGTGGCCCGCGATCTGGAGGAGAGCGCGATCGGAGCGATGCTCAAGATGGCGCCGGACGACCCCGACCGGCTCCTGGAGGAGATCGCCGAGCAGTTGCTGACGCAGGTGGGCGAGCGGGAGGCGGAGCTGGCGGGGTTGCTCGGCAGTGGGGCCTGAGGCCGATCTCAGGCCTGATCCGGTCGCGTACGACTCGTTCGCGTACACCGGGCGGACCGGGGCGGCGACCAGGTCAGGTAGCGTCAGAGGCATGCAATTCGGAGCTGGTGTGCCCACGGTCGAGGTCGGGGATCTCTCGGACGGAGACTTCCTGCTGGACGTCCGGGAGGACGACGAGTGGCAGGCAGGTCACGCGGAAGGGGCACTGCACATCCCCATCAGCGATTTCGTGGCCCGTTACGGCGAGCTGACCGAGGCGGCGCCGCAGGACGGCAGGATCCATGTGATCTGCCGCTCCGGCGGCCGTTCGGCGCAGGTCGCGATGTACCTGGCCCAGCAGGGCATCGACGCGGTGAACGTCGACGGCGGCATGCAGGTCTGGGCGGCCGTGGGCCGCCCCGTGGTGGACGACAAGGGCCGGCCGGGCTTCGTGCTCTAGCGGCACGGCAGGACATCGTGCCCGATGCTCTGTCACGCCTCACGATGCTCTGGCGTGCCTCCCCATGCTCTGTCGTGCCTCACTCCGGCGCGGGCAGGCGGAAGTCGTCCTGCCCCAGCGGGGTGACCGGGCCGAGGAAGCGGGCCGCGGTGGCTCTCGCGCGGGAGAAAACGGGCCGCGGGAGCCCTCACCCCAGCGCATGCGCCGCCAGCAGGTCTCCCAGGGCCTCCTCGTGTGCCGCCGCCGGGCCGAGCGAGAGCTCCAGGTGCTTGGCCCAGGCGTGGTACCGGTGCAGGGGGTAGTCGGTGTCCGCGCCGAAGCCCCCGTGCAGATGCTGCGCGGTCTGCACCACGCGTCGTACGCCCTCGGATGCCCAGATCTTGGCGACGGCGACGTCACCGGACGAGGGCAGCGCCCCGCCCGCCCCCGTACTGATCCGCCATGCGGCCTGCCAGAGGGTCACCTCCATCGCGCGCAGGTCGATGTAGCGGTCGGCGGCCTGCACGGCCACGGCCTGGAACGTGGCGACCGGGAACCCGAACTGCTCCCGCTTGCTGGTGTATTCGCTCGTCATCCCGAGCACGCCCTCGCCCAGCCCGAGCGCCAGCGCACACGTCCCGGTCGCGAGGAGCTCACGCAACCACTCCCAGGCGCCCTCGGCGTCGATGACGTCACGGGCGGCGACGCGTGCGGAATCCAGCCGGAGTTCGCCGAGCCGCTCGCCCGTCGTGGAGACCTGCTCGGCGAGCACCGCGCCTTCGTGGACGCGGGGTACGAGGGCGAGTACGGAACGGCCCGAAACGGTGCTCAACGCGGGTACGAGCACGAAGTCCGCGTTCTGTGCCCAGGGAACGGCCGTCTGTACCCCGTCCAGCACCCAGGTGTCGCCCTCCCGCCACGCGGTCACGGCGAGTTCGGCGCCGTCGTGCCCGGTGCGCCCGTTCGCGGCGACAGTCAGCACCACCTCGCCCCGGCCGGCCCGCGCCAGCAGCTCCGCCTTCAGCTCCTCACCGCCGTACGTCTGCACGGCCAGGGCCGCCGCACCGCTCTCCAGCAGCGGCACTCGCGCGAGCACCTTCGCCGACTCGCGCAGCACCAGGCACAGCGCGATGGCGTCCAGGCCCGCGCCGCCGTAGCGGGCGTCGAGCAGCAGGCTCAGCAGGTCCGCGTCGGCGAGCCTGGCCCACAGCGCACGGTCGAAGTCGTCCGCGACGGCGCCCGCGGTGAGCGCGGGACTCGGTACACCGTCGGGCGCGACCCCCGCGAACACCGCCTTCGCCGCCTCCACGGCCGCCTGCTGCTCCTCGGTGAAGGTGAAGTCCACGATCCCGTCCTCTCCGGTCCCGGATCTCCTGATCTGACGGAGCGTCAAGATAGAACAGGTTCTACAAGAAGGGAACGGGTCGGGACCAGGGCCGTAAGGTGTCCACCGCTGTGGATAACCTTGTGGCCGCTGTGGCTTTTGGGGCTGTCCTGGACGGGTGGGCCTGAGTACCGTTCCGGTGCGAACGTCGCGTCGCGGCGCCGCGGGGGCGGTACGACGCCCTGCGGGCCGGCGAGGGAATCAGGCCGACATCGGGGAACGGGGCGAAATGGACGCGTACGACAAGGGCTCGAACGCCCGTCCCGTGCCGAGCGAGCCCGCGGCCCCCGACCTTGCCCCAGCCCCTGCCTCTGCTCCCGAGCCCGGCTCCGCCGCTGAGCCCGCGCCAGGCGCCCCCGACGGCCCGCCGCCGGACAGCCATGCGGGCCACGCAGGCCACGCGGCCTCCGGCGACGGGCCCGCCGGACCTCCGTCCCTCATCGGCATCTCGCCCTCCGGCGACGGGCCGGCCGGCCCGTCGCCCGTCACCGGCATCGCCGCCCTCTCCCTCCGCTACCAGATCGCCGCCGCGCTCGCCCTCGCGGTCGTCGCGGTCGCCGCCTGTGTGCACGTCGGCATGGTCTTCCTGCACGTCGCGCCGTCGAACACGGTCACGAAGCAGCACGGGCGGGCGATCGACGAGTGGGTCTACCCCGAGTTCGAGCAGAACTGGAAGCTCTTCGCGCCCAACCCGCTTCAGCAGAACATCTCGGTCCAGGTACGCGCCGAGGTGCGGACCAGTGACGCCGACGTCACGACGACCGGCTGGTACGACCTCTCCGCGCGGGACGGCGCGGCCATCGACGCCAATCTGCTGCCCAGCCACACACAGCAGAACGAGCTGCGCAGGGCCTGGGACTTCTACGTGGCCACGCACGACAACGAGAACCGTCCCAGCGGTCTGCGCGGCGCGCTCTCCGAACGCTATCTGCGCCGCATCGTGGTGCTGCGCCTCGACCGCGAGCGGGCGGGCGGCCGGGCCGCGGTCGTACAACAGGTCCAGGTCCGCTCCCGTACGACCAATGTGCCGTCTCCGAAGTGGAGCAAGGAGCAGGTGTCCGACAAGCCCATGGTCCGCCAGCTGCCCTGGTGGCCGGTGTCGAAGGCCGACCGACCGGCCGGGACGCGGCCCACGGAGAGCACGGAGGCGAGCGCCGGATGAGCAGCGTGGACCGCGACCCGAAGAGCAACGCGACGGGCGACCCGAAGAGCACCCCGACGGGCAGCCAGATGATCAGCCGGACAAGTAGCCCGGCCAGTAGCCCGGCAAGCAGTCGGACGAGCCGCTACGACGGCAAGGACCGTGTCGGCCAGAAGCTCGCACGTGCCGTCACACGCGTCACCGGCGAGGCCCTCGGCCCGTACCAGACCGCCGTGATCCGCATCGGCTTCGCGGTCACCTGGCTGCTGTTCCTGCTGCGTGAGTTCCCGCACCGCGAGGAGATGTACGGGCCCGACGGCCCCTGGAGCTGGGATCTCGCTCAGCAGCTCATTGCCAACAACCACGCCTTCACGGCCCTCATATGGGCCGACAGCCAGGTCTGGTTCGAGATCGTCTACGCCCTCGCCGTGCTCTCCAGCGCCCTACTGATGCTCGGCTGGCGCACCCGCACCATGTCCGTGCTTTTCCTGATAGGCGTGCTCTCCCTGCAGAACCGCAGCATCTTCATGGGGGACGGCGGCGACAACGTCATCCACCTGATGGCGATCTACCTCGTGTTCACGCGCTGCGGCCAGGTGTGGTCGCTGGACGAGCGACGGGAGCGGCTCGCGGGTGAGGCGCGCGCGCGTGGGGAGCGGTTCAGCCCGGACAGGGTGGGGCCCGTGCTGTGGGCGTTGCTCGGTCTTGCGCTGGCTGCCGCGACATTGGCCGGGAAACTCGCTGTCGGTCGACTGCTGTCAGACATGATCGAGGCTCGGGAGGAAGTGTTCGGTCCTGAACTGGCCTTTCTGTCGTGGGTCCTCGGCCCCGGGCTGTTGCCGGCGATCCTCTGGGGCCTGTGGGCCGCCCTTGGCCTGTGGTGGGCCGTCGGACGATACGCGCGCACCGCGCAGCCCCGCATATTCCTCGACGTCGTCGCCAACCTCGCCCACAACGCCGCCCTGTTCGTGATCATGGCCGAGGCGTGCCTGATCTACGCGACCGCCGGCTGGTACAAGATCCAGGGTTCCCGCTGGCAGGACGGCACCGCCGTCTACTACCCGCTCCACCTGGACTACTTCTCGCCCTGGCCGGTCCTCTCCGACCTGCTGTCCGCACACGGCACGACGGTGATGCTGGTGACGTACGGGACGGTCATCGTGCAGGTCGCCTTCCCCTTCACGCTCTTCAACCGGCAGGTGAAGAACGTCCTGCTGGCGGCCATGATGACCGAGCACGCCGTGATCGCCGTCGTCCTGGGACTGCCGTTCTTCTCGCTCGCGATGATCGCCGCCGACGCGGTGTTCCTGCCGACGTCCTTCCTGCGCCGCCTCGGCGGATGGGTGGCACGCGCGCGTGGACGGTTGTTTTCGGGCGTCGGCCGTACGCTGCCGGAACCGCGTGCGGAGGCTTCGCGCGCCCCGGCGACGGCCGAGGACAGGCACGTAGGCTTCACGGCATGACGGCCCCCCACGACCCCGTACGCGCCTGGCGCCGGCTCGCCGACACCTCCGTCCTGCTCGACGGCTTCCACGCCCTCAAGCACGCCGTGCGCTTCCGGGCCGACGTCACGGTGGCCGTCACCACGGACCGGGAGGCGGCGCTCGCGCTCGCCGACGAGCTGGCGCCGGACGTACGGGACACGCTCGACGGCCTCCTGGAAGAGGTCCCGGAGGCCGCGTACCAGAGCCTGGTCCCGCGTGCGCACCCCACCGCGGTGGCCGCGCTGGCGGTGCGTCCCTCGCGCGACGCGGGTCTGCGGGCGCTGGCCCGTACTCCGCGTACCGCGCCCGTTGTCGTCCTCGACCATCCGCGCAATCTCGGGAACGCCGGCGCGGTGATCCGGCTCGCGGCGGGCTTCGGCGCGACCGGAGTCGTCACCACCGGCACCCTCGACCCCTGGCATCCCACGGTCGTGCGCGGCGGGGCGGGACTGCACTTCGCGACCGTCGTGGAGCGCCTGACCGTGGCCGAGCTGCCGCCCGGGCCGGTGTTCGCCCTCGACCCGGAGGGCGAGGACATCCGGGGCCTGAAGCTCCCGGACGACGCGCTGCTCGCCTTCGGCTCGGAGCGCAGTGGCCTGTCTCCCGACCTACGCGCGCGTGCCGACCACCTGGTGTCCCTGCCGATGCGCCCTCAGGTCTCCAGCTACAACCTCGCGACCAGCGTGGCCATGACGCTGTTCCACTGGAGCGCCCCCTAGGGGCGGCGGGGAACTGCGCGCCCAGCCCCCGGCTACCCGCAGCCGTGCAACAACCCGCAGCCGTGCAGCAACCCGCAGTTCCCCAACGGCCCGCCTACGCCTCCCGACGAACCTCCACCACTCGGAATCGGTTCGCCACGAAAGCGCCGTCACACAGCGCAGAGTTCGCCGCCGAGTTGCCGCCCGAGCCGTGGAAGTCCGAGAAGGCGGCGGTTTGGTTGACGTAGACCCCGCCCGTGAGGTTCAGCGAGAGCTGAGCGCACTCCTCCAGGCAGGCCTCCTGCACGGCCTGCTCGAACTCCTCGGAGGTCGTGTACGCGCCGACCGTCATCGCGCCCTTGTCCCTGATCGTCCGCCGCAGCAGTTCCACCGCGTCCGCCGCGGAGTCGACCGCGACGGCGAAGGAGACCGGCCCGAAGCACTCGCTCATGTAGGCCGCCTCGGCGTCGGGCTTGGCGCCGTCGAGCTTCACGATCACGGGAGTGCGGACGACCGCGCCCGGGAACTCGGGGTTGGCGATTTCCCGTGAGGCAAGCGCGACTTCACCGAGCCCGGCCGCGGCTTCCAGGCGTGCCTTCACGTCGGGGTTCACGATCGCTCCGAGAAGGGCGTTCGCCCGGGCGTCGTCCCCGAGGAGTCCGCCGACCGACTTGGCGAGGTCGGCGACCACCTCGTCGTACGACCTGGGGCCATCCTCCGTACGGATGCCGTCACGCGGGATGAGGAGGTTCTGCGGGGTCGTGCACATCTGGCCGCTGTAGAGGGACAAGGAGAAGGCGAGGTTCGACAGCATCCCCTTGTAGTTGTCGGTGGACTCCACGATCACCGTGTTGACGCCGGCCTTCTCCGTGTAGACCTGCGCCTGGCGGGCGTTGGCCTCCAGCCAGTCGCCGAACGCCGTCGAGCCCGTGTAGTCGATGATCCGGATCTCGGGGCGGGTGGCCAGGGTCTTGGCGATGCCCTCTCCGGGGCGCTCGGCGGCCAGCGCCACCAGGTTCGGGTCGAAGCCCGCCTCGGTCAGCACCTCGCGGGCCACCTGGACGGTGAGCGCGAGCGGCAGCACCGCGCGCGGGTGGGGCTTCACGAGGACCGCGTTGCCGGTGGCCAGGGAGGCGAACAGGCCCGGGTAGCCGTTCCACGTCGGGAAGGTGTTGCAGCCGATCAGCAGCGCGGTGCCGCGCGGCACCGGCGTGAACTGCTTGGTCAGCGCGATCGGGTCGCGTTTGCCCTGGGGCTTCGTCCACTCGGCGTTGTCCGGCGTGCGGACCTGTTCCACGTACGCGTACGCCACAGCCTCCAGGCCGCGGTCCTGCGCGTGCGGGCCGCCCGCCTGGAACGCCATCATGAAGGCCTGGCCGCTGGTGTGCATGACCGCGTGCGCGAACTCGTGCGTGCGGTCACTGATCCGCTTGAGGATCTCCAGGCACACCACGGCGCGCATCTCCGCGCCCGCGTCGCGCCACGCGCGCTGCCCGGCGCGCATGGCGGGCAGCAGTGCGTCGATGTCCGCGTGCGGGTACGTGACGCCCAGCTCGATCCCGTACGGCGAGACCTCGCCGCCCACCCAGTCGTCGGTGCCGGGCTGGCCGAGGTCGAGGCGGCTGCCCAGGAGGGCGTCGAAGGCGGCCTTGCCCTCCGGCATGCCCAGGCTGCCGTTCTCCCCGTACGCCTTGGGGTGCTCGGGGTGCGGGGACCAGTACGCGCGTGTGCGGATCGCTTCCAGCGCCTGGTCGAGGGTGGGCCGGTGCTGGGCGATCAGCTGATGCGTGGTGAGTTCGGCAGTGGCCATCAGGGACCAACTCCTCGTCTCACGAGCTCTTCTTCGAACTCGCGACCTGGGCAGAATTATCGAAAGGTGTGGCGCGAAGCGCCTCGTGCAGGGTGGTGGTGGGAGACGGGTGGGCGGACACGGCTAGAGTAACCGAACGATCGGTCGGGACAAGGGGGACCGCCGAACCTGTGGACAACCCGGTGCGGGAGGATCGCGAGCATGACAGCACTCGACCTCGCCGGCCCCGTGGCCGTCGTCGGCACCGGCACCATGGGCCAGGGCATCGCTCAGGTCGCTCTCGTCGCCGGCCACCCCGTGCGGCTGTACGACGCCGTGCCCGGCCGTGCCCTGGCCGCGGCCGAAGCGATCGGTACCCGCCTCGACCGGCTTGTCGAGAAGGACCGGCTGACCGGCGCCGAACGGGACGCCGCACGCGCCCGCCTGCGCCCCGCCGAGACCCTCTCCGAACTCGCCGACTCCGGTCTGGTCGTCGAAGCCGTCCTGGAGCGACTGGACGTCAAACAGCAACTGTTGCGCGAACTCGAGGAGATCGTCGAGGACGACTGCCTGCTCGCCACCAACACCTCGTCCCTGTCGGTGACCGCGATCGGCGGCGCCCTGCGCAACCCCGGCCGCTTCGTGGGGCTGCACTTCTTCAACCCCGCGCCGCTGATGCCCCTCGTGGAGGTCGTCTCCGGGTTCGCGACGGACGTCACGTCGGCGACGCGCGCGTACGAGATGGCACGCGCCTGGGGGAAGACCCCGGTCGCCTGCGCCGACACCCCGGGCTTCATCGTCAACCGCATCGCGCGGCCCTTCTACGCCGAGGCCTTCGCGGTCTACGAGGCCCAGGCCGCCGATCCCGCCACGATCGACGCCGTCCTGCGCGAGTCGGGCGGCTTCAAAATGGGCGCCTTCGAACTGACCGACCTCATCGGCCAGGACATCAACGAGTCCGTCACGCGGTCCGTGTGGGAGTCCTTCTTCCAGGACGTGCGGTTCACGCCCTCGCTGGCCCAGCGGCGGCTCGTCGAGTCCGGCCGGCACGGCCGCAAGACGGGACACGGCTGGTACGACTACGGGGACGACGCCGACCGCCCCGAGCCGCACACCGCGGAGAAGGTCCAGCCGCCCGCGCACGTCGTCGTGGAGGGCGATCTGGGCCCCGCCGCCGAATTGGTCGCGCTGATCCGGGAGGCGGGCATCCAGGTCCGCGAGGACGAGGAGGACCACGGCACGCGGCTGGTACTGCCGAGCGGCGGCCAGCTGGCCCTCGCGGACGGCCAGACCGCCGTCGAGTTCCGCGACGTCGTCTACTTCGACCTGGCGCTCGACTACCGCCGGGCGACCCGTATCGCCCTGTCCCACTCGCGGGACGCCCAGACGCAGACCCTCGCCGAGGCGACCGGGCTCTTCCAGGCCCTCGGCAAGGACGTCAGCGTCATCGGGGACGTACCGGGCATGATCGTCGCCCGTACCGTGGCCCGCATCGTCGACCTGGCGCACGACGCGGTCGCCAAGGGGGTGGCCACCGAGGAGGACATCGACACGGCGATGCGGCTGGGCGTCAACTACCCCCTGGGGCCCTTCGAATGGAGCCGCAGGCTCGGCAGGAGCTGGGCCTACGACGTCCTGGACGACCTGCACCTGCGTGAACCCTCAGGGCGTTACGCGCCGTCTCTCGCGCTCTACCGCCACGCGTACGCCTCCGAGAAGCGGGAGGGCACCCCATGACCACCGCCAAGCGCGACACCTACACCCCGGAGACGCTGCTCTCCGTGGCCGTGCGGATCTTCAACGAGCGCGGCTACGACGGCACCTCCATGGAGCACCTCTCCAAGGCGGCCGGCATCTCCAAGTCGTCGATATACCACCACGTCACGGGCAAGGAGGAGCTGCTGCGCCGGGCCGTCAGCCGGGCCCTCGACGGCCTCTTCGGGATCCTCGACGAGGAGCACGCGCGCGTGGGGCGTGCCGTGGAGCGTCTGGAGTACGTCACCCGGCGCATGGTCGAGGTGCTCACCGCCGAGCTGCCGTACGTGACGCTGCTGCTGCGGGTGCGCGGCAACACCGAAGCCGAGCGCTGGGCCCTGGAGCGGCGCCGGGACTTCGACCACCGGGTGGCCGAGCTCCTGAGGGCGGCGGCGGCCGACGGGGACGTACGCGGCGACGTGGAGTTCGGGCTCGCGACCCGGCTGGTCTTCGGGATGATCAACTCGATCGTCGAGTGGTACCGCCCCGACGGGCGGGGCATGGGCGAGCGCGAAGTGGCGGACGCGGTCGTGCGACTGGTCTTCGGGGGGCTCAGGAAAGAGGACTGAGCCCGGTCCGGCGACTCCGGACCGTCCTCCTGTGATTCCAGGCCACTGCGGGCCTGCCCTCACCCCTGCGGCTCCAGGTCCTCTTCCTCGAACACCAGCAGCGTCCGCGTGCTGAGCACCTCGGGGATGGCCTGGAGCCGGGTGAGCACCAGTTCGCGCAGGGCTCTGTTGTCCGGCGTGTGCACCAGCAGCAGGACGTCGAAATCGCCGCCCACCAGGGCGATGTGGGAGGCACCCGGGAGCTCCCTCAGCTGCTCCCGCACAGTGCGCCACGAGTTCTGCACGATCTTGAGGGTGACGTATGCCGAGGTGCCGTGTCCCGCGCGCTCGTGATTGACGCGGGCGCCGAAGCCGCGGATCACGCCGTCCTCGAGGAGGCGGTTGATGCGTGCGTAGGCGTTGGCCCGGGAGACGTGGACGCGCTCGGCCACGGACCGTATCGAGGCGCGGCCGTCCGCCTGGAGCATTTGGAGGATGTCCTGATCGATGGCGTCGAGCGGGCGCGCGGGCGGCGGGGAGCTTCCGGCCTCCGGCCCCTCGGCCATTTGTTCAGGTGGCATGTCCCCCCGCTTCCCTACCATGGACGTACTGCGTCCATATCAGGCTGTGGAGAACCGTTTGTCCACAGCCTGCAGGTGCCTGTAGCCAAAATGTGTCGACGACCGAACAATCGGTAGGTGAGGCGCATCACCTTTGGCGTGCCTTTCGAAGCCGTCCCACGAGGAGGTGCCGACATGACGGTCATGGAGCAGCGAGGCGCATACCGGCCAACCCCGCCGCCCGCCTGGCAGCCCCGCACCGACCCCGCGCCGCTGCTGCCCGACGCGCTGCCCCACCGCGTCCTCGGCACCGAGGCAGCCGCTCAAGCCGACCCGGGTCTGTTGCGCCGTCTGTACGCGGAGCTGGTGCGCGGCCGTCGCTACAACGCGCAGGCCACGGCCCTCACCAAGCAGGGCCGCCTTGCCGTCTACCCCTCCTCCACCGGCCAGGAGGCCTGCGAGGTCGCCGCCGCGCTCGTCCTCCAGGAGCGCGACTGGCTCTTCCCGAGCTACCGGGACACGCTGGCCGCCGTCGCCCGAGGCCTCGATCCCGTACAGGCTCTTACCCTCCTGCGCGGTGACTGGCACACCGGATACGACCCCCACGAGCACCGCATCGCGCCGCTGTGCACGCCGCTGGCGACCCAGCTGCCGCACGCCGTGGGCCTCGCGCACGCCGCGCGCCTCAAGGGTGACGACGTGGTCGCGCTCGCCCTGGTCGGCGACGGCGGCACCAGCGAGGGCGACTTCCACGAGGCGCTGAACTTCGCCGCCGTCTGGCAGGCCCCGGTCGTCTTCCTCGTCCAGAACAACGGCTTCGCGATCTCCGTCCCGCTCGCCAAGCAGACCGCGGCCCCCTCGCTGGCCCACAAGGCCGTCGGCTACGGGATGCCGGGCCGCCTGGTGGACGGCAACGACGCCGCCGCGGTGCACGAGGTCCTCAGCGATGCCATCGCCCACGCGCGCGCGGGCGGCGGTCCGACGCTCGTGGAGGCGGTGACGTACCGCATGGAGGCCCACACGAACGCCGACGACGACAAGCGCTACCGCGCCGACTCCGAGGTGGCGGCCTGGCGCGAGCACGACCCGATCGCCCTCCTGGAGCACGAACTGACCGAGCGCGGACTGCTCGACGAGGCCGGCATACGTGCCGCGCGCGAGGACGCCGACGCGATGGCCGCGAACCTGCGCGAGCGCATGAACCAGGAACCGGCCCTCGACCCCATGGACCTCTTCGCGCACGTGTACGCCCAGCCCACGACCCAACTCCTGGAGCAGGAGGCGCAGCTGTGGGCCGAGCTGGACGCCGAGGCCCGCAATCATGAGGACGAGTCGGAAGGAGCCGCGCGATGACCACCGTCGCGGTGAAGCCGGCCACCATGGCGCAGGCCCTCGGGCGGGCGCTGCGCGACGCGATGGCCGACGACCCGACCGTGCACGTCATGGGCGAGGACGTCGGCACCCTGGGCGGCGTCTTCCGGGTCACCGACGGGCTCGCCAAGGAGTTCGGCGAGGACCGCGTCACGGACACGCCGCTCGCCGAGGCGGGCATCCTCGGGACGGCCGTCGGCATGGCCATGTACGGGCTGCGACCGGTCGTCGAGATGCAGTTCGACGCCTTCGCGTACCCCGCCTTCGAGCAGCTGATCTCGCACGTGGCGCGGATGCGCAACCGCACGCGGGGCGCCATGCCGCTGCCGATCACCATCCGCGTTCCCTACGGCGGCGGCATCGGCGGCGTCGAGCACCACAGCGACTCGTCCGAGGCGTACTACATGGCGACTCCGGGGCTCCATGTCGTCACGCCCGCGACGGTTGCCGACGCGTACGGACTGCTGCGCGCCGCCATCGCCTCCGACGACCCGGTCGTCTTCCTCGAACCCAAGCGCCTGTACTGGTCGAAGGACTCCTGGAACCCCGAAGAGCCGCGGCCCGTTGAACCGATAGGCCGCGCGGTGGTGCGGCGCTCCGGCCGGAGCGCAACGCTCCTCACATACGGGTCGTCCGTGCCCGTCTGCCTGGAGGCGGCCGAGGCGGCTCGGGCCGAGGGCTGGGATCTCGAAGTCGTCGACCTGCGCTCCCTGGTGCCGTTCGACGACGAGACGGTCTCCACGTCCGTACGGCGGACAGGGCGGGCCGTCGTGGTGCACGAGTCCGGGAGTTTCGGCGGGCCGGGCGGAGAGATCGCCGCGCGGGTCACCGAGCGGTGCTTCCACTATCTGGAGGCGCCGGTGCTGCGGGTGGCCGGGTTCGACATCCCGTACCCGCCGCCGATGCTGGAACGGCATCACCTGCCCGGAGTCGACCGGATTCTGGACGCGGTGGCGCGTCTGCAGTGGGAGGCGGAGAGCTGATGGCGCAGGTCCTGGAATTCAGGCTTCCCGACCTCGGTGAAGGACTCACCGAGGCCGAGATCGTCCGCTGGCTCGTCCAGGTCGGCGACGTCGTCGCCGTCGACCAGCCCGTCGTCGAGGTCGAGACGGCCAAGGCGATGGTCGAGGTGCCCTGCCCGTACGGCGGCGTGGTCACGGCCCGCTACGGCGACGAGGGCACCGAGCTCCCCGTGGGCGCCCCCCTGTTGACGGTCGCGGTGGGCGCACCGGCCTCCGGCGGTGAGGACGAGGGTTCCGGGAACGTGCTCGTGGGCTACGGCACGGGGGCGCCTCCGGCGCGGCGCGCAAGGGTGCGCCCGCCTGCGAGTGGCGC
The DNA here is from genome assembly GCF_052245575.1 of Streptomyces sp. 2A115. Classification (NCBI taxonomy): domain Bacteria; kingdom Bacillati; phylum Actinomycetota; class Actinomycetes; order Kitasatosporales; family Streptomycetaceae; genus Streptomyces; species Streptomyces sp. 2A115. Next base: position 102,205 of record NZ_JBQQCG010000003.1, on the reverse strand, counting down.
GGCTCCGGGGCCGCGGTCGCCGGGGCCGGCAGCGAACGGACCCGGCCCGGACCGGTCCGGCAGTGCGGACGGGACCGAGGCACCCGCAGGCCGACGTGCGGGACACCCGGATACGGACCTGACCGTCGCGGCGGCAGCCGGGTCCAGCACCGCTGTCCGTCGTCCCGTACGGGACGAGGAGCCGGTCATGGACGGGACCGGACACGATTCAGGTGTCGATTCCGGGCGCCCAAGTGCTGATTCCGGGCGCCGGGCCGACGGCGGCCCCGTGCCTGTGATCTCCCCGCTCGTGCGTCGGCTCGCGCGCGAACACGGCCTGGACCTACGGGAGCTGGCGGGCTCGGGTCCGGAGGGGCTCGTCACGCGCGCGGACGTGGAGTACGCCGCCAGGGCCGGCGCTTCCGCCAAGTCGGCCGCTCGGACGCCACAGGTCTCCGTGGCCGCGTCCGCACCGACTGCTCAGGCACCGACTGCTCAGGCACCGGCCATGACGCCCATGCCTGCGGTCCCCGGCACCAGCACCGGCACTGGCACTGTCGCCGGCACTCGGATCCCCCTCCGAGGCATCCGTGGCGCCGTCGCCGACAAGCTCTCCCGCAGCCGTCGCGAGATACCCGACGCGACCTGCTGGGTGGACGCCGACGCCACGGAACTCATGCAAGCGCGCGCGGCGATGAACGCGGCCGGCGGCCCGAAGATCTCCCTCCTCGCGCTGCTCGCCCGCGTCTGCACCGCCGCGCTGGCCCGCTTCCCCGAGCTCAACTCGACTGTCGACATGGACGCCCGCGAGGTCGTACGGCTCGACGCGGTGCACCTCGGGTTCGCGGCGCAGACCGAGCGGGGGCTCGTCGTGCCGGTGGTGAAGGACGCGCACGCGCGGAACGCGGAGTCGCTGAGCGCGGAGTTCGCGCGGCTCACCGAGGCGGCGCGGACCGGAACACTCACCCCCAGGGAGCTCACCGGCGGGACCTTCACGCTGAACAACTACGGGGTGTTCGGCGTCGACGGCTCCACGCCGATCATCAATCACCCCGAGGCGGCCATGCTCGGCGTCGGCCGGATCGTCCCCAAGCCCTGGGTGCACGAGGGCGAGCTGGCGGTGCGGCAGGTCGTGCAGCTCTCGCTCACCTTCGACCACCGGGTCTGCGACGGCGGCACGGCGGGCGGTTTCCTCCGGTATGTGGCGGACTGTGTGGAACAGCCGACGGTGCTGCTGCGGACCCTCTAGCCACCTTGCCGGCCACCCCGGCCCGTACGACCTCGCCACCAACCCGCACACATCACGCCGCCACCCCCGTCCACATGCTGTGCACAGGGGTGGCAAAGATCCATCGGGCCCTCATACTCGGGGAGTGACCGCGTACGAGCCTCCCAGCGCACCCGGTACCGACGACGGCTATGACACTGTCGTGCTCGCCGGCGGCGCCGCCCGCAGGCTCGGCGGGGCGGACAAACCCGGCGTGCGCGTGGGCGGCCGCGCCCTGCTCGACCGGGTCCTGGCCGCCTGCTCCGGCGCCGCCACCACGGTGGTCGTGGCGGAGCCGAGGCCCACCGCGCGTCCGGTGGAGTGGGCGCGCGAGGATCCGCCCGGCGCGGGCCCGGCTGCCGCCCTCGACGCCGGGCTGCGGAGCACCACCGCGGAGTGCGTCGTGGTGCTCTCCGCCGACTTGCCGTTCCTGGACGAGGGGACGGTACGGCGGCTGCTGACCGCTCTTCAGGAGGCGGGCACCGAGGGCGTGTTGCTCACGGACCCCGGTGGCCGCGACCAGCCGCTCGTGGCCGCGTACCGGAGTGCGGCACTGCGCCGCGAGCTGGCCGCCCTCCGTGCCGAGCACGGCACACTGACCGGACTGCCGCTGCGGCGGCTCACCGGCGCGCTCGACCTCACCCGAATCAGCGACCCCGTCGCGTCCTTCGACTGCGACACCTGGGACGACATCGCCGCCGCCCGGGCACGTATCAGGGAGCATGGGCACGTGTTGGACGAATGGATTACCGCAGTCAAGGACGAGCTCGGCATCGATCTGGACGTCGACATCGGCATCCTCCTCGACGTCGCCCGCGACGCCGCGCACGGAGTGGCCCGGCCCGCCGCACCGCTGACCACGTTCCTCGTCGGCTACGCGGCGGCCCAGGCCAAGGGAGGCCCCGAGGCGGTGGCGGAGGCCGCGCGCAAGGCGACGGCGCTGGCGCTGCGCTGGGCGGCGGAGGACGACACCCCGGCTCAGCCGGGCACACCGACCCAACCGGGAATCCCGGACGCAGGCCCCACGGCCTCCTCCGGCCCCGGGTCCGCCGAAGAGACCGGCACCGGCACCGGCACTGGTACCGATTCCGCCGCCCCCGAAGCACGACCGGACGCCGGATGACCGCCCGGGGCCAGTACGAAGACGTCGATCTCGACGACCTCGACGTCGAGGAGGCCCTCGCCTTGGTCAAGGAAGGTGGTGCCCAGGTGCCCGACGGCTCCGGAGCCGCTGGCAGCCCTCCTCCGGGACTCCCTTCCGTACCGCCGCCGACACCTGGCGGCGGGACCCGGGAGAGCGCCACCGAGCCTCACCCCCACCACAGCGCCAGCTCTTGGCCCGAGGCCCGCGTCACCGCGGAGCGAGCCCCACTCCGACCGCACGCCCCCGTCTCGGTTTCCCTCGACGCCGCGCTGGGCCTCGTCCTCGCCGCTCCCCTCACCGCCCTCACGGACCTCCCGTCGTTCGACACCTCCGCGATGGACGGCTGGGCGGTCGCCGGGCCCGGCCCGTGGGACGTCCGCGCCGAAGGGGTGCTCGCGGGCCACGCCGAGCCCGAGCCGCTGACCGACGGCGAGGCGGTCCGGATCGCCACCGGCGCGCGGATCCCGCAGGACGCCACCGCGGTGATCCGCAGCGAACACGGCCGCACCGACGACAAGGGGCGGCTCCACGCCGCCCGGGACGTCGCGCAAGGGCAGGACATTCGCCCCCGCGGTCAGGAGTGCCGCTCCGGCGACCCGTTGCTGCCGCCCGGCACGCTGGTCACCCCGGCCGTGCTCGGACTCGCCGCGGCCGCCGGATACGACACGGTCACCGCGGTCCCCCGACCGCGAGCCGAAGTCCTGGTCCTGGGCGACGAGTTGCTCACCGAGGGCCTGCCCCACGACGGGCTGATCCGGGACGCGCTCGGCCCGATGCTGCCGTCGTGGCTGCGCGCACTCGGCGCGGACGTCATCGCGGTGCGCAGGCTGGGCGACGACGCAGAGGCTCTGCACAAGGCGCTGAAGAGCTCCGACGCCGACCTCATCGTCACGACCGGCGGCACCGCCGCGGGACCCGTCGACCACGTCCACCCCACCCTGCGCCGCATCGGCGCCCAGCTCCTGGTGGACGGCGTCATGGTGCGTCCCGGCCACCCCATGCTCCTGGCGCGGACCAAAGAGAACCAGCACCTCGTCGGCCTGCCCGGCAACCCCCTCGCCGCCGTCTCCGGCCTGCTCACGCTCGCGGAACCCCTGCTGCGTACCCTCGCGGGGCGCGCGGCCCCGGAGACGTACACGCTGCCCCTCAAGGACGCCGTGCACGGCCACCCGTACGACACCCGGCTGATCCCCGTCGTCCTGCGTGAGGACCGGGCCGTGCCGCTGCACTACAACGGACCGGCCATGCTGCGCGGCATCGCCGTGGCCGATGCGCTCGCGGTCGTCCCGCCCGGCGGGGCGCGCTCCGGCCAGGAGCTGGAGATCCTCGACCTGCCCTGGGCGACGGCCGGAATCGGGGTGTGTTTCACGTGAAACTTCCGGGCCATGACGCGATCGCCCGCCAGGCGGACGAACGCCTCCTCACGCATCGGGTGGCACTGCCCCGCCGACGGGTGGAACGCCCCATACGCCAGGTCGCCAAACGGGTTGTCATCGCACTGCTGGTGCTGGTCGGGACCGCCCTCATCGTCTACCTCGACCGCGACGGCTACAACGACAACTCCGACGGCTCCGTCGACCTGCTCGACTCCTTCTACTACGCGACCGTCACTCTCTCCACCACCGGCTACGGCGACATCACCCCGGTCAGCGACGCCGCCCGGTTCACCAATATCTTCGTGATCACGCCACTGCGCGTGCTCTTCCTGATCATCCTGGTCGGCACCACGCTCGAGGTCCTCACCGAACGAACCCGGGATGAGTGGCGGCTGAACCGCTGGAGGACGGCTTTGAGGGACCACACCGTTGTCATCGGCTTCGGCACGAAGGGACGCTCGGCGATTCAGACCATGTGTGCGACGGGGCTGAAGAAGGAGCAGGTCGTGGTCATCGACCCCAGCTCCAAGGTGATAGACGCGGCGACGGCCGACGGGTACGCGGGTGTGGTCGGCGATGCCACGCGCAGCGACGTACTGATCCGGGCCGAGGTGCAGAAGGCGCGGCAGATCATCATCGCGACCCAGCGCGACGACACCGCCGTGCTCGTCGCCCTGACCGCCCGGCAGCTCAACCGCGGCGCGAAGATCGTGGCCGCGGTGCGCGAGGAGGAGAACGCGCCGCTGCTCAAGCAGTCCGGCGCCGACGTCGTCATCACCAGCGCGAGCGCCGCCGGCCGGCTTCTCGGCCTCTCCGTGCTCAGCCCCAGCGCGGGCATGGTCATGGAGGACCTCATCCAGCAGGGCAGCGGCCTCGACATCGTCGAACGGCCGGTCGTGAAGGCCGAGGTGGGAAAGGGCGCCCGCGAGACGGAGGACCTGGTGGTGAGCGTCATACGAGGCCATCGGGTGCTCGGATACGACGACCCGGCCGTAGGCAAGCTGCAGCTGACGGACCGGCTGATCACCATCGTCCGGGTCACACCGCACAGGCAGGTGGCGCCGGAGATGCGACCGCTCCGGCAGGACTGACTCCACGCGGCGGTGCTCGCGGATCACATCACAGGCGCGTGTTGGACTTTCGGCAGTGTCGGACGGCCCTCGGCATCTGTACCGTCGCTTCCGTGGACAGCGTGGCGATCAACGGCGTGACGGTGACCGGGACGGGCTGTGCAACGGACAGATCGCCCGGCGGCTGCATGTGGTGGAGGGGACGGCCAAAGCCCATGTCAGTTCCATCCTGGCGCGTCTGGGTGTGGACAACCGGGCCGCTGCCGCGGTCGTTGCCCATGAGGCCGGCATCGTTCCTCCGGAGCCTCCCCAGCCGTGACGCCGCCCGCTGGGCAAGCGGCATGAGCGCGAGCAGTACGGCTGCCACCACAGTGCCGCCGAGCATCGGCCCGGCGAGCACGTCGTGCGGGTAGTGGACCCCCACGACGACCCGTAGCAGCGCGGTAGCCCCGGCCAGCGGCAGCGTGACCGCGGCGAGGCGGGGTCGCAGCAGGGTCAGGCCGACCGCCAGCCCGGCGGCCAGGGTGGCCGGAGGGCAAGACCCGATCCGATGGTGACGCCGTCGTCATCCCGCGCCCCCAGGTACCTGGCAGGGACACGCCGTGCGAGGAGTAGCGTCGGCTCCATGAAGGCAGTGACCATTACTCAGCCCGGCGGTCCCGAAGCGCTCGAGTGGGCAGATGCGCCGGACCCCGTTCCCGGTGACGGGGAAGTCCTCATCCAGGTAGCGGCCAGCGCCGTGAACCGCGCCGATCTGCTCCAGCGCCAGGGGTTCTACAACCCACCGCCAGGAGCGTCCCCGTACCCAGGACTCGAGTGCTCCGGGCGGATCACCGCGCTCGGTCCCGGCGTCTCGGGGTGGGCCGTCGGCGACGAAGTGTGTGCGCTGCTCGCGGGTGGCGGGTATGCCGAGAAGGTGGCCGTGCCGGCCGGGCAGTTGCTGCCCGTTCCCGAGGGCGTCGGCCTCGACAAGGCGGCCGCGCTGCCCGAGGTGACCTGCACGGTCTGGTCCAACGTCTTCATGATCTCCCACCTCCGCCCCGGCGAGACGCTCCTGGTGCACGGCGGAGCGAGCGGCATCGGCACCATGGCGATCCAGCTGGCCAAGGCCGTCGGCGCGAAGGTCGCCGTCACCGCGGGAAGCAAGGAGAAGCTGGAGTTCTGCGCCGAGCTCGGCGCGGACGTGCTGATCAACTACCGCGAGCAGGATTTCGTCGAGGAGATCAAGGCCGCCACCGACGGAGCGGGCGCCGACGTCATCCTCGACAACATGGGCGCCAAGTACCTGGACCGCAACGTCCGGGCCCTCGCGGTCAACGGGCGGCTCGCGATCATCGGCATGCAGGGCGGCATCAAGGGCGAGCTGAACATCGCCACGCTCCTCAACAAGCGGGCCGCCGTCACCGCGACCTCGCTGCGGGCCCGTCCCACCGGAGAGAAGGCGGCGATCGTCGCAGCCGTACGGGAGCATGTCTGGCCGTTGATCGCCGCCGGTCACGTACGTCCGGTGGTCGACCGCGAGCTGCCGATGAGCGAGGCGGCCGCGGCGCACCGGGTGCTGGAGGAGAGCGGGAACATCGGGAAGGTGCTGCTCACGCTCCCCTACTAGGGTTCACGCGCCTACCAGGGTTCACGCGCCCTTTAGGGATCACACCCCGGGGCTTCGACTCACCCCCGCCGCACGCGCAGCGCGAGGAACGCGAGGGCCAGGCCCAGGCCGATGAGGACCAGTCCGCTGCCGAGGGGCAGGACCCGGAGGATGGGTTCCGAGCTGTTCACGGAGCGGGTGTCGCCCTGCTCGGCCCCGACGGGCGGGTCGGACAGCGGTGTGGTGTTCCTGGACGGCTCGGGTGTGACGCCGGCTTCCGGGCGGTCCGGGCTCGCTGGGCCGTCCGGGTGGTCCGCGCCGGTGTCCTCGTCCGTCGGTGCCGCCTCCCGCCCCGGCCGCTCTCGCCCCGCGCCCGCGCGGCTGCCGGCCCGCGACTCGGCGGGGGCGGGCTCGGCGGCGTACGAAGGGGCGTAGGCGCTGCCGTAAGAGGCGGCATACGAGGACGAAGGGGCGGGGCCTGCCACCAGGACCAGCAGCAGGCAGGCCACGCGCGGGGGGCGGAGCCATGGAGCCACGTCGGTGACCCCCTCCCGGTGCGAGGAGCCAAGATCGACGGCACCAGCGTCACACGAGGCCCCCGCACCGGCATCTCGGTCGCCGCAAGGAGTCCTCTGAGTCCCCTGAGTCCCCTGAGTTCCCTGTGGAGTCACGCTCGGTGACACCCTTGGCACACACAGGTCCACCAGGTACAGATACCGGTTATGTCGATACGCCACGGCCTGCTGGCGCTCCTGGCGCGCGGCCCTCGCTACGGCTCGCGGCTGCGCACCGAGTTCGAGGCGCGCACCGGCTCCGCCTGGCCGCTGAACGTCGGCCAGGTCTACACGACGCTCGGCCGGCTGGAGCGGGACGGCCTGGTCGTACAGGAGGGCGCGGACGAGGCGGGCCACGCGCTGTACGCGCTGACGGACTCGGGCCGGGCCGAGCTGCGGGCCTGGTACGCGACTCCCGTGGAGCGGACGGACCTGCCGCGCGACGAGCTGGCGATCAAGCTGGCGATGGCGGTCGGCGCGCCCGGGGTGGACGTACGGGCGGTCACGGAGGCCCAGCGGAGGCATCTGTCGGCGGCGATCCACACGTACACCCGGCTGCGGGCCCAGGCGCTCGCGGAGGCGCCCGCGCACCGCGACGAGCTGGCCCGGCTGTTCGTGCTCGAGCACCTCATCTTCCGCACGGAGGCCGAGACCCGCTGGCTCGACCACTGCGAGGCCAGACTGCTGCGGCTCGCGGAGGCGACAGCGGCCAAGGAGCCACCGGAGGAACCACCGCAGGCACCGCCGATACCGCCTGTCTGACACCGAGCGCCCGTACGTACAGGGTGGATCACCCCTACGAGGGGGCACGAGGGTGATGACATGTACGGGTGCGAGAGAATGGCGGCATGGAGATGCCGAGGAACGAAAGGTCGCCGGAGAACCCCCAGATCCTGGTCGTTGGCCAGGACGGGATGGCTCTCGGCGGCGGAGGAGACGAGGACTCCCGTGAGGTCCCGGTGACGGAGATGGTGGAGCAGCCCGCCAAGGTCATGCGCATCGGGAGCATGATCAAGCAGCTGCTGGAGGAGGTGCGTGCGGCTCCTCTGGACGAGGCGAGCCGGGTTCGGCTCAAGGAGATCCACGCCAGCTCGGTGAAGGAGCTGGAGGACGGTCTCGCTCCCGACCTCGTCGACGAGTTGGAGCGGCTCTCCCTGCCGTTCACGGACGAGACGATTCCCTCCGACGCGGAACTGCGCATCGCTCAGGCGCAGTTGGTGGGCTGGCTGGAGGGTCTCTTCCACGGGATCCAGACCACCCTGTTCGCCCAGCAGATGGCGGCCCGCGCCCAGCTGGAACAGATGCGCCGCGCGCTCCCTCCGGGCGTCGGCGGCGCCGAGGGCGATGAGGTCGACCCGCGTGCGGGCGGCCGGTCGGGCGGTCCTTACCTGTAGAACCACGTAGATCCACAGGGGCAGCGCGCGAACGACCGACCGGACAGCACGCGGACACGCAGCACGCGGACACGCAGAACTCAGACACGCAGACGAAAAGGGCCCGGCAGGGATGCCGGGCCCTTTCGCGTGGTCCCTCGGGTGTTCGAGCCGTCAGGAATTTTCGAGCAGTCAGGAATTCAGGAGGGGTTGCCCGTCGAGACATAGAGCTCGATCTTGGGCATGTCCTTGGGGTCGACGTCCGAGTCCGCCTCGGGGATCTGGTTCATGACTGTGCCGTCGCCGTAGGCGTTCTCGTCCACCTGCTTGGGGTCGTACTGCCAGCCCGCTGCCTGGAAGCAGGCCTTCACCGAGTCGATGTTCTTGAACCTGAAGTCGGGCACCTTGATCTTTTCGGGGTCGTTGTACGACTCCTCGGGCTCCATGCACTCGGTCTTCTCGATCTTCTTCGTCGTGTCCGGCCCTTTGTATCCGGCCACCTCGGACGCCGACGCCGACGCGCTGGAGCCCGCGGTGCCGCCCTCGTTCTCGTCACCGTCCCCACCGCTGAGTGTCAGCGCGGCGATCAGCCCGCCGATGGCGGCGAGCGCGACGATGATCGAGCCAACGATCACCGGCACATTGCTCTTGCCTCCGCCACCGCCCCCACCGCCTCCCACGCCGGAGGCGGGGGTCGTGGGCTGCGGCGAGATCGTGTACGGCGCCGGAGTCGAGTAACCCTGCTGCGGGGTGTACGGGGCGGTCTGGGCCGGTGTCTGGTAGCCGCTCTGCTGCGGATAGCCGTACGACGGGGCGGGGGCGGGCGCAGGCGCGGGGGTCGAGTAGCCCTGCTGCGGCGCGTACGGACCCGGCTGGTACGGCGTCTGTACGTTCCCCACGGGCCCCTGAGCCGACTGGTCGACCGGCGGGAACACGGCGGAGCCGACACCGGCGCCGCTCGACGTCCGTGCGCCCGGCACGATGATCGGTGGCGCGGCCTGGAAGGACTGGGCCACGCGCAGGCACTCGTCGCGCATCGACTCGGCGTTCACAAAACGCTCGTTCGGGTTCTTCTTCAGCGCGCGGGCGATCAGCGCGTCCACGGCCGGCGGCAGCGAGCGGTTGATCGAGGAGGCCGTGACGGGCTCTTCCTGGACGTGCGCATACGCGATGGCCAGCGGTGAGTCCGCCTCGAACGGCAGCCGCCCGGTGACCAGCTGGAACAGCATGATGCCGACGGAGTACAGGTCGGAGCGGGCGTCCACACCCCGGCCGAGGGCCTGCTCCGGGGAGAGGTACTGCGGGGTGCCGACGACCATGCCGGTCTGCGTCATCGACGTGACACCGGACTGCATGGCGCGGGCGATGCCGAAGTCCATCACCTTGACGACGTTCCGCTTCGTCATCATCACGTTGCCCGGCTTGATGTCGCGGTGGACCAGGCCCATCTCGTGGCTGATCTCCAGCGCCGCCAGAACGTCCGCGGTGATCTTCAAGGCCGTGTCGGCGGGCATCGCCCCGTACTGCGCGATGTCCTGGTCGAGGACCGAACCGAGCGGGCGGCCCTCGACGTACTCCATGACGATGTACGGAGTCGTCACCCCGTCCAGATCGTCCTCGCCGGTGTCGAAGACCGAGACGATGTTGGTGTGCGTGAGCTTGGCCACCGACTGGGCCTCGCGGCGGAAGCGCTCGCGGAAGGCCTGCTCCCGGCCGAGGTCGGTGTGCAGTGTCTTGATCGCGACCTGCCGGTCGAGCACCGAGTCGTACGCGAGATGCACCGAGGCCATGCCGCCCTCGCCGAGCAAGTCGCGCAGCTGGTAGCGCCCGCCGGCGACCGAACGCCCTGCGTACCGGCCGTGTGCGCCGTCCTGGCTCATGTTTCTGCGTCCCCCATCGGCGTACGCCGTCACGCGGGCGAAAGCTGTGACGTGCCCCCGCGGCCGGTGATCCTTAGTGTTATTCGGCCAAGTCTGCCGGAGGGCACTGACACGTCAAGCTCGGTGCCCGTTCCGTGACCGTACGCGAAAGAAGAGTCGCGGAAGCGTTACAGGTGCTGTGCGGCCGGTACACGGAATTTGCTTCCGCGGACCGGCTGTGGGTTTGATGGCCGGTCCATCTCGGGGCGTGCTCTCACGCGGAGGCTGTAGCGTGGCCCGACGGAGACCGTAACAACCACCGCGCGTACTCCGACAGTGCGGACAGAAAACGACGGCGAGGACTGATGGCACAGCAGCAGCGCGCTCAGGGCCCGTCCGACCCCGAGGCGACTGGCGGCGGTATGTCAGATGCGCCGGAGATGTGGGGTAACGGCGGGCTGGTCGGGGACGGCCGGTATCGGCTGACCCACAGACTCGGCCGGGGCGGCATGGCCGAGGTGTTCGGCGCCGAGGACGTACGTCTTGGACGTACGGTCGCGGTCAAGCTGCTCCGTTCCGATCTGGCCGAGGACCCGGTGTCCAAGGCCCGATTCACCCGCGAGGCCCAGTCGGTGGCCGGCCTCAACCACCACGCGGTGGTGGCGGTCTACGACTCCGGCGAGGACGTGGTCGGTCACCAGGTCGTCCCGTACATCGTGATGGAGCTCGTCGAGGGCCGCACGATCCGCGACCTGCTGATCAACGCGGAGGCCCCCGGGCCCGAGCAGGCGCTGATCATCGTCTCCGGTGTGCTGGAAGCGCTTGCTTATTCGCACCAGCACGGCATCGTGCACCGTGACATCAAGCCCGCGAACGTGATCATCACCCAGACCGGTGCGGTCAAGGTGATGGACTTCGGCATCGCGCGCGCCCTGCACGGCGCCCAGTCGACCATGACTCAAACAGGCATGGTCATGGGCACACCCCAGTACCTGTCGCCCGAGCAGGCGCTCGGCAAGGCGGTCGACCACCGCAGCGACCTGTACGCCACGGGCTGCCTGCTCTACGAACTCCTCGCACTGCGGCCGCCGTTCACGGGCGAGACTCCGCTTTCGGTGGTCTACCAGCACGTCCAGGACATCCCGGTGCCCCCGTCCGAGGTCTCGGACGCGGCGCCGCCGGAGCTGGACGGCCTGGTCATGCGCTCGCTCGCGAAGGAGCCGGACGACCGGTTCCAGACCGCCGAGGAGATGCGCGGGCTCGTCCAGTACGGGCTGCAGATGCTGTACGACCAGGGCGGCCACACCGGCACCTGGAACACCGGCCACGTGGAGATGCACCAGGGCCAGCGGACCCCGGCCATGGGCCTCGGCGCGGCGGGGCTGCCGCACCCGGGCGAGGGCACCACGCAGATCCCGTCACCGATCCTGCCGCCGGGCCGCGGCGGCGGGGACGACGGCGGCTTCGAGGGACGCGGCAACCGGGGCAGCGGCCGCGGCAAGCTGTGGATTCTTGCGGTCCTCGCGGTGGTCGCCATAGCGGCGGGGGTCGCGCTGGCGCTTCAGAGCGGCGACAACGGGGGCGGCGGCGGGACCGGTACGACGCAGTCGCCGACCACCTCGCCGACCACAGCGGAGACGACGCCGAGCGAGACCGCCACCGACGAGGAGACGGACGACTCCTCGGACGACAGCACCGACACGGGCACCGACCCGGACTACACGCCTTCGTCCACACCATCGCCGAGCTACACGCCATCGGCCACACCGACGGAGCCCTCGGACAAGCCGACGTCCTCGGCGCCAACCCCCACGGAACCGACGGACGAGGAGACGACTCCGACGAGCGATCCGCCCGAGCCGACGGACACGGGTGGCAACGGCGGTGCCACGGGGGAGGAAGACGGCGGCGTCGGCTGACCCCTCGGCCGGTTCCACGAACATCCCACGCGCGCGTGGAGCTCGAAAACGGGCTCCACGCGCGCGTGCCGTTTCACGACTTCCGCGACTTTCACGAGCTTCACGACTTCCACGAGTTTCACGACTGAGCGTCGTCACCTGTGTGTCACCCCACGAACGCCTCGCAGACCGCGTCGTACTCGCGTGTCCACCACACCGCCAGCGCGGAGGCCGCCGGAAACTGCGGGTCGGCACGGGTGTCCCCGCGCTCGTAGTGCCAGCGCAGTATCCAGAAGTCGTTGAGCCGCTCCCACCACACCCGGTGCACGGCGGTCGAGAGCTCGGACGGGGTGGCCCGCGCGGAACGCCGGTACGCGCGCGCGTAGGCCCGTACTTTCGTCAGGTCGAGCGCGCCGGCGGGACGTACGAAGAAGATCACCGCGGCGCGTACCGCCTCCTCGGCCCGCGGCTGGACGCCGAGGCGGTCCCAGTCGACGATCGCGGCGGGAGCGTCTCCCCTGTAGAGCACGTTGAAGGGGTGGAAGTCCCCGTGCACCCAGCCCACGGAGCCGCCTCGCGGGGGCCGTCGGTCCGCGTGCCGTTCCAGGAGGACGCGTCGTTCCAGGAGGCGGTGGCGGGCCAGTTCGTCGAAGGCGTCCGCCGGGCGGTGGCGGCGTACCCGGGCGAGCAGGTCGTCGATGAGTGCGAAGGTGTCGGCGGGGTCGGCGCCGTCCGCCGGTTTCGCCGGCGCTCGTCCTTCCGTCGGCATCACCCGCTCCAGACTCGCGTGGACGACGCCCAGCAGCGCCCCAAGCCGTCCGCACTGTTCCGGCGTGAGCTGGCCCCCGTGCTGGTGGCGACCGTCGACCCAGGGGTGCAGCGCGTAGGCGTGGCCGCCGACTACGGCGACCGTTCGCCCGTCGGTGCCGGTCAGTGGCGGGGCGACCGGGATTCCGAGGTCCGCGAGGCGCTGGGTGGCGTGGTGCTGGCGGGCGATCGCCGCGGGATCGGCGGTCTCGGGGTCGAAGTGGTGCTTCAGGAAGTACCGGCCGCGTGTCGTGGAGAGCCGGTATCCGCGGTTGAGCAGCCCCTGGTCGACGGGGTCGCAGGTCAGCGCGGACCCTGCGGCGTACTGGCGTAGAAGGGCACCCAAAGGGGGCGCATGAGACAGAGGGGGTGGTACAGATGAGCGCGGCACGCGCCAGATGTTAGGGCACGATTCGGGCCTCTGACCTCGCGCTTGTCACAGACAGTCGTCTTCTATCACAGGACGTGCTGGAACTGGCTCTCCATGGCACCGTCCGTGAAGGGCGCCGTGGGACGCGCGATGGCGAACTGCGGGGTCGATCCGATCCCCGGATGGACCGGGTGGTCGGTTCGGCGGCCTACGTGCCGACCCGCGGTCCGCACGAACGGCGTACGGGCGTGTGGCCGGAATCCCGCCAGCGCGTCGGCCGCCGTACCGGCCTCGCCGACCGCCTCGAGGTCATCCTCGGCCGAGAGCGGCTCGTGAACCCCGCGGCGTACGACCTCGTGGTCAGCGGGGAGAAATACACTGATTTTTACGTCTACGTGCACGGAGCAAGCCTCATACGTGATCTCTTCACCCGCCCAGCCGAACCCTTCCCGAGTCCGGGGTCACCGGGATAACGTGCCGGTGTTCCGGCCCCCTGCAAGGCTGAAACCAGTGCTCTGACCAGCGACTGTTCCCGACCGGCGCAAAGTATTCGGAAATCCGATTAAAAGTAGTTGGAAATCCAAGCAAAAACGCAGGTCAGGAGGGGTTTCACAGAAATGTGGAGCACTGGGTAACGTGATTGTTGCAGGGCGCTCGCCGGGGCACCTGTCACGCCTGTTCCCGGCCGAGGGCACCCACCCCGTGCACGGGACTGGAACAGGCGAGCCGCACTGGTCACCCGGCCACCCCGGGGGCCGGACCGACGGAGGAGCACACGTGACCGTGGAGAGCACTGCCGCGCGCAAGCCGCGACGCAGCGCCGGTACCAAGCGCACCGCTGCGAAGAAGACGCCGGGCGCCCAGCCCGAACTCGTACAGTTGCTGACCCCTGAGGGCAAGCGCGTCAAGAACGCGAAGTACGCCGAGTACGCCGAGTACGTCGCCGACATCACCCCCGAAGAGCTCCGCGGCCTCTACCGCGACATGGTGCTCACGCGACGCTTCGACGCCGAGGCCACCTCCCTGCAGCGTCAGGGTGAGCTGGGCCTGTGGGCCTCGCTGCTCGGCCAGGAGGCCGCCCAGATCGGCTCAGGGCGGGCCACCCGCGAGGACGACTACGTCTTCCCGACCTACCGCGAGCACGGCGTCGCCTGGTGCCGCGGGGTCGACCCGACCAACCTGCTCGGCATGTTCCGGGGCGTGAACAACGGCGGCTGGGACCCCAACAGCAACAACTTCCACCTCTACACGATCGTCATCGGCTCGCAGACGCTGCACGCCACCGGCTACGCGATGGGCGTCGCCAAGGACGGCGCCGACTCGGCCGTGATCGCGTACTTCGGGGACGGCGCCTCAAGCCAGGGCGACGTCGCTGAATCGTTCACCTTCTCCGCCGTCTACAACGCGCCCGTCGTCTTCTTCTGCCAGAACAACCAGTGGGCCATCTCCGAGCCCACCGAGAAGCAGACCCGCGTTCCGCTCTACCAGCGTGCGCAGGGCTACGGCTTCCCGGGCGTCCGCGTCGACGGCAACGACGTACTCGCCTGCCTGGCCGTCACCAAGTGGGCCCTGGAGCGGGCCCGCCGGGGCGAGGGGCCCACGCTCGTCGAGGCGTACACGTACCGCATGGGTGCGCACACCACCTCCGACGACCCGACCAAGTACCGGGCCGACGAGGAGCGCGAGGCGTGGGAGGCGAAGGACCCGATCCTGCGCCTGCGCACGTATCTCGAGTCCGAAACTGACACGGATGAGGGATTTTTCGCGGAACTCGAAGCCGAGAGCGAGGCGTTGGGAAGGCGAGTGCGCGAAGTGGTACGTGCCATGCCGGACCCGGACCACTTCGCCATCTTCGAGAACGTGTACGCGGACGGGCACGCGCTCGTCGACGAGGAGCGGGCCCAGTTCGCCGCCTATCAGGCGTCGTTCGCGGACGAAGGGGAGGGCAAGTAACGATGGCAGCGGAAAAGCTGGCACTGGCCAAGGCGATCAACGAGTCGCTGCGCACGGCCCTCGACGCCGACCCCAAGGTCCTGATCATGGGCGAGGACGTCGGCAAACTCGGCGGCGTCTTCAGGGTCACCGACGGCCTGCAGAAGGACTTCGGCGAGGACCGGGTCATCGACACCCCGCTCGCCGAATCGGGCATCGTCGGCACGGCGATCGGCCTCGCGCTGCGCGGCTACCGGCCCGTCGTGGAGATCCAGTTCGACGGCTTCGTCTTCCCGGCCTACGACCAGATCGTCACGCAGCTCGCGAAGATGCACGCGCGGGCGCTCGGCAAGATCAAGCTGCCGGTCGTCATCCGCATTCCGTACGGTGGCGGGATCGGCGCCGTCGAGCACCACTCCGAGTCGCCGGAGGCCCTGTTCGCGCACGTGGCGGGCCTGAAGGTGGTTTCTCCCTCGAACGCGAGCGATGCCTACTGGATGATGCAGCAGGCCATCCAGAGCGACGACCCGGTGATCTTCTTCGAGCCGAAGCGGCGCTACTGGGACAAGTCAGAGGTCAACACGGACGCGATCCCCGGGCCGCTGCACAAGGCCCGCGTGGTGCGCGAGGGCAGCGACCTGACGCTGGCCGCATACGGGCCGATGGTGAAGGTCTGCCAGGAGGTCGCGGCCGCCGCCCAGGAAGAGGGCAAGTCCCTCGAGGTTCTGGACCTGCGCTCCATGTCCCCCATCGACTTCGACTCCATCCAGGTCTCGGTCGAGAAGACCCGCCGCCTGGTCGTGGTGCACGAGGCTCCGGTGTTCCTGGGTACGGGTGCGGAGATCGCCGCCCGGATCACGGAGCGGTGCTTCTACCACCTGGAGGCGCCCGTCCTGCGGGTCGGCGGCTATCACGCGCCGTATCCGCCGGCGCGGCTGGAGGACGAGTTCCTGCCGGGCCTGGACCGCGTGCTCGACACCGTCGACCGCTCGCTGGCGTACTGAGGGAGAGGTTCGTGACGACGATGACCGAGAACGCCTCGGGACTGCGCGAGTTCAAGATGCCCGACGTGGGTGAAGGTCTGACCGAGGCGGAGATCCTCAAGTGGTACGTCCAGCCCGGTGACACGGTCACCGACGGGCAGGTGGTGTGCGAGGTCGAGACCGCCAAGGCCGCGGTCGAGCTGCCGATTCCCTTCGACGGGGTGGTGCGTGACCTGCGCTTCCCCGAAGGGACGACCGTGGACGTCGGCCAGGTGATCATCGCGGTGGACGTGGCCGGCGGGACCGCTCCGGCCATGGAGCCCGAGGTGCCGGCGCGGGAAGCACCTGCTCAGCAGGATCCGGCGCAGGAATCTCCGGCTCAGGAGTCTCCGGCCCCGGCCGAAGCACCCGCTCGGGAGCCCCAGCAGAAGCCCAAGCCCGAGGGTCGCACGCCGGTTCTCGTCGGGTACGGGGTCTCAGAGGCCTCCACGAAACGCCGTCCCCGTAAGGGAGTCCCCGCCCAGCAACCCGAGGCGGCCACGGCGGCTCCGGCGGCCGCGGCGATCCAGAGCGAGCTGAACGGGCATACGCCCCCGGCGGCCCGCCCCCTCGCCAAGCCTCCTGTGCGCAAACTCGCCAAGGACCTCGGCGTCGACCTGGCGACGGTCACGCCGTCGGGGCCGGACGGCATCATCACGCGCGAGGACGTGCACGCGGCGGTGGCCTCCGCTCCGGAGCCCGCGGCAACGGAAGCGCCCACGCCCACACCCGCGCGTGCTCCCGCCCAGGCACCGGCTCCGGTCGTGACGTACGACGGCGCCCGTGAGACCCGTATCCCGATCAAGGGCGTCCGCAAGGCGACCGCCGCCGCGATGGTGGGGTCGGCGTTCACGGCGCCGCACGTCACGGAGTTCGTGACGGTCGACGTGACACGCACGATGAAGCTCATCGAGGAACTCAAACAGGACAAGGAGTTCGCGGGTCTCCGCGTGAACCCCCTCCTGCTGATCGCCAAGGCACTGCTCGTCGCGATCAGGCGCAATCCCGAGGTCAACGCGTCCTGGGACGAGGCCAACCAGGAGATCGTCCAGAAGCACTACGTGAACCTGGGCATCGCGGCGGCCACCCCGCGCGGCCTCATCGTCCCGAACATCAAGGACGCGCACACCAAGACGCTCCCCCAACTCGCCGAAGCGCTGGGCGAGCTGGTGTCGACCGCCCGCGAGGGCAAGACCTCCCCGGCCGGTATGCAGGGCGGCACGGTCACGATCACCAATGTCGGTGTCTTCGGCGTCGACACCGGCACCCCGGTCCTCAACCCCGGCGAGTCCGCGATCCTCGCCGTCGGCACGATCAAGCTGCAGCCGTGGGTCCACAAGGGCAAGGTCAAGCCCCGCCAGGTCACCACGCTTGCGTTGTCCTTCGACCACCGGCTGGTCGACGGCGAACTGGGCTCCAAGGTGCTGGCCGACGTGGCGGCGATCCTGGAGCAGCCGAAGCGGCTGATTACTTGGGCGTGAGGCCTTCGGCCGGATAGGTTGAACGCGAAAGAGGGCGCCGCAAGTTCGAGTTGCGGCGCCCTCTTTTTCTTGTCGGTCTTCTTGCTGGGTCTTCTTGTCGGTTCCCGCTCTCGCGGGCCCGGATCAGGACGGGTTGAGCACGTACACCGGTGCCCCGTCCTCCGTCCCGCCCCGCGAGTGGATGCAGGAGTGCTTACGCAGCAGACGGAGACATTCGTTGACGCGGTGTACCGACAGTCCGGTACGGGCCGCGATCGATTCGAGCGGCTGGCGCAGTTCCCCCTCCTCGACGAGGACCGGGGCGATCACCACGGCCACCGCCCAGACGTCCGCCGTCACGGACAACCGCTGCCGCCAGTCGGCCAGTACGGCCTCAGTGGTCGGATTCGCGGACAAGGCGGCGGTGGGTGCCGGACGGTCGAGGGCCAGGGTGTCGAGCCGGTTCGCGATGCGTTCCATGGCCTGGGCGATGGCTTGCTGCGCGGTGAGGGTCTCGCGCTGCATCTCGATGATGGTCCGCTGCATGTCCACCACGGTGTGCTGCATCTCCGCCATGGTTCGCTGCGTTTCCACCATGGTCCGCTGGGTCTCCAGCGTTTCCCGTTGCAGGGCGAGTGATTCGTGCTGTGCGACGGCGAGTTGCTCGTCCGCCTGAAGGTTGCGCTCTTCGAGCCGGACGATGGCCTCGGCGACCTGCTCGGGCATGGCGTACGCGATGGGGGCGGCCGGGTCCGCGGGTTGTACCTCGGCCTCCTCAAGGGTGTAGGAACCCTCTCGCTGAACGGTCTCTATCACTTCGGCGACCCACTGCTTGAAGGGCGCGCAGGCGGGCTTGGTACAGGCGTTGACGAGAAGAATCAGACCCTGGAGGTCGATGAGATTCAGGTCTCGGCGCCACTCTCGACCTGCGGGAATGCCGAGACCGTAAGCTCCACTTACGGTCTCGAGAATGTCTCGGTGCTCCTCGGGAAGATGGTCTGAGAGTGCTTGCCTAGAGTTGCTGTGCCCCAGTTGCTTGCAGACATCCGCTGCCGGGAACCAATGGGCCCCGTCCGGCATCGTCAGTCGGCGGATCCGGGCTCCCGTGGCCGCGTAGACGAAGTCGCTGATGTCGATCGCATCGCGCTGTGCGGCCGGGTTGGGCTGGTGCTTGCTGGGTTCGATCATGTGAACCACCTCCGCTGCGGAACGTAAAGCGGAGGAAATCGAATATGCCAGCCGGCGTAAGGATGTTCACGATTGCGAGGGATGAGCGCCGGTTCCGCTGCGAAGGGAGAGCGGTATGTGCATCACGGAGAGCGCACACTCTCTACCTGCGGGAATGCCGAGACCGTAAGCTCCAGTTACGGTCTCGATAATCTCTCGGCGTTCCAAGCCGAAGGGGCCGGCCGCTCATCGCGGCCAGCCCCTTCTCGTATGCCCGTACCTACCTGGCGAACGCGTAGTTCATCATCTTCTTCGCGTCCGACTCGCGGGCCGAGATGGACGTGGAGGCGAGGACCGTGCCGATGACGGTCTTGCCGTTGCGGGTGGCGGCGAAGACCAGGCAGTACTTGGCCTCCGGGCCGGAGCCGGTCTTCACGCCGATCGTGCCGGTGTAAGTACCGAGCAGGCCGTTGGTGTTCTTCCACGCGGCCATCGTGCGGGTGCCGCCGGTCTTCGTCACGGTCCTCGCCGTGTACGACTTCGTCTTCACGATTGCGCGGAAGTTGGCGCTCTTCATCGCGCTGCGGGCGATCTTCGTCAGGTCGCGCGGCGTGGAGTAGTTGGAACCGTTGCCGATGCCGTCGAACGAGTCGAACTTCGTGTTCGTCAGGCCGAGGCTCCTGGCCTGCGTGTTCATCTTGCCGATGAACGACTTCACGCGGGCGGCTCGCGTGGTGCCGGTGCCGAACTTGTCGGCGAGCGCGTACGCGGCGTCACAGCCGGACGGCAGCATCAAGCCGTAGAGGAGCTGGCGGACGGTGACCTTGTCGCCGACGATCAGCCGGGCGGACGAGGCGTTCCTGGAGACGATGTAGTCGCTGTACGCCTTCTGGATCGTGACCTTGGCGTCCAGGTTGAGGTTCGGCTGCGACAGCACGACCTTCGCGGTCATGATCTTCGTGGTCGAGCCCGTGGAGAGGCGCGTGTCCGCGGCCTTGGTGAACAGCGTCGTGCCCGTGCCGCTGTTCATCACGAAGCCGCCCTTGCCAGCGATCGTGGGCTTGGTGAGCGCGTTCGCGGGAGCCACGCCGAGGGCTCCGGTCGCGAGCACGGCTCCGGTGGTGATGACCACAGCGGCAGCTCTGCGAACCCGTACGCCCTTTATGCCGGTATTCAAGTTGATTACCCCGATTAAGTTGAAAGCACCGAGCGGGTGCGAAATGCCCCAGGAGGGCGGCCACTTGAGAGTGCCACCTTCTCGTGAGACACGTAGGTAGCACAAATGGATGTGCAGTTGGTTCATCGGGGTTCGCGCGGGGATTCGTGTCGGGGTTCACGCCGAGGTCCACATCATGGACCGCCGCGACAGATGCGTACGTGTTGTATCTATGCTGTCGCCATGTCTTTGGTCGTGAAGCAACCGCCCGCCGCCGACCGCGTCTACGCCCACGTCAAGCAAGCAGTGCTGGAACGCCGTTACGAGGGCGGGACGCTGCTCACCGAGGGTGAGTTGGCCGAGGCCGTCGGGGTATCGCGGACGCCGGTGCGCGAGGCGCTGCTCAAGCTGGAGGTCGAGGGTCTGATCCGGCTCTACCCGAAGAAGGGCGCCCTGGTGCTGCCCGTCTCCGCGCAGGAGATCGCGGACGTGGTGGAGACCCGCCAGCTCGTCGAGGAGCACGCGGTCCGCAAGGCGGTGCCGGCCTCGCCCGCGCTCATCGAGCGCCTCACCGAGCTTCTGGAGAAGCAGCGGGAGCAGGCCGCGGCCGGAGACCTGGCGGGAGCCGCCGTCACCGACCGCTGCTTCCACGCCGAGATCGTCCGCAGCGGGGGCAACGAGATCCTCTCCCGGCTCTACGACCAGCTGCGCGACCGGCAGTTGAGGATGGGCGTCGCCGTGATGCACGCCCACCCCGACCGGATCACCAAGACGCTCATCGAGCACAAGGAGATCCTCGACGCGCTGCGGTCCGGCGACGGGGAAGCGGCCGTGGACCTGGTCCACCGGCACGTCAGCTGGTTCTCCAGCCTGGCGCGGGGTGACGTCCGATGAGCTCGTCCTCATCGTCTTCGTCGTCCGCGCTGAGCCTGCCCGGCGATCCGCCCGGCGGCCGGCGAGCCGTCACCGTCTGGTCGGTCGGCGTCGCCGTCTACTTCGTCGCGGTCATCTTCCGTACGTCCCTGGGGGTCGCCGGCCTCGACGCCGCCGACCGCTTCCACGTCAACGCCTCCGCCCTCTCGACCTTCTCGATCCTCCAACTCCTCGTCTACGCGGGCATGCAGATCCCCGTCGGCCTGATGGTCGACCGGCTCGGCACCAAGAAGGTGCTGACCATCGGCGTCATCCTGTTCACGGCCGGGCAGTTGGGCTTCGCGTTCTCGCCCTCGTACGAGATGGCGCTGACCTCGCGCGCGTTGCTCGGGTGCGGTGACGCGATGACCTTCATCAGCGTGCTGCGGCTGGGCTCGCGCTGGTTCCCGGCCAGGCGCGGGCCGATGGTCGCGCAGCTCGCGGGGCTCGTCGGCATGGCGGGCAACCTCGTCTCGACGCTGGTCCTGGCCCGCCTGCTGAGCGGTGTCGGCTGGACGGCCGCTTTCGCGGGCAGCGCGCTCGCCGGTGTCGTCGTCCTCGTACTGATGCTGCTGTTCCTGAAGGACCACCCCGAGGGACACGAGCCGGAGCCCTTCCCGCACCAGGGAGCCGCGTACGTACGCAAGCAGATCGCGGCCTCCTGGCGGGAGCCCGGCACCCGGCTCGGGATGTGGGTGCACTTCACGACCCAGTTCCCGGCGATGGTGTTCCTGCTGCTGTGGGGGATGCCGTTCCTCGTCGAGGCACAGGGCCTGTCGCGGGCGACGGCCGGGGAACTCCTCACGCTCGTCGTGCTCTCCAACATGGCCATCGGCCTGGTGTACGGGCAGGTCGTCGCCCGGCACCACGCGGCGCGGCTGCCGCTGGCGCTCGGCACGGTGCTGTCGACGGCCGTCGTGTGGGGCGCCGCGCTCGCCTATCCCGCCGACCGGGCGCCGATGTGGCTGCTGATCGTGCTGTGCACGGTCCTCGGTGCCTGCGGGCCCGCGTCGATGCTCGGCTTCGACTTCGCCCGCCCCGCGAACCCGCCCGAGCGTCAGGGCACCGCCTCCGGTATCACCAACATGGGCGGTTTCGTCGCCTCCATGACGACCCTGTTCGCGATCGGGGTGCTCCTGGACGCCGGCGGGGACGACTACACGGTCGCGTTCTCCGCTGTGTTCGTCCTCCAGGCGCTCGGCCTCAGCCAGATCCTGCGGCTGAGGAAGCAGGCGGCCCGGCGGGAGCGGGAGCGGCTGGTGGCCAGTCGGGTGGAGACGGTGCACGTTCCTGTGTAGGCACCCGGGGCGGGGCGGAGGCGACGGGGGGCGGAGAAACGGACCACGCCCCCCGGCATCCGCGCTACGGCGTGACCGCGAACCACCTCAGGATCGCCGCCGTCAGCTCCGGGTCGCCCTCGGTCTTCAGGCGGTCCGCCACCGCCTCCGGTGTCACCCGGCCGCAGGCCAGCCGGAAGTACGTCTCCCAGTCGAGGGTGAGGGTGGCGGCCGGGCCCAGGGACGGGGTGCCGTCTATCGAACCGTGGCCCTCGGCGTCGACGCGGACCGTGCGCATGAACTCGACGGGCCCGTGGACGTCGAAGACGACCGCCGAGTTCGGCGGCGCGCCCGCGTCCTTGGCGACGACCTTCGGCAGCCTGCCGAGCAGCACGTCGCGGGCGACGTACGCGCCCGGCGAGTCGAGGTTGCCCGGCCGGCCGAGGGCGGTGCGCAGGTCCTGCTCGTGCACCCAGACGTCGTACGCCCGGTTGCGCATGGCCTCTTCGAGGGTGATCTGGGTGCCGAGCGGGCCGCGTACCAGGGTGTCCGGCTGCCGCGACTCGTTCCGCAGCTGACGGTTGCGGCGGATGATCGTGTATTCCAGCTCGGAGGTCATCTCCGGCGCGGTGTGGTGACGGCGTACGTCGACCTGCATCTCCATGTACCGCTGGTGCTCGTTCGTCACGTGGTACAGGTCGCGGGGGAGGGTGTGGATCGGCCGCGGGTCGCCCAGCATCTCGCAGTCCAGGCCGATGACATGCGAGACGATGTCGCGCACCGACCAGCCTGGGCAGGGCGTCCGCCGGTTCCACTCACCCTCCACCAGCGGCGACACCAACTCGGATATCGCATCGGTGGAGTGGGTCCAGGCGTCGGCGTAGGACTGAAGGCTGGGATGCAGACTCACGGAACGGGACCCCTCGGGCGGTTGGACGCGGGCAGTGCACGGGCAGCGGGTGTCTTGGGACGCTAAGTTACGCTGCTGAGAGGCACCCCGGCAGTGCTTTCGTGTGACGATCGTAGGCCCGTATCAAAGGCTCGAATGCCAGGACGGTGGTAGTGTGCGCGCCTCTCTCCTCCAGATCGCCGTGGTTGAGGGCGAATCGGTACCCGCTCGCAGGCAGCGCGTCGCCTCGCTGGTACGCGAACAAGCCGGTGCCGATCTCGTCGTTCTGCCCGAGCTGTGGACGACCGGCGCCTTCGCGTACGAGTCGTTCGGCGCCGAGGCCGAGCCGCTCGAAGGGCCCACGTACGAGGTGATGGCCAAGGCGGCGAGCGACGCGGGCGTATGGCTGCACGCGGGATCGATCCCGGAACGTGCCGCATCCGACGCGGAACGTGCCGCATCCGACCCGGAACGGGCCGCATCCGGCGGCAGCTCCGGCGCGGGTGATGGTCCCCTTGACGGCCCTCTCTACAACACCTCCCTCGTCTTCTCCCCCTCCGGCGAACTGGCCGCCGCGTACCGCAAGATCCATCGCTTCGGCTTCGACAAGGGCGAGGCCGTGCTGATGGGCGCGGGCTCCGAACTCGTCACCGTACGGCTGCCGTCGACCACGCTCGGGCTCGCCACCTGCTACGACCTCCGCTTCCCCGAGCTCTTCCGCGGGCTCGTCGACGCGGGCGCCGAGACGCTCGTCGTCCCGGCGGGCTGGCCCGAGCGCCGCCGCTCGCACTGGACCCTGCTCGCCCGGGCCCGGGCGATCGAGGACCAGGCGTACGTCCTCGCGTGTGGAACGGCCGGCACTCATGCGGGAGTTCCGCAGGCCGGTCACTCGATCGTGGTCGATCCGTGGGGCGAGGTCCTCGCGGAGGCGGGCTCGGACGAGGAGATCCTCACCGTGGAGTTCGACCCGGCGAAGGTCGGCGTGACGCGGGAACAGTTCCCGGCGCTGAAGGACCGGCTGCTGGGCCTCGACGCCCCCCGGCGTTAGCCCCCTGGTCCTCCTCCAAGCGGCCTTGGCCAAGTTCGGTGCGGTACCGCGCCCCGTACGGGGCGCGGGGGGAGGAGCCGAGAGTGGGGGAGCGACCAGCCCTCACCGGTCCGCGCCCTCACCGGCCTGCGCCCCCACCGGCCCGCGCACGCGGCGGAGCCGCATATCGACACAGCATCACCGTTCTTCCAGCGGAGCGCTCAGTCCTCCTCCCGCTCCTTCTCCGCGAGGTGGATGACACACACAGCCACCGCGATCAGCAGCGCCGGGTCCGCGTCGTCCCGTACGACCTCGACGCCGTACGTCTCCCGCACCCGCAGCCACCGTCGCGAGATGTGCGCCAGCAGCTCCCCGTCGTACTCGACGGTGAACTCGCGGTCGAGGATCTTGCCGCTGACGTCGAGCTCGGTGCCGTCGGCGAGGGCCACGCGGTAGTGGTTGCGCAGCAACGACAGGCGCTTACGCCGGATGGTCGCCAGCGGCTCACCGTCCCGCTCGATGACCATCGTGTCCCGCAGGGCGAGCATCTTCTGACGGATGTCGATGAGGACGCGCCCGTGCGTGTCCTTCAGCTCGAAGGTGTCCCGCAGCCGCATCGCCTTGCCGTCGACGAGGAACGCCCTGTCGCCGCGGTCGTCCTCGATCCAGTAGTCCTCACCGAAGCCGAGGAGCCGGTCGCGTACCTGGAATCTCATACGGTCAGGGCTTCCCCGGCGGACGGTCCGAAACGCCGCCGATAGGCCGACGGGCTGAGTCCTGTCTCGCGGCGCAGTCGTGCGCGTAGGTTCGCGGCCGTGCCCAGCCCGCTCTTCTGGCCACCACGTCGAGCCGCTCCTCAGCGCGCTCGATCAGTCGGCACGCCAGCGCCACCCGCTCCCCGGTGAGCCAGGCGAGTGGAGTCGTCCCCATCTGCGCGGAGAAACGCCGGTGGAGCGTGGCGGGGGAGACGGCCGCGCGGGCAGCCTCCCTCCGCGCCCTCCCGGTCAGCGGCGGCGCGGGCGCGGGGCCAGCTTGTACAGGGCCACACCCGCGGCCACCAGCGTGGTGGCCGTGACCATCAGGGCCATGCTGTTCATCCACAGGCCGGTGGCGGCCAGGGTGGCACCGCCCGCACCGGTGGAACCGGCGCCGATCACTCTTCCGTACATGGTCGTTCTCCTAGAGGTCTTAGAGGTCATAGAGGTGTGGTGCGTGGTGGTGTGGTGCGTTGGTGCGTGGGGGGCGGTTCACGTGGCCACCCACTTCTCCTCGCTGCGGCGCAGCAGGCCCCACAGCGAGGTGAGGTAGATGGCGTGCTGGAACAGGTCGTAGAGCATTTCCGGGATCATCAGCGCCGCGACCAGGACGGCACGGGGCCCCGCTCGGCGTACCGAGACGGTCTTCTCGACCATGAAGATCAGGCCGATCGCGGTCCAGAACGGGGAGAATCCGGGCCAGCCGTACAGCGTGGTGTACGTGATCATGAAGGTCAGGTAGACGAGGAAGGACAGTGCGCCGAAGCCCATCAGGAACTGCTGGGCGAAGTAGCGGGCGGTGACCCGGGTCCAGCCGTAGTCGCGCAGGTTCTCCAGGGCGCCGCGCTGCCAGCGCAGACGTTGGTGCCACAGCTTGCCCAGGGTGGGCATGACCTCGGTGGTGACCGCGCAGCCTGCCGGGGACATGGTGCGGTAGCCGAGGGTTTTGACCGCCTTGGTCATCTCGTCGTCCTCGGTGAGCGAGGCGAGGCTGTAGTAGCTCGTGCCGCCGCCGATCACGCCGTCGCGGCGAGCGACGCGTACCTCGCGCAGCACCCGGGCGCGGAACATGGTGCCGGTGCCGGTGAGGACCTGTGCCTTGCCGCCGGTGCGCTCCAGTTCCCACGCGTAGCGGTGGAACTCCATGCGCTGGAGCATGCCGAGGAAGCCGCCGCCCTCCTCGCCGTAGAAGACGCCGCCGACGGCGCCGACCTTGCGGTTGAAGGTGGCGAGGGCGGTCTCGGCGAACCAGGGGTTGAGAACGGTGTCGGCGTCCTGCACCAGCAGCAGGTCGCGCTCGTCCAGATGCGGCAGCATCCAGGCGATGGCCTGGTTGAGGGCGCCGGCCTTCTTGTGGGTGTTGCCCTGCGTGTGGAAGACCTGGGCGCCGTGGGCCGCGGAGACGGCGGCGGTGTCGTCCGTGCAGTTGTCGGCGATGACCACGACAAGGTCGGGGCGCCTGGTCTGGTTCCACAGGCCCTCGATGGCGGCCGCGATGCGGTCCTGCTCGTTGTGGGCCGGTATCAGAGCCGCGAGGCGCGGAATGCTTCCGGGTTCCTCGGGGGCGGCGTGCGCGCGGCGAGCGGCGTGGCGGCCGGATATCTGCCGACGCGGATCGTGTGCCAGGGCGGACGCCGGGGCAGCGGAGTCGAGCACGTGGAGCCCCCCGAGGTACTCGTGGAAAGGCCCAGCACTGCTTCCCCCCCGGGCCTCAGGGTCCCGAGTGTTCACCTCATCCCCACAAGTGCACAAGAATCCCCCGGTTACGAAATGCTCAAGGTTGTCTCCGCATGCCCTGTGCATACCGCTCCGGGGGTCCTGTACCGCTCCAGTGCGTGTGCCCCTATTGCCGTCCGTCGTTGGGTCCGTCGGCCACCTGCCGATGCGTCATGTCCGCATACCGGTCGGACGCCGGTCGGACGCCAGTCGGGCGCCGGTCAGACGCCGTAACCGTCGCTGTACCCGCCCCGGTTGTGGTGCCGCTCCTCGTCGATCACCGGCGTGTTCGGCGGCACCACGACCCGGCGCCGCTTGGCGATGCTGCTGAACGTCGCCACGCCGATGAGTCCGACGAGCATGAAGATGATGCCGACCAGGTCGAGGTTGACCCCCTGCATGTCCCAGTCGGTCGCGAACGTGAGGATCGCCCCAGCGGCGATCAGAATGATGCATCCGCCCAGGCCCATGGGTGTCGCCTCCTGTTACTTACCAGCACAGTGTCGTTCCGGGCCCACCCCGGGTACCCGACGCCACCGCGGGCATGCAGACGAACAGGGCCTGGCGTTTCTAGCCCTCCAAGAACGCCACCAACGCGTTCGCCAGCAGGAACGGGTCGTCCGCGCCGCACAGTTCACGTGCGCTGTGCATAGAGAGGATGGCCACGCCGATGTCGACCGTCTTGATGCCGTGGCGTGCCGCGGTGATGGGGCCGATGGTCGTGCCGCAGGGCATGGAGTTGTTGGAGACGAAGGTCTGGAAAGGCACGCCGGCCTTGTCGCAGGCGGCGGCGAAGACCGCGCGGCCCGAACCGTCCGTCGCGTAGCGGTTGTTGACGTTCACCTTGAGGATCGGGCCGCCGCTCGCGCGCGGGTGGTGCGTCGGGTCGTGCCGCTCGGCGTAGTTCGGGTGAACGGCGTGACCCGTGTCGGAGGAGAGGCAGACCGTACCGGCGAAGGCGCGCGCCCTGTCCTCGTACGTCCCCCCGCGGGCGAACACGGAACGCTCCAGCACACTGCCGAGCAGCGGCCCGTCCGCGCCGGTGTCCGACTGCGAACCGTTCTCCTCGTGGTCGAACGCCGCGAGGACCGGGATGTACGGGAGTTCGGTGGCTTCAGCGGTCGTGACGGCCGCCAGCGCCGCCGTACCGGCGTGCACGGACAGGAGGTTGTCCATGCGCGGGCCCGCCACCAGGTCCTTGTCGCGGCCCAGGTAGGCGGGCGGTTCCACGGAGTGCACCATCAGGTCCCAGCCGGTGGCCTCGCCCTCGGGCAGCCCCGACTCCCGCTCCAGGAAGCGGATCAGGTCGCCGTCGCGTACGTCGTCGCCCATGCCCCAGATGGGCTGGAGGTGTCTCTGCTTGTCGAGCTTGAGGCCGTCCGAGGTGACGGAACGGTCCAGGTGGATGGCGAGTTGGGGGACCCGCAGCAGCGGCCGGTCGATGTTCACCAGCCGCGTCGAACCGTCCCGGAGCGAGAGCCGCCCGGCGAGGCCGAGGTCCCGGTCCAGCCAGGAGTTGAGCAGCGGGCCGCCGTAGATCTCCACCGCGACCTGGCGCCAGCCGTGCGCACCGCTGTCCGGGCGCGGCTTCACCCGCAGGTTGGGGGAGTCGGTGTGCGCACCGACGATCCGGAAGGCCGTGTGGGGTTCGGCGCCCTCCGGCACGTACCAGGCCACGATCGCGCCGCCGCGCAGCACGTACTTGCCGCCGCTCGTCCCGTCCCACGCGTCCGTCTCCGCGACCTGCCGGAAGCCTGCCTTCTCCAGCCGTTCGGCGGCGTTCGCCACCGCGTGGTACGGCGACGGGCTCGCCGCCAGGAAGGTCATGAGGTCGTCGGTGTGGCCGCGATCGAAGCGTGGGGGTGTGCGCATGGGTTCACCTTAACGACGTACGAGAGCCCGCTCCCGGCGATGGGGAACGGGCCCTCGTATGGGGTGTATGGATCGGGCGGACTCACCGGACGGACGGGGCTCGGCCGGACATTCAGGGCCCGGCCGACCCGTCGAGCGCGGTGCCGGAAGCCTCTAAGCGGTCTCGGGGAAGTGAGGCACGCCCCCGCGCCGCCCGGCACGGCACCTCGCCGCCTTGCCGCATCACCCAAGTACGTCCAGTACGAGGGCGATGCGGCAGCACGCCGATGCACCGCACCGGACGACGCGGGAACGCACCCCACCTCCCCGAGACCGCTTAGAAGGAGGCCTCGTCCAGCTCCATCAGGTCCAGGTCGACGTCCTCGGCGAGCTTGCGCGCACCGGTGACGCCCGGCAGGACGTTCGCCGCGAAGAACTTCGCCGCCGCGATCTTGCCGGCGTAGAACGCCTTGTCCTTGGCCGGAGCCGTCTCCAGCTTCTCGGCGGCGACGGCGGCCCCCTTCAGCAGCAGATAGCCGACGACGACGTCACCCGAGGCCATCAGCAGCCGGGTCGTGTTGAGCCCGACCTTGTAGATGTTCTTGACGTCCTGCTCGGTCGCCGCGAGGTCGGTGAGCATCAGGCCGACGATGGCCTCCAGCTCGACGGCCGCCTCGGCGAGGTGCTCGCGGGCGCCGGACAGCTCCTCGCCGCCGGTGCCGAGCGCCAGGAACTTCTTGATGTCCTCGGCGAGCGAGTTCAGCGCCGCGCCCTGGTTGCGGACGATCTTCCGGAAGAAGAAGTCCTGGCCCTGGATGGCGGTCGTGCCCTCGTACAGGGTGTCGATCTTGGCGTCCCGGATGTACTGCTCGATCGGGTACTCCTGGAGGAACCCGGAGCCGCCGAAGGTCTGCAGGGACTGGGCGAGCTGTTCGTAGCCCTTCTCGGAGCCGTAGCCCTTCACGATCGGCAGGAGCAGGTCGTTGAGGGCCTCGAGCGCGGTGGTGTCCTCGCCCGCGGACTCCTTGGCCTGGATGTCGTCCTGGAGCGCCGCGGTGTGCAGTACGAGGGCGCGCATGCCCTCGGCGTACGCCTTCTGCGTCATCAGTGAGCGGCGCACGTCCGGGTGGTGCGTGATGGTGACCTTGGGCGCGGTCTTGTCCATGAACTGCGCGAGGTCGGGGCCCTGGACGCGCTCCTTGGCGTACTCGAGGGCGTTCAGGTAGCCCGTCGACAGGGTCGAGATGGCCTTCGTGCCGACCATCATCCGCGCGAACTCGATGATCCGGAACATCTGGCGGATGCCGTCGTGCTTGTCGCCGATCAGCCAGCCCTTGGCGGGGTGGCGGTCGCCGAAGGTCATCTCGCAGGTGTTGGAGGCCTTGAGGCCCATCTTGTGCTCGACGTTCGTCGCGTACACGCCGTTGCGCTCGCCCAGCTCGCCGGTCTCGAAGTCGAACTCGTACTTCGGTACGAGGAAGAGGGACAGGCCCTTGGTGCCGGGGCCTGCGCCCTCGGGGCGGGCGAGCACGTAGTGGAGGATGTTCTCCGACATGTCGTGCTCACCGGACGTGATGAACCGCTTCACGCCCTCGATGTGCCAGGAGCCGTCCTCCTGCTGGACCGCCTTGGTACGGCCCGCGCCCACGTCCGAACCGGCGTCCGGCTCGGTGAGCACCATGGTGGAGCCCCACTGCTTGTCCACGGCGATCTTCGCTATGTGCTTCTGGACCTCGTTGCCCTCGTCGAAGAGGATGCCGGCGAAGGCCGGTCCTGACGAGTACATCCAGACCGCCGGGTTCGCGCCGAGCAGCAGCTCCGCGTACGCCCAGATCAGGGAGCGGGGCGCGGTCGTGCCGCCGATCTCCTCGGGCAGGCCGAGCCGCCAGTACTCGGAGTCCATGAAGGCCTGGTAGCTCTTCTTGAAGGACGCGGGTACCGGCGCGGTGTTGGTCTCCGGGTCGAAGACCGGTGGGTTGCGGTCGGCGTCCGCGAAGGACTCCGCCAGCTCGTTCTCCGCGAGACGGGTCACCTCTTCGAGGATGCTCTTGGCGGTCTCGGTGTCCATCTCCGCGAACGGGCCGGTGCCGTACAGCTTGTCGCGCCCGAGCACCTCGAAGAGGTTGAACTCGATGTCGCGGAGATTCGACTTGTAGTGCCCCATGGCGACGGCTCCGTTAAAGGGTCGGGGAGGTGGTGATTCCTCGTACCTGGTTCGCGGCTGGTGCGTATCTGGTTCACGTACCAACGAGTAGCTACGATGATGCTACCCGTCGGTAATAAGAAGCAACCCCTAGCCGCCCAAGTGTGAGCAGGGTCTACATTCGGGCGCGAGCGTAGGACTCCGCCACCTTTTCGATGAAATCCTGAACGGAAGCCAGTGCGACGTCCGGCCGTCCCGCCCCGCCAGTACTCTTGCCCCCATGTACGGCTACGACCAGAACGCGGGACCGGGCCAGCAGCAGTACGCGCAGCCCCAGCCGCCGCCGCAGCAGCAGCAAGGGCCCGGCGGCTACGGCCAGCAGCCGCTCTACCCCGAGCCCTCGCCGCCGTCCCTCGCGGACGCGGTACGCGCGTTCACCACGGGGTCGCTGACCCCCGAGGACTTCCAGCAGGTCTTCGCCACCTCCAAGGTCTACTGCCCGCGCGGCGACAACCCCGGTTTCCTGGCGCTGCACAACACCCAGCAGCCCGTGATCCCGATGTTCACCTCGCTCAAGGAACTGCGCCGGTACGCCGGCAAGGAGTCCAAGTACTTCGTCATCACCGGCGCCGAGGTGATCGACCTGCTCCCCACCGGCTACGGCTTCGTCCTCGACATGGAGGGCGAGCACCGCATCGTCTTCGACGCGAAGGCGGTCGAGCAGATGGTCGACTTCGCGATGCGCCGCATGTACGGCTGACACCCGCGGTCGCTACGTACACGCGCCCATGTATGTGCGCGTACGTGCCCATATGTACGCACCGGTCGCCCGGAGGGAATGCCCTCCGGGCGTTCTGTGTTCTGGGTGGCAGAAAGTTCTACGTTCAACTAAACTCGGAGCACAAGGAGGTACCGACATGCCTGCAGTGACCGTCGAGAACCCGCTGACCCTGCCCCGTGTGACGGCGTCGGCGGAGGCCGTGTCCCGTCCCGTGCTCGCCGTGACCACCGCGCCGAGCGGTTTCGAGGGTGAGGGCTTCCCGGTTCGCCGCGCGTTCGCCGGGATCAACTACAAGTACCTCGATCCGTTCATCATGATGGATCAGATGGGCGAGGTGGAGTACGCGCCGGGCGAGCCCAAGGGCACCCCCTGGCACCCCCACCGTGGCTTCGAGACCGTGACGTACATCATCGACGGGATCTTCGACCACCAGGACTCCAACGGCGGTGGCGGCACCATCACCAACGGCGACACCCAGTGGATGACGGCGGGCTCGGGCCTCCTGCACATCGAGGCTCCGCCGGAGTCGCTCGTCGTGTCGGGAGGGCTCTTCCACGGGCTCCAGCTGTGGGTGAACCTGCCGGCCAAGGACAAGATGATGGCTCCGCGCTACCAGGACATCCGCGGCGGCCAGGTCCAGCTCCTCACCACCCCCGACGGCGGCGCGCTCCTGCGGGTCATCGCCGGTGAGCTGGACGGCCACGAGGGTCCCGGCATCACGCACACGCCGATCACCATGGTCCACGCGACCGTGGCGCCCGGCGCCGAGCTCACGCTGCCATGGCGCGAGGACTTCAACGGTCTCGCGTACGTGCTGGCCGGGCGCGGCAGCGTCGGCGCGGAGCGCCGGCCGGTGCAGACCGGGCAGACTGCCGTCTTCGGCGCGGGCTCCTCGCTGACCGTGCGCGCGGACGAGCAGCAGGACTCCAACACCCCGTCCCTGGAGGTCGCCATCCTCGGCGGCCGGCCGATCCGCGAGCCGATGGCGCACTACGGCCCGTTCGTGATGAACACCCGCGAGGAACTCCAGCAGGCCTTCGAGGACTTCCAGAAGGGGCGGCTGGGCACGGTCCCCGCCGTCCACGGGATGTCCGAGGGCGGGCTGTAGGCCCCGGCCACGCCCAGGAACTCACGAACGGGACCCGGTTCCCGACCGCACAACGGTCGGGAACCGGGTCCCGTTTTCACGCCTGCGCCGACCGATGGACGTCGAGGTCGTCCCGCTCAGCGGTCGGCCGTGTGGTGGAGACCGGCGAGTGCCCGGCCGACCTGATGAACCGGGCTCCACCGCGTCGGCACTCAACACCAAGTGGTGCGGCGACATCACGCACACAGCCGTCGGGCCGACGTGGCTGTTTCTGGCCACGGTCACGTCTCCACGGCACCTCTCGGGCCCGGTGACACCACCCCAGGTCATCCGATCGCCAAGGGGAGCAGTCATACCGGGCCCGGAGGTCAGCGGCCCTTTTGCAGGACCGCGAAGAACACGAAGAGGGGAGGGTCTTGGGGAGAGGCCTGTAGAGCGGCTGCTCAGAACGCCTGACTGTTGCAGCCCATGTCCGAACCGAGGTGGGACTGCTGCGCACCCGGGTTTCCCTCGCCGTTGAGCGCGTTGCCCAGCAGGCCGTTGATGGCGCCGACGCTGCCGAGCACGTCGATGTTCATGTCGTGCGAGCGGCACTCGATGCCCTGCGTGACGTCGAAACCGTCGTGCCCCCGCTCGTGTGCGAGGGCGGTGCCGGCACCGAAGGAGCCGATGCCGCCGAGGACGGCGCCCACGATGACGACCTTCTGAAGCTTGCGCATTTTTTCTCCGTTGATCGAGCGGATCTGGTCTGCGGCAGATCGAGTTGGGACGGTGGACAACTGAGAGGCCATCAGCCGACTCGGGGCAGACCGAGTTGGCCCACGGGAGGCGCCGCGACCTGTCCGAGGCCGAGCGGGGACACCTGCGGTGCGCCGGCCGGCGCGATCAGCGGATTGATGATCGGGTTCACCTGAGGGTTCACCTCCGGGTTCACCTGCGGGGCGACACGCGGCGCGGGCTCCGGGTTGAAGGCCTGGGGTACGGCGACGTGCGGGGCGACCTGCGGCATGACCTGCGGCGCCGTCTGCGGGGTGACCTGCGGCATGACCTGCGCCGGCTGCTGGGGGGCGGACTGCTGCGAGGCGTGCGGCGAGCCGGAGGCGTGTGCGGTGCCACTCGACGAGGCCCAGGCGGAGGCCTGACCGCTCTGCTGCGGGGCGGGCGCCTGGGGAGCGGCCTGCGGCACCGGCTGGGAATACTGCTGAGGAGCGGCCTGCGGCACGGGCTGGGAATACTGCTGTGGAGCGGAGGCTTGCGCGGTGCCCGCCGAACCGGACGTCGCCGCGGCCTGCGGAGCGCTCTGCTGGGGTGCTGAGTACTGCGGAGCAGGCGCGGGTGCTTGGTACTGGGGTGCTTGGTACTGAGGAGCAGGCGCAGGGGCCTGGGGTGCTTGGTACTGAGGTGCTTGGTACTGCGGAGCGGGCGCCGGGGGTGCCGCCTGGGGCGGCGGATACTGGGAAGCAGGCGCCGGAGGGGCACCGCTGTACCCGACGGGAGAGTCGGCATGGCTGACGCCGGCGCCGATGGCGGACAGACCGCCGGCCGCTGCTACGACGAGCGCGGCCTTGTGAAGCTTTCGCATGGAACTCTCGGCCCTTCAATACCTGTGCAGGGAAATCCGTTGTATTCGGTGCAGTCTTGCGTGCGCCCAGCCTGATGTTCGTACTGCGCCCCAACAGGGCAATCCCTGGGCTGACACGCGGACTTCACGCCGGAGCCGACAGCCCCTCTCTGATTCATGATCGCTGCCCTCTCCCAGCTGGCAACGATATTTCCTCCGGCCCGGTCACGGGATCCAAAACTTCCTCACCCATTTGCCATCCATCGGATTAACCGCTTTTGTTCCCGGTCCGATCTGGCCCCGGTTGATCGGCGATTCATGCCCTCTGGCAAATGGGTGACCATGCCCCGGATCCCGTGACTGGTCGCGTACTCATCTCGTTCCCCACTGGGCCAGAACGATGGTCTAACGCAGCAGCGCAAGGCAGAAAAACAGCAACAACTGCACTGGCTCATCCAGCATTTCAATAAGTTCCATGTACAGGTCAATGAAGGGCCGAGGGTTCCATGCGCAAGCTTCAGCAGGTCGCGCTCGTCGTCGCAGCTGCAGGCGGTCTGTCCGCCATCGGCGCCGGGCCCGGTTTCTCCGCCACTCCCGTTGCGTACAACGGTGCTGCTCCGCCGCCCGTCGGGCAGCCCGACGCCCAGGCCGCCTCGTGGACCAACTCGCAGGCCACCGCGCACACCAACGGCTCGCCGACCCCGCAGCGGCAGGCGGCCCCGCAGCGGGGCGC
This sequence comes from Streptomyces sp. 2A115, assembly GCF_052245575.1. NCBI lineage: Bacteria > Bacillati > Actinomycetota > Actinomycetes > Kitasatosporales > Streptomycetaceae > Streptomyces > Streptomyces sp. 2A115. Next base: position 67,451 of record NZ_JBQQCG010000003.1, on the reverse strand, counting down.
CGAGGTCAGCCCGCAGGTCAGCCCCCAGCTGAGCCCTCAGATCAACCCACAGGTCTCCCCCCAGCCGGCCCCGGCGCAGGGTGGTACCCCGCCGAACCAGAACAACCTCTTCCACCCGGACCAGGAGTGCAGCCCGCAGTCCCTGCTCAACGCGAATGCCCCGGTTGCCCTGCTCGCCGCCTCCGAGACCCGGGGTATCGACTGCACGCAGGCCAACAGCCAGTCGAATGCCCTCTCGAGCGCCCTCGCGACCTCCCGCTAGGGCCGCCGGACGGCCAGACATCGACGCCCAGCAACGGGCCCTTCGGGATCGTCCCCGAAGGGCCCGTTCGCATGTGATGCGGCGTCAGGATGCTTCCCGACAAGATCACGAAATTCCGGCGCGTCGTCGGGTGTTTTGAGCGTATTTCGTACTAATCTCCCGTAACTGTACGAAGGCGGTCGATTACAGATCGCACCCCACCTCACTCCACCGGAGATGACATGCACAAGCTTCGCAAGGCTGCCGTCCTGGTCGCTGCCATCGGCAGCGTCGGACTCCTGAGCGCCGGCACTGCCCACGCCGACGGGGGTGGGCACGGCGGCGGCCACGGCAAGGGCGGCGAGCGCTTCAACGTCCTGCAGAGCTCCAACTGCAAGTCGCACGACCTGAACCTCGACATCCTCGGCCAGGTCGGGCTGCTCAACGGCCTGCTGGGCAGCGCGCTCAACGGTGAGGGCAACCCGGGCGCGCAGGACACCCACATCGGTTCGAGCATGGGCTGCAACAACAGCGCCTTCTAGGCGCCTGACGGTCGCATAGGCGGCCGAGAGCGGGAAACTGGTCCCGGCACCGAGCCCCAGGCTCGGCGCCGGGGCCCTCTTTTGTGTCGAAATAGCCATCCGACCGGCTTCGTGAGCGGCGGCCGAGTCGACGGGGTCATGTGCCGGCGTCGCGATTCACTCGCGGTGTGCGGTATTGCCAGCTATAGACCAACATGGTGAGGGTTGCCCGAATTCGGCGTGCCGCAGAGTTTTTTGCGGATATTTCGTATTAGCCTCTGTAACTGTACGAAGGCGATCAATTACAGATCGCATCCACCTCACTCCATCGGAGATGACATGCAAAAGCTCCGCAAGGCTGCCGTCCTGGTCGCCGCCCTCGGGAGCATCGGACTCTTGAGCGCTGGCGCTGCCCACGCCGACGGGGGTCAGGGCGGCTGGGGTTCGGGCAAAAAAGACGGCGGTTTCAACATCATGCAGAGCAGCACCTGTAGGTCACACGACCTGAACCTCGACATCCTCGGCCAGGTCGGCATCCTCAACGGCCTGGGCGGCAACCTGCTGAACGGCGAGGGCAACGCGGGCGCACAGCAGACCCACATGGGCTCGACCATGGGCTGCGACAACAGCGTCGGCAAGTAAGTCAGAACCTTCCTCGGTGCCCCGGCCACAGGCCGGGGCACCGAGGCTTTTATGTCGCCGGAAAGCCCTGTCCCGTTGCCGTCGAGGTACGAGACAGTTACGTCAGAAAATGGGTCGACCGTCCCCCCAGAAAACCGAAATGCCGGACCGGGTATCCCCGGTCCGGCATTCGCCGATCGCGCCTCAGAACGCGAAGTGAGGCCGCTTGAAACCCTTGGGCAGTGGCACCGTGTTGGAGCAGTCCACAACCGGCCCGATCTTCTTGGACCCCTGGTTCAGCACCTTGTCCTCGGGCAACGCCACGTGTGGCCGGTATGTCGTCGAGCATTCCTGCGTCTGCTTGACGACATACCTGCCGTGCTTGTCGTTGTGAACGATCTCGCTCTTGCGAATGCAGGTGGTTTCACCGGCGGCGGAGGTCTTGCAATCGCGCGGGGGTTCATCGGCGTACGCCGGCGCGCCGCCGACACAGATTACGGCGAGACTTCCGAGGAGCCCCGAGACGGTTGCGATCTTCTGCCGACTGAACATGTGCTGCGTTCCTTTGCAATCGAGGCCCGGGCGTCTGTGCCGTTGATCGGCTGCGCCCGAGCCTTGGAGAAGTCCGAACTACGGGACCCGACGCCTGACGCGTCTTCAGCTGCGTCCGGCGACGGCACTGACGCAGCCCGGACGCGCACCCTGGTGGGTTTGCTGCGCGTCCGGGCTGCCTTGCCGTTGAGGGTGTTGTCCAGTACACCGTTGAGCAGCCCGAGCTGATCCAGAAGATGGAGGTTCAGATCGTGCGACTTGCATACGGTGCATACGGTGTTCTGACGGATGTCGATGCGCCTGTTCTGGCGCTCCGAGGCGATGTGCGACGCGATGGTCCGCGAGGCGACCGATTGCTGGGCCGACCGGGGTGCGGGCTGCGGCGCGAACCACCTTCGAAACGGCCTATGGGACGCACTGTGGCGTGGAGTACGGAACCACTCGCCCCACGGCCGCTGCTGCTACGACCGCAGCCCGCTGAAACCTGCGCATCGAGCCCTCGGCGCTTCTTTACCTGGGGCCGCCGTGACCGTGCTCCGGGCCGCCCTGGCCGTAGTCCGGTGCGAAGTTGACACCGTTCTCCGGCGCGAACGACGGAGCCGCGTGCGGGCCGGAGTGCGGGTGACCGTGCGGGGCGCCGCCCCAGTTGGCCACGGCGTTGGCCTGCGAGGAAGCAATCGCGGTGACCCCACCGTCGTAGCCGTCGTTGGCGAAGCTGACGCCGGCGCCGATGGCGGACAGTCCCGCGATCGCTGCGGCTACGACCGCGGCCCGCTGAAACTTGCGCATAGTTTGACCCTTTCTTAGCTGGGCGTGACGCCCTGGCTTGACTACTTAATGTGAGCATATACACACGAAACGTAGTCATTTGGGATCTTTGGCCCTTCTATGCGCCGTGTCGGCTTATGGCGAGGCACCCTTCCGTCCGCCCCTCCGCGGACTTGAAGGGGATGAAGGAGCTGGTGATGCGGCTGGTCGTGGGTTCACCGTTCTCCCCTTGAAACGACGATTCCCCGGGGCCGAGTCACGGGCGGTGAGGGGCGGTCACCCGTTTGCCCGCCGACACCCCCATGGCTGTCGTGCCGCGCGACCGTGCGCTCGCGAGACGCGAAAACAGCGGATGGCCGGCCCAGGTCACCCTGGTATCCGGCCATCCGCTGCTTGAAGATGTGGGAGTTGTCGGAACGTTCCGTCCGGGGGTCAGCTGCCCAGCAGGCCAGGCAGCAGACCGGTTTCACTACCGTTTTCACGGTTGCCGGGTGCCTGCGTCGTGTTGGGGGCACAGGTCACCTCGGGCCCGATCCGCGTCCTCCCATTGTTGAGAATGGGGACGACGGGCAACGACAAGGGCTCCACCGGCACGCAGGTCTGTGTCTGGCGGATGATGAACCCGTCGCCCTCGGGCGTGCCGACGGTCCGTTGGACGCACGTGATGTTGCCCTGACTGTCGATACCGCAGTTCCCTGGGGGGCCTGCGGCATACGCCTGGGTGCCGCAGGCGCAGGTCGCGGCGAGGCCGCCAAGAAGGCCGAAGACGGCCGCGATCTTCTTCCTACTGAACATGTGATGCGTCTCCTTTGTGAGGGGTGCCCGGGAGCCGTGCGCCGCGTACCGGCCGCGCCGGACCCTGGGATGTCGGAGAGACGGGCTCCGGCGTCCGACCCATGTCCGGGACGTTCGGGTCCGTTTCGCTTGCGAAGTGAAGGGCTGACCTGCTGAAGGCGCTGTTACTGCAGCCGCAGTACATGCCCGAGCCGATCGATGTGGCCTGGGCGCCCACCGGACCCTCGCTGCTGGGCGCAGTGCCCGGCAGACCGTTGAGCTGCCCGACCTCGCCGAGGACTTCGAGGTTCAGGTCGTGCGACTTGCGGTGTCGCTCTGCGGGATCTCGGAGTGGTCGCCGCCCGTATCTCCGTCGGCGTGGGTGGTACCGGCCCCGAGGAACGCGTTGTTGCCGAGGGCGACTGCCGCGACGTCCACCGTGCGAAGCATGTGTGCATCGTCTTCAGCGGTTTGAACGAAAGGAGGCGATCTGTGATTGACCGGCTCCTCAGGACTGTGGCCGGCCAATCCGAAATGCCGGCAACCTCTCATCCACGCGCCGGATTTCAGAGCCGTCGCGAACGCATGCAGGCCAGAGGAGCGGCCGCGCGCTCCGGGTGCCCGCACGTGAACGGGCCCCTTCGGGGGGTGACCCCGAGGGGCTCGCGGAAAGCGTCGTGCACGATTACGCCGCCGACCTCAGTCAGTGAAGGCGTTGTTGTACTGGCCGCAGGTGGTGTCGAAGGTCTCGGAGAGACCGAGCACAGCGACCGGGAGGTCGCTCTGGGCCACCGTCTGCGGGCTGCACTCCTGGTAGGGGCGGTAGAGGTCGGACACGTGCGGCGCGCCGTCATGGGCGTAGGCGGTACCGGCGCCGGCGCCGATGGCGGACAGACCGCCGGCCGCCACTGCTGCGATCATGGCCTGCTGAAACTTACGCATGGAACCTCGGTCCTTCATTGCCTGTACGTCGAGGCTGATTGCCTACCGTGACTGAGCGAACACTAGCAGTAGTCATCCAAGGTATTCACGCTGGCGGATATCCGTGTCCGCGCGGGGACATGGGCGCATTCGGGGTTGTCGAGGGCCGGTCGAACACGCCGTGGCGCCCGCTCGGTCCGCGGCGGCGATGGCTCAACTCGACATGGTGCAGGCTTACTTGGTGGCAAAGGGCGACCACCGGCCCCATGAGGGCCGGAGGTCTCCCCTCGGGAGGATTCGAACCTCGGCCAAGTGACGAGAGGTTGCTTACTCTCGGTGCTCGTCGCAACTCGTCCGTGCTACTGCCCCGTTCGTCGAGCCGTACCGGGCCTGGCGGGAAAGCCTGGTGCGCGCTCAAGGCCGTGCTCGCACCACTGCGGCGACGGTCGTGGCCACGACCCTTCGGACGGCTTCGGCCTCCGGTGGGGCGCTCTATCGTCGCCAACGGGCAGGTGCCGGGGGGTCGATCGGCGTGGGTGCGAGTGTTTCGACGGCCCGAACCGGCGGGGGTGAATGCCTGTCCTGTCACCGGGTGATGCGCGACTCGCCATTCGACTTCAGGGTGGCCCTGGCGAGGCGGGTCCTGCTCGACTTGAAAGGAGATGTGGGGAGTTCCGGGTCCGGACGTCGCAAGGTGAGGAAGGCCTGGGCGGCGGTGACCAGGGATGACCTGGTGGTGCCGGCCGCGCCGGGTGCGGCCTTCGACGTGGTCCGGCCCACTGCGGCTCCCTGGCCGAGGCCGGGCGCCCTGATACCTCAACTTCGGGTTCGGCGAAGTCCGTTCGGAGCACGGCTTCTTCTCGGCGTACGAGAAGCGGGCCCTCCGCCTGGACTCGAAGGAACTCCGCACCCCTGAGCGCGACCTGCCCGTGGGCTCCAACGCCTGGGCTAACCCCACTGGATGCCCGGCGGACCGATTGGCTCACATCCGCCGATCACTTAATCCACTCAAAGGTGGGAAAACATCATGTTCCGGGCGAATCCATTCGCGGTCGCGGCATTCCCTTGATCGGGTCCGCCCGATCCGGGCTCCAACTGCGAACGGAGACGCCCGTGCGAATGACCGACATCCAGCGTTGCGAGGTCCGGCCCGGACGACTTGTCGAGTGGGCGCTCAGTCCGGCGACCGTGGCGGCGGCGGCGAGCCTTCCGGAGGACCCCCGGCCGCCGGCGTACGTCCAGGAGTCGCACATCAGGACCGCCCGATCGGTGCGGGAGGACGGCCTGTTCGTGCCGACCTGGCTCGGTACGGCATTCGACATCCCGGGCAGGGTCGACCTCGACGCACTGCAGGACGCGCTGCGCAGTTGGACGTTGCGGCACGAGACGCTGCGCAGTGGCTTCCGCTGGGACGGCGACGAGATGCGCCGGTTCACGCTCGACACCGAGGCCGTGTCCCTCCACCGCGAGGTGGTCGGCGACTTCCCCGGCGCGGCGCAACTCGTCCAGCACCTCCAAGACCGCTTCGACGCCGCCGCGAACGCGCTGAGCTGGCCCAACTTCCTCTATGCGGCGGTCATCAGGGACGACGGCGCCAGCGTGTACATGGTCTTCGACCACAGCAACGTCGACGCGTACTCGATCCAGCGCCTGCCCGGCGAGATCCACGAGCTCTACGCGGCAGCCGCCGAGGGCCGCCCCGTGGAGAAGCCGCCGGTCGGCAGTTACGTCGACTTCTGCGAGATCGAGCGGGCGGGCGCGGACCGGATCGACGACACTCACGCGATCGTCGGCCGCTGGCGGGAATTCATCGGGCGGTGCAACGGGAAGCTGCCCAACTTCCCCGTCGAACTCGGTCTGAAGCCCGGCGGCGCTCTGCCCACGCAGAAGCTCATGCGCGAGATGCTCGTCGACGCGGACACCGCCGCGGCGTTCGAGTCGTACTGCCGACCCTTCGGTGGCAGTCTCGTCGGCATCCTGGCCGCCACCAGCCTCATCGTCCACGAGATCGGCGGACAGCCCGTCTACCGCGCCGTCGTGCCGTTCCACACCCGGGTGAAGTCGAAGTGGTGCGACTCCGTGGGCTGGTACGTCGGCGGCGCGCCGATCGAGGTCCCCATGGACCAGGCGCCCGATTTCCCCGGCGCTCTGAAAGCCGTGCGCGCCGAGCTGCAGGCCAACAGGTCGCTGGCACGCATGCCTCTCGCCCGAGTACTGCGCCTGCTCGGCTCGGACTTCCGCCCGACCTCGCCCGACCTGTACTCGATCGTCTCGTACGTCGACGCGCGAGGTATCCCAGGGTCGGAGCGCTGGGCCGAACTGACGGCTTACGGACTGGTCAGGGTGTCCTACGGCGACCAGGTGTGCGTCTGGCTCAACCGACTCCACGAAGGCCTGTGGTTCGCCTGCCGCTACCCCGACACCGATGCCGCGTACAAGAACATGCGGCTGTACGTCGAGCGGTTGCGGGACGTCATCCTCACAGTGGCCCGCGAGGAACGCGCTTACCGCGAACTGGCACCACACGATCTCGCCGGGTGAACGATCCGCGACACCCCACGTGTCGGGCGGCCACCGCCGACACACGAGGCAGGCCCCGCCCGGCTCGCCCCCGGCTGAGCCGTCGGGGGCGATTGCGGTGACGGGCACCGCCACGCAGCAGCGCCGGGGCCAGGTGGGCCGCACCATCCTGCGGCGAACGCTTCGAGTTCGGCCTTTCCGCGATCCTCGCGCGGGGCGCCACTCGTCAACGGCTACGTACGGGGCCGCACCCGCACCCGTGCCGGCCCCGTCGCCTGGAGCGTGATCCCCGCTGCCAGCGGGACCTCCGTGTCCACCGCCTCCAGTTCGTACGAGCGCAGCAGGGCCGCCAGGGCCAGTACGGATTCGAGCATGGAGAAGTGCTGGCCGATGCAGGCGCGCGGACCGCCGCTGAAGGGGAACCAGGCATAGCGGTGGCGGGCCGCCTCGCGGTCGGGCGTGAACCGCTCGGGGTCGAAGCGTTCCGGGTCGTCCCACAGGTCTGGGTGGCGGTGGGTGACCCACGGCAGGACCAGGACGTCGGCGCCGGCCGGGATGAGGTGCCCGCCGACCTCGGTGGCCTCGACGGACCGGCGGCCGAGCACCGGAACGGCCGGGTACAGCCGCATGGCCTCCTTCAACACCCGGGTCAGATACGGCAGCCGGTCGAGGTCGGCGGCCGAGGGTGTACGTCCGGACGGCAGGAGGTCGGCCTCCTCGTGGGCCCGTGCCTGGGCCTCGGGGTGCCGGGACAGCAGGTGGAGTGCGAAGGCCATGGAGGTCGCGGTCGTCTCGTGGCCCGCAATCAGGAAGACCAGGACCTGGTCGCGGAGTTCGTCGGCGTCGAGGCTGCCGTCCTCCGCGCCGCTCGCCTCGGAGAGGAGGGAGAGCAGGTCGTCATCGGCGGTGGGGCCCGTTGTCCCGGCCGCTCTGCGTTCCGCGATGATCCGGTCGCAGACCGCGTACACCGCTCGGCGCGCCGCCTCGGCTCGGCGGTTGGACGGGAGGGGCCAGGAGCGCGGCACGTTGACGGGGGAGTAGCCGCGCCGCGTCACGTACTCGCTGATCACGGGGAAGTTGTCGTGGATGACGTCCACGGCGGCCTCGACGTCCGCGCCGAAGAGGATGCGCGAGACCGTGCGCAGCGCGAGCCGGTCCATCTCCCGCACCACGTCGACCACGCCCCCGGCGGCGTCCCGCCAGCGCGCCACCGTGCCGTCGGCCTCCAGCGTCACCGCCGCGGCGTAACCGTCCACCTGGCGCTTGGTGAACAGCGGCTGGATCAGGCGGCGTTGGCGGAGGTAGTCGGCGTCCTGGGCGGTGACCAGTCCGTTGCCGGTGGACAGCCGCAGCTCCTCGTAGAACTGGTTGTCCTTGCGGAAGTTGGCGGCCTGCGAGGCCAGTACCTGCTGGGCGCCCTCCGCGGAGAAGACGCAGTACAGCACCGTACGGATTCCGGGTGGGCCGGCGGAGACACGGACCACGTCGCCGTGCTCCTGCCGGGCGCGTAAGAAGGTGCCCAGTGTGTCGCGCTGGAGATCGAGTGCCGAACCCAGCAGAGGATGGCCCTTGGGGCCCGGTATCTCGGTCATCCGAGTGATGGTGCTCATGGCCGCATCATCCCGCAGCGCCCATTCGACCTTTCAGCCCCTCCCGGGGCGACGCCCCGCCTGACACATGGTCAGGTGGAGACGTGCAGCCCCTCCTTCCCGAACCCGCCCGGCTTCTGCCCGAACCCGTTCGCCGGGTGGCCGCCTGGTCCGCCGTGGTGCTGCTGGTCACCGGTGTCGTGGTCATCGGGGTGCGGCTGGCCGCGGAGTTCAGGACGGCCGTGGTGCCGGTGCTGCTCGCGCTGCTCGGGACGGCGCTGCTCGGGCCGCTGTACCGGCGGCTGGTGCGGGCGAAGGTGAACCGGTCGGTCGCGGCCGGGCTGACGTGCGCCGCCGTGGTCGCCGTCGTCGGCGGTGTCGTGTACATCGTGGTGGCCGCGCTGATCGACACCGGTGACGAGATCATCGACTCGCTCAAGCAGGCGGCCGACTCCCTGTCCGAGCACTTCGGGGCGGCCGGCACCTCGCTCGACGACCTGGCGTCCAACGCGAAGGAGCTGCTGGGCAAGTTCGGCGGGACGGCGGCGTCCGGCGTGATCAGCGGGATCAGTGTCGTGGGCGAGGCGATCGCCATGGCCGTCCTCGCGCTGCTGCTCGTCTTCTTCTTCCTGCGGGACTCGCACCGGGCCGCCGAGACCCTGCGCGCGCTGGTGCCCCGGCACTCGGGGGACACGGCCGAGGCGATGGCGCGGCGGGCGTACCAGGCCGTCGAGGGCTTCATGCGCGGGACGACGTTCATCGCTCTCATCGACGCGATCTGCATCACCGTGGGGCTCCTCGTGCTGCGGGTTCCCGGGGCTGTCGGGCTCGGCGCGCTCGTGTTCGTCGGGGCGTACATCCCCTATCTGGGTGCTTTTCTCTCCGGCGCGGTGGCGATTCTGGTGACGCTCGCGGACCGCGGGGTCGTGATCGCGCTGTGGGCGCTCGGGGTAGTGCTGGCCGTCAGGTGCTGGAGGGGCATGTGCTCCAGCCGGTGATCCAGAGCCGGACCGTGCAGATGCATCCCGCCGTCGTCATGCTGACGATCACCGCGGGTGCGTCGGTGGCGGGGATCCTCGGGATGCTGCTGGCGGTGCCGCTGACGGCGGCGGCCTTCGGGGTGTTCGCGGAGCTGAGGGTGCGCTACGCCTCCCCGGAAACCCCTTCGGATTCGCCGGGCCCCTCCGCTTCGTAGAGCTCGAACCAGATGCTCTTGCCCTCGCCCCGCGGGTCGACTCCCCACGCGTCCGCGAGCAGCTCCATCAGCATCAACCCCCGCCCGGAAGAGGCCATTTCACCGGGATGCCGTTTGTGGGGCAGGTCGTCGCTGCAGTCCGTCACCTCGACCCGCAGCCGACGGGAATCCCCCGAACCCGTCGTGCCCGTCTGACCCGTCGCGCCCCTCCCACCCGTCAGTTCGGCGACGAGCAGCGCATCCGTGTCCGTGTGGACGAGCACGTTCGTGACCATCTCGGAGACCAGCAGTACCGCCGAGTCGACCTGGTCGCCGGAGGCCCAGTCGTGGAGGAGTTCGCGCAGCTGCTGCCGGGCTCCGGAGACCCGCTCGTGCTCGGCCTGCGCGACGGTCAGCACGGTGCGGCGTACGGGGCTTCGTACGGTCACCGAGTCGGCGCAGCCGCACCCCTCCCCCTCCCGGCAGAGCAGAAGTACCGCTATGTCGTCCTCGCGGCGGTCCACCAGCGGGCCGGTCGTGTGGTGCGAGGAGGGCCCGTGCACGGCCTGGACGAGTGCGTCGGCGAGGGACTCCATGTCGCCGTCGTGACTCTCCAGGATCTTGCGGATCCTGCGCCAGCCGGTGTCCAGGTCGTGCCCGCCGGTCTCGATGAGCCCGTCCGTGCAGATCAGCATGGTCTCGCCGGGCTCCAGGGCGAGCCGTGTCGTCGGATAGTCGGCGTCCGGGTCGATGCCGAGCGGCAGCCCGCCCGCGGTGGGCCGGGTCAGCACGGTCCCGTCGGCCATGCGTATCGCCGGGTCCGGATGCCCGGCCCGGGCTATCTCGAGGACCCCGCTCGCCGGGTCCACCTCGACGTAGAGGCAGGTCGCGAAGCGGAGGTCGGTGATCTCCTCGTCGTACGTGATGCCGTACAGGAAGCGCGACGCGCGCGAGAGGACCGCGTCCGGGCCGTGTCCCTCGGAGGCGTACGCCCGCAGCGCGATCCGGAGCTGGCCCATCAGACCGGCGGCGCGTACGTCATGGCCCTGGACGTCGCCGATGACCAGGGCGAAGCGGCCGCTGGGCAGCGGGATCATGTCGTACCAGTCGCCGCCCACCTGGAGCCCGCCGCCCGTGGGGACGTACCGGGCGGCGACGCTCATGCCGGGGATCCGCGGGCCCAGCGTGGGCAGCATCGAGCGTTGGAGGCCGTCCGTGAGCTCCCGCTCGGACTCGGCGAGCCCGGCCCGCGAGAGGGCCTGCGCCAGCATCCGCGCCACCGTCGTCAGCACCGCGCGCTCGTCGGGCGTGAACGTGACGGGGTACGCGAAGGCCGCCATCCACGCGCCCATCGTGCGCCCCGCGACCGTGAGCGGCAGGAACGCCCAGGACTGGCGGCCGAAGCGCTGGGCGAGCGGCCAGGCGGTCGGGTAGCGGTCGCGGTACTGGTCCGGTGAGGAGAGATAGACGGCACGGCCGGTGCGTACGACCTCGGCGGCCGGATAGTCCGTGACCAGCGGCATCTGGGCGAATGGGTTCTCGTCCCCAGGCTGGTGTCCGTGGTGGCCGATGACCGTCAGCCGGTCGCCCTCCACGCCGAAGACCGCGAGCCCGTCCGGCGAGAAGCCCGGCATCGACAGGCCGGCCGCGACCCGCAGCACCTCCTCCGTGGACCGCGCCTCGGCCAGCGCCCGCCCCGCGTCCAGCAGGAACGCCTCGCGCGAGCGGCGCCAGTCGCCCGTGACGGGTGTGCGCGCGGCGGTGCCCGGCGGCGGCTCGGTGACCTCCTGGAGGGTGCCGATCAGGTGGTACGCGCCGGTGTGCGGGTCGATCGACGGCTTGGAACGGCTGCGTACGGTACGGATCACCTGCCCCTGCTCGTCCATGATCCGCAGCCGGGCCTCGGCGAGAGTGCCCTCGGCGAGGGCGAGCTGCACGATGCCGTCGATCTCGTTCCAGTCGACGGGATGAAAACGGGCGCGTACGCCCGCCTCCGTGAGCGTGGTCGGCTCCGCGGGCAGGCCGAGGAGCCGGGCGGCCTCGGCGTCGATGGTGATCTTCCCGGCGGCATCGTCCAACCGCCACAGGCCAGTCGCGAGAGTGGCCAAGACGTCCCCTACTGAGGGAAGGGGATCCTCGGTGCGCATTGACCCACTGTATGGAGAGGTGATCGCAGGGTGCCACCTGTATGGAGAGGTGACCGCAAGGTGTCTCTGAGACAGGTGCGACGCGGATGGGCATCGCGTTCCGGTGACTATTGCGGACGGCGATCCTGGGGCGGCCGGTACCCTTGTGGGATCTGGGCGCCGGCCCGGACGTTTCACGTGAAACAGCCCCCGATCCGCGAAGACTGGATGAACGACGATGCATCGGTACAGGTCCCACACCTGCGGCGAGCTCCGCGCCTCTGACGTCGAAAGCGACGTCCGGCTGAGCGGCTGGCTGCACAATCGCCGAGACCTGGGCGGCATCCTCTTCATCGATCTGCGCGATCACTACGGCATCACGCAGCTCGTCGCCCGCCCGGGCACGGCCGCGTACGAGGCCCTCGACAAGCTTTCCAAGGAGTCCACGGTCCGCGTCGACGGCAAGGCCGTCTCGCGAGGCACGGAGAACGTGAACCCGGACCTGCCGACCGGCGAGGTCGAGGTCGAGGTGAGCGAGGTCGAGCTGCTCGGCGCGGCCGCCCCGCTCCCGTTCACGATCAACGCCGAGGACGGGGTCAACGAGGAGCGGCGCCTGGAGTACCGCTTCCTGGACCTGCGCCGCGAGCGCATGCACCGCAACATCATGCTGCGTACGGCGATCATCTCAGCGATCCGTCACAAGATGACGGCGCTGGGCTTCAACGAGATGGCGACCCCGATCCTGACCGCGACGTCCCCCGAGGGCGCCCGCGACTTCGTGGTCCCCTCCCGCCTGAACCCGGGCAAGTTCTACGCACTCCCCCAGGCCCCGCAGCAGTTCAAGCAGCTGCTGATGATCTCCGGCTTCGACCGCTACTTCCAGATCGCGCCCTGCTTCCGCGACGAGGACGCGCGCGCGGACCGGTCGCCGGGCGAGTTCTACCAGCTCGACGTGGAGATGTCCTTCGTCGAGCAGGAGGACGTCTTCCAGCCGATCGAGAAGCTGATGACGGAGCTGTTCACGGAGTTCGGCAACGGCCGAGAGGTCACCTCGCCGTTCCCGCGCATCCCGTTCCGCGAGGCGATGCTGAAGTACGGCTCCGACAAGCCGGACCTGCGGGCCCAGCTGGAGCTCGTCGACATCACCGACATCTTCGAGGGCTCGGAGTTCAAGGCCTTCGCGGGCAAGCACGTACGCGCGCTGCCGGTGCCGGACGTGTCGTCGCAGCCCCGGAAGTTCTTCGACCAGCTCGGGGACTACGCCGTCTCGCAGGGCGCGAAGGGCCTGGCCTGGGTGCGAGTGACCGAGGACGGCTCGCTGACCGGCCCGATCGCGAAGTTCCTGACCGAGGAGAACGTGGCCGAGCTGACGAAGCGGCTGTCGCTGGCCGCCGGTCACGCGGTGTTCTTCGGCGCGGGCGAGTTCGACGAGGTCTCGAAGATCATGGGCGCGGTGCGGGTCGAGGCCGCCAAGCGTGCGGGTCACTTCGAGTCGGACGTCTTCCGCTTCTGCTGGATCGTCGACTTCCCGATGTTCGAGAAGGACGAGGACACCGGGAAGATCGACTTCTCGCACAACCCGTTCTCGATGCCCCAGGGCGGCATGGAGGCCCTGGACACCCAGAACCCGCTGGACATCCTGGCCTGGCAGTACGACATCGTCTGCAACGGCACGGAGCTGTCCTCCGGCGCCATCCGGAACCACGAGCCCGACATCATGCTCAAGGCCTTCGGCATCGCGGGCTACGAGGAGGAGACCGTCGAGCGCGAGTTCGCCGGCATGCTCCGCGCGCTCCGCTTCGGCGCCCCGCCGCACGGCGGCATCGCCCCGGGCGTCGACCGCATCGTCATGCTCCTCGCCGACGAGCCGAACATCCGGGAGACCATCGCGTTCCCGCTGAACGGCAACGCGCAGGACCTGATGATGGGCGCACCGACGGAGCTGGAGGAGGCCCGCCTCCGCGAGCTGAACATCTCGGTGCGGAAGCCGCAGCCGAAGTAGGTCACATCGCCTGAGTGGCTCGGAACCGACGCCGGTTCCGGGCCACTTTTGCGTGCCTTGGAAAACCACAGTCCGCGCCCATGCTGCTGACAGCCGGCGTCCCTAGCGTCCCGCCCCATGACTGAGAAACCAGGGAAACAAGGACCGGCGCACAAACGGAACGTGACGCGACGGAAGGTCGTCGTGGCAGGCGGCGCGGCGGTGGCCGCGGTGGGCGTGGGCGGTGCCATCGCCGCGACCGCGAACGCGGGTCAGACGAGCGAGAGCGCGTCCCCGACCGCCTCCTCCGCCTCCTCCACCTCCGCGGAGACGTGCTACAAGCTCACGTCGGAGACCACCGAGGGTCCCTACTACATCGACGCGGACAAGCTCCGGCGGGACATCACCGAGGACAAGGAGGGCATCCCGCTGACCCTCCGCCTCAAGGTGATCGACAACGAGACCTGCAAGCCGGTCAAGAACGCCGCCGTCGACATCTGGCACTGTGACGCGCTGGGCATCTACTCCGGCTACGAGGACGTCTCCTCCGGCGGTGGCGGCGGTACGCCGCCCAGCGGTACGCCCACCGACGTCCCCTCCGGTACGCCGACCGGCTCCCCGCCCGCGGGCGGCGGTGGCGGTGGCGGTGTGCACGAGGAGCCCACGGACGACGAGCGCTATCTGCGCGGCACCTGGAAGACCGACAAGCAGGGCTTCGTCACCTTCAAGACGATCTTCCCGGGCTGGTACCGGGGCCGCTGTGTCCACATCCACACCAAGGTGCACGTGGACGGCGAGTGGACCGACGCCGGCTACGAAGGCGGGCACGCCTGCCACACCGGCCAGTTCTTCTTCGACGAGGAGTCCGTCCTCGCGTCCGCCGAGGTCGAGCCGTACTCCACGAGCACCACCGAACGCACGACGCTCACCGAGGACACCATCTACGACCAGTCCGGCACGGCGGGCGGTCTTCTCAAGCTCAAGTACCGGAAGGACGACATCGCGAAGGGCGTCGTCGGCTCCATCACGATGGGCGTCGAACCGGACGCGACGCACGACGGTACGGGTGACGCGGTGCAGCCGGGGGCTTCGGCCACGGCGAGCTGATCCCGTACGGCGGTCGTACACGCGCAGGAACGGGCCCGGAACGGTGGTGATTTCGGGCCCGTTCCCTTGCGGTGCCATTCATGGGGCAGCCATACAGGCGACGCACAGGAATCTCGTCGGAGGCGCACAGCGAGGGGGCGTGTGATGGGACGCGCGGAGGTGAGCACATCCCGCACGAGACCGGCGGCGCCGGAGGAGACCACTGGAGGACAACATGGGATTCACCGTGCTGCTCGCACTGCTGCTGATCGTCGGGGCGGTGGTCGCGGTGGTCGGGGTGGTCGCGGTCGTCGCGCAGCGCCGGTCGCACCGGGCACACGGCATGTCCGACCTGGACGCGGAGGCTGACGCCAACGGCTGGGTCGTACGGCTCGGCGGAAGCCTGTCCACCGTCGACGCGAGGGCGCTCGCGGGAGCCGACAGGACCGCGGCACAGGCGCTGACGGACGCCGCCGAACGCCTTCGCACCGCCCGCGACGAACTGGCCGGCGCCCGCACCGCCACCGAGTACGTGCTGGTGACACGGACGGCGCTGGAGGGCCTCCGGCACGTCCGCGCCGCCCGCACCGCGCTCGGCCTCGACCCGGGGCCGACCCTGCCGGATCCGGGTCGAGGGCAGGACAGGCGAGGTCTCGTCCCCATGGGGTGAGTCGATACCCCTGCCGCCAACGACCGATTCCCGCCCCCGAGTTGGTCGAAAATGCGCGGCAACTTTTTCGGCCACGGCAGCCACAGATGAGTCAGAAGCTTCGTTCCCCGAAGCTTCGCGCACAGCGCACGTGCACCACACCCACGTAAGGACTCATTCGTGGCATCCCCCGTGGTACCCCCCTCCCACCGCCGGTCCCTCCGCCGGAGGCGCACCGCCCTCCTCTCCGTCGGCGCCGTCGCGGCCGCCGGCCTCGGCGCTGTCCCCTTCGTGATGAACGCGAACGCGGGTGCCGTCGAACTGGCCCGTCAGGCGCTGCCCGCCAAGGACGGCTGGGCAGCCTCCGGCTCCGGTACGACCGGGGGTTCGAAGGCCTCCTCCGCGCGTGTCTACACCGTCTCCACCCGGGCCCAGCTGGTGAAGGCACTCGGCGCCGCCACCAACTCCGCACCGAAGATCATCAAGGTGAAGGGCAAGATCAACGCCAACACCAACGCCGCGGGCAAGGCGCTGACCTGCGCCGACTACGCCTCCGGTACCGGTTACTCGCTGGCGGCCTACCTGAAGTCACCCTCGGGCGCGCAGGAGAAGGCCCGCGCCGCCGCCCAGGCGAAGCAGAAGAAGAACATCGTCTTCATGGTGCCGGCCAACACCACCATCGTGGGCGTGCCGGGTACGAAGGCCGGGATCACCGGCGGCAGTCTGCAGGTGAAGAACGCCGACAACGTCATCATCCGGAACCTCTCCCTCACCAACACGAGGGACTGCTTCCCGGCGTGGGACCCGGACGACGGTGACACCGGCAACTGGAACTCCGAGTACGACTCCATCACCCTGCGCGGGGCGACCCATGTGTGGGTCGATCACAACACCTTCAGCGACGGGCCGAACTACGACAGTGCCGCGAAGGCGTACTTCGGCCGTAAGTATCAGCGGCACGACGGGGCCCTCGACATCACCAACGGTTCCGACCTGGTGACCGTCGAGCGGAACAGGTTCACGAACCACGACAAGACGATGCTGATCGGCAGCAGCGACACCGACAGCGTCGGCAAGCTGCGCGTCTCCATCCACCACAACGTGTGGAAGGGCGTCACCCAGCGCGCCCCGCTGGCCCGTATCGGCCAGATCCACGTCTACAACAACTTCTACGACACGACGACCCTCAACGGTTACGCGCACTCCTACAGCATCAACTCCCGCGCAAAGGCGCAGGTCATCGCCGAGCGCAACTACTGGAAGGTGCCGGCCGGCCAGAAGGTCTCGAAGCTGCTGAGCGGCGACGGCACGGGTGCGATCGCCGGCACCGGAAACCTCGTGAACGGCAAGGCGACCAACCTGGTCGCCGCATACAACGCCGCCAACTCCAAGAAGCTGAAGACAACGGCGAACTGGACCCCGTCCCTCACAGCCCGCCTCCAAACAACAGCAACAAACCTCCCCACGTCCCTGACAACAACGACCGGCGCCGGAGTCCTCCCCTAGCCATAAAGGGGTTATTGGAAGGTTTGGGACACCTCAGGCAGGTCGCGAGCGTCCCAAACCTTCCAATAACCTTTTGGGGCGGTTTGGGGAGGCGGGCGCTCCGGGGGGTGTTTACCTCGGCTTTGGTTGCTGTACTTCTCAAGCTCCCTTAAGGAAAGGCAAAGGGGGGGCACAGGGAGATCCTCGATCGTCGTTGTCATGAGCCCAATTAGCGCTATCGCGGGCGACGACGGCAGATCCGAGGGAGACCACTGACATGGACCGGTTTCTTCTCGTGGTCGCCGATCTGGTCGCCATCTCCGTACTGACCTTCGGGATCTACTTCCCGCGCCATCACCGCCGGGATCTGGTGGCCGCGTTCCTGGGAGTGAACGTCGGCGTGCTCGCCGTGGCGATGATCCTCGGCTCCACGTCGGTCGGAATCGGCCTGGGAATGGGCCTGTTCGGCGTCCTCTCGATCATCAGGCTGCGGTCGTACGAGATCGCGCACCAGGAGATCGCGTACTACTTCTCGGCCCTTGCCCTCGGCCTGCTGGCCGGGCTCTCCGAGTCCGTCGGCGTTCTCCACGTCGCGCTGATGGCGCTCGTCGTGGCCACGCTCTTCGTCGCCGACCACCCCCGGCTGTACTCGCGCCACCGGCAACGGGAGCTGCGCCTGGACTCCGCGTACACCGACGAGGACGCCCTGCGCGCGCACCTCGAAGTGCTGCTCGGCGGGCGGGTCGTGAACCTGTCGGTCAAGGCGATCGACCTCGTCAACGACACGACACACGTCGAGGTCCGGTACGTCGTCGTCTCCGGCGCCTCCCGGGCGCCCAAGCCCCAGCGGACCGGCGGGGCCGGCGGGATCGGCGGGATCGGCGGGACCGATTCCCGTGCCGGACAGGGAATCCGGGCATGACAGCCCTCGACTCGGTGCGGCCCGTTGTCGGCGCGCTGCGGCCGATCGGGCTCGACGAACTCGTCGCGCAGGCCTCGCTGCTGACCCGCCTCGACCGCAAGTACATGCTCCCGGTCGCCGATCTGCCCTTCTTCCTGGGCGGCCTCGACGAGGACACGAGGGTCCTGGAGGCGGACGGCGCGAGGGAGTTCGGCTACCGGTCCGTCTACTTCGACACCCCGGAGATGGACGGGTACCTGGGCGCCGCCCGGAGTCGACGGCGGCGGTTCAAGCTCCGGATCCGTACGTATCTCGACTCCGGTCAGCACTTCCTGGAGATCAAGACACGGGGCCCGCGCGGCACCACGGTCAAGCAGCGCGTCCCGTATGAGATCCCGGACCGGGTCCCGGACGGGGTCCCGGACGGGGTCCCGGACGAGATGCCGTACGAGGGAGACGTCAGGCGGCTCGGGCCCGAAGCGCGGGCGTACGTCGACTCCGTGCTCGCCGAGGCCGGGATCAACTCCCGTCGCTTCCGGTTCGGGCCCGCGCTGACCACGTACTACCGGCGGACCACGCTCTTCCTCCCGGCCACCGGGAGCCGGCTGACCGTCGACACCGACCTGACCTGGGTCCTGCCCGACGGGACCACTCTGCGGACCCCGGACCGGACCATCGTCGAGACCAAGTCGGGCCGGGCGGGTTCGGGCGCCGACCGGCTGCTCTGGTCGCTCAAGCACCGGCCCTGTCCCGTCTCGAAGTACGGCACCGGGCTCGCCGCCCTGCGCCCCGACCTGCCCTCCAATCGCTGGCTGCCCGTACTGCGGCGCCACTTTCCGACCGCACCTGACGGGAGTTCAGCATGAGCAGCAAGAGCAGCATGAGAAGGACGGGTACGGCACGGCGGTTCCGTACGAAGGCCGTGGGCGCTCTCGCCTCGCTGGTGCTCGCCACCGCGGCGCTGGCCGGATGCTCGTCGGGATCGGAGAGCGAGTCCGCCTCCGGCTCCTCCGGTTCCTCCAGTTCCTCGAGCGGGTCGGCGGCCGCCGCGGACGGTGGCCAGAACGCCGCCGCCGTGCTCGCCGACAACAAGGAGTCGCACGCTGAGGACTCCGACGGCGACTGGGACGAGTCCGCCGCCGTCGCGATCGAGCTGAACGGCGACTCCGCGTCCGCCGAGGGCGACGGGGTGACGGTCAAGGGCTCCACGGTGACCATCACCGCCGCCGGCACGTACCGGATCAGCGGCACTCTCTCCGACGGTCAGATCGTGGTCGACGCACCTGAGGAGAAGGTGCGGTTGGTGCTCGACGGCGCCGAGATCTCCAACTCCTCCGGTGCGGCCGTCGCCGTCACCGCGGCGGACGAAGCCGTCGTCGTCCTCGCCGACGGCAGCGAGAACACCCTCAGCGACGCCGACTCGTACGCCGACGACGCCGAGGCCAACGCCGCGCTCTACAGCGCCGCCGACCTGACGGTCACGGGCGGCGGCTCGCTCACCGTGCGCGGCAACGGCAACGACGGCATCGCGAGCGCGGACGGCCTGGTGATCGCCTCCGGCACGATCGTGGTCGACGCCGACGACGACGGCATCCGCGGCAAGGACTACCTGATCGTGGACGGGGGGAAGATCACCGTCACCGCCGGGGGCGACGGCCTCAAGGCCGACAACTCCGAGGATGCCGACTCGGGTTACGTCGCTGTCGGCGCCGGGACCGTGAAGGTGACCGCCGAGGGTGACGGCGTCGACGCGGCCACCGACGTGGTGGTCACCGGCGGGACGCTGACCGTCGAGAGCGGCGGCGGTAGCGGTACGCAGCCGTCGGACGACGTGTCCACGAAGGGGCTGAAGGCGGGCGTGATCAACGTCTTGGAGGGTGGCACCGTCTCGGTCGACTCCTCCGACGACGCCGTGCACAGCGACGGCGCGGTCCACGTCAACGGGGCGAAGGTGACGGCCGCGAGCGGTGACGACGGAGCTCACGCCGAGGGCGATCTCACCGTCGACAAGGGGTCGTTGACGATCACGTCGGCGGTGGAGGGCGTCGAGGGCGCCGATATCTCCGTGAACGGCGGCTCGGTGGAGATCCGTTCCAGCGACGACGGGATCAACGCGGCGGGCGGTACGAGCACTTCCGGTGGGGGCGGCTTCGGCGGGGGCGGCGGTGAGGACGTCGGCGACTTCAAGCTGACCGTCACCGGCGGCACCCTCGTGATCACCTCCGACGGCGACGGCCTCGACTCCAACGGCACCGCCGAGATCAGCGGCGGCACGGTCGTCGTCAACGGGCCCGAGCAGTCCGGCAACGGCGCCCTGGACGTCAACGGCACCTTCACCGTCAGCGGCGGCACCCTGCTGGCCGCCGGCAGCGCGGGCATGGCCGTCGCGCCCGACACCGAGTCCGAGCAGGGCTGGCTCTCCGCGACCCTCGACTCTGCGGTCGCCGCGGGCACGACCCTCCACGTCACCGACTCCGACGGCAAGGTCCTGGCCACCTTCGTCACGTCGAGGTCCGTCCAGAACGTCGTCTACTCGTCCTCCGCCGTCAAGAGCGGCGAGGAGTACAAGATCCGGTCCGGCGGCTCCGCCTCGGGCGCGAGCACCGGCGGCCTGGCCAAGTCCGGCACCCTCGGCTCGGCCGAGGAGATCTCCACGGTGACGGCGGGCGAGGCCCCGGAGGGAGGCTTCGGCGGCGGCCGGAGGTAGCGGCCAGGAAACAGCGGCGGAGGGGAGCGGCCGGGGGTGGCGGCCGCAGGTGGGCACCGGGTGGCGCGGCGGTCGACATCGCGCGGTGAGGTGCTCGACATCGCACGGTCCGGTGGTCGGGGGGAGACTGGAGAGACGCGGAGATTCCAGAGGCCCCCGCAGCGAACCGGTCCTGGCGGAATCTGGAGGAATCATGACGGCAACCACCCGGAACGACACCCCCGTCGCGATCGAAGGCGGCGGAGTGGAGCTGCGCACGCAGGAAGTCGGCGGAGACATGACCGTCGCCTTCGCGAGCCTTCCCAAGGGCACGGACATGAGGCCGGCGGTGAAAGGCCTGCCCGACGACCAGTGCCAGTGCCCCCACTGGGGATACGTGTTCAAGGGCCGGCTGAAGATGCGGACCAAGTCGGGGGAGGAGATCTACGAGGCGGGGCAGGCCTTCTACTGGCCGCCCGGTCACGTACCGGAAGCGCTGGAGGACTGCGAGTACGTCGACTTCTCGCCGACGAAGGAGATCAACGAGGTCGTCGACCATGTGAAGGCACACATGGGGTGACTCCGGCTGCCCGGCCGGGAGCTCACGTGTCGTACAGGCCGTCCCAGGGCGGGCCGAAGCCGAGGCGGTCCGGGTAGAGCTCGGCCCAGCTCTCCACCTCGTCCTCCCCCGTCAGCAGCCCGAACAGCACGCCGTCGAAGGCGAGTTGGAAGGGGCGGATCGCGATGTCCGTGTAGGAGCGCCGGGGGAGGCTCCGCAGCAGGGTCGCCAGGTGGGCCTGGGCCCGGGCGAGTACCGAGTCGCGGCCGTGCGGGGCGCGCTGCTGCTCGGCCCAGGTGCCGGCGCGCCAGATCTCCGAGTCGCGGTACCGGCCCTCGGCGTCGAAGGTGTGGAGCACCGTGTAGAGGCGCTTGTGCTCTTCCCAGCCGTCGTCGGGACGGAACCCTTCGGGAAAGGCGTACGTGACCGACGCCAGGAACTGGCCATCCGCGTACCGGCCGATGGCCTCGGTGCGACCGTGTGGCTCGTAGGCGATCGGGATGACCTGGGGGACTGCCATGGCGAAACCATACGGTGAAACGTGGACATGCCAGTGGCGGGGTCCGGTAAAACGGGGCCGACAGGGCCGTGACAGGTCTCGGTTCGTCTCAGCTCGGAGCGACGGCGAGTCTCAGCCAGGCACGGCGGCGAGGCGCCGTGCCGCGAACTCCCGTTTTGGGTAGGTCTGTTGGCGGCCGCGGCCGTGTGCGGCGAACCGGACGGTAGACCTTGTGCCGATCGGCCCCGGGCCCGTTCAGGTGCTGGACGGTGCGGGCATCTCGGCGTCTTCAGGGTTCTCGGCGGTCTCCTGTGGCACGGCGGTGGGGGCGATTCCGGGGCACATCTCGGCGGAGCCCTCGGTGCGCCAGACGTCGTCGGGGGCCGTGACGGTCACCGTGACCGTCGTCGGCGCGACGTCGATGGCCGGGGCTTCGAGGAGGAGGGCGTCGGCGGCCGTGCAGATCACTTGGGCGGCGGCCGTATCGGTCAGTGGTCCGGTTTCCCGGGACAGCTCGACCGACACCCGCGCACCGTCCGTCCGGACCGTCGGAGGGGCCATCAGAGGCGGAAGTTCGGTGGTCATGCCCTTGGCGCGTTCTCGAGCGTCCGGCCCACCGAACAGCATCTCCACGGACTTGTCGACACCGCTCGGGTCGGAGGCGGGGCGGCGGACGGCCAGCAGCGTGCCGGCCCTGACGAAGTAGAGGGCCTGGCTCGCCCGGATGCCGTTGGCTCCCTCTCCGGCCTCCACCACACCGGTCGAGGGGATGCCGCAGGAGGACAGCACGAGGGCGGTCGCGAAGAGCAGCGCGGGCCGGAACGACCGGTGTGCGGGTCTTCTCATGACTCCTCCCCCTGCGGAGGCCGTTGTGCAGGCCGTTGTGCGGGCTGATGCGCAGGCTGATGGGGAAGGCGCTGCAGTGGGATCTCGACCCTGAACACGGCACCGCCGCCCTGCGCGCGGTTCGCCGCCCGGATCGTGCCGCCGTGCAAGTGGACGTTCTCCACCGTGATCGAGAGTCCGAGGCCGCTGCCCTCCGTCCTCGTCCGCGCGGTGTCCGACTTGTAGAAGCGGTCGAAGACATGCGGCAGGACGTCCGCCGGGATGCCGGGCCCGCTGTCCAGCACCTCGATGACCGCGCACCCCGAATCGCCGTACAGGCGCAGTTGTACGGGGCGTGCGCCGTGCCGGAGCGCGTTGCCGACCAGATTGGCGACGACCACGTCGAGGCGGCGCGGGTCGACCCGGCCGCGCAGTTCGCCGGGCGCCGGGAACCGGGTGTCCACCGTCTCCAGCCAGGCGCGGGAGGCGAGGGTGCGCCGAAGGCACTCGGCGAGGTCGATGTCGTCGAGCTGCAGGCCCGCCGCGCCCGCGTCGAAGCGGGAGATCTCCATCAGGTCGTCCACGAGGCGGGCCAGCTTCACGGTTTCCTCGCTGATGAGCCGTACGGCCGTGGCGGTGTCTCCTTCGAGCCGGGCCGCGTCCTCGTCGAGGACGTCGGTGACCGCCGCCATCGCGGCCAGCGGGGTACGCAGTTCGTGCGACACGTCGGCGACGAAGCGGCGGGCCCGGGCCTCCATACGGCGCAGCTCGGCCACGGACTCCTCCAGTGCGGCGGCGGTCTCGTTGAAGGTGTGCGACAGGTCGGCGAGTTCGTCGGAGCCGTTGACCGCGAGCCGGGTGTCCAGGTGGCCGTCGGCGATCCTGCGCGTGGCGCGCCGCAGCTCCCGTACCGGCCGCAGCACACCGCGAGCGGCCAGCAGGGCGAGCAGGACGGCGAGGCCCAGCGCGGGTATCACGGCACGTCCGATGGCGGTGACCAGGGCGTCGACGTAACCCTGTTCGCTGGTCTGCGGGACCGTCAGGAAGACGGCGATCCCGGAGGCCGGGCGCCCTTCGATGTCGAAGGTGACCGGCAGGCCGACGACGAGCGAGGAGCGGCCGTCCGACGTCACCCGCTGGAAGACGGTGGCCCGGCGGGAGCGCAGGGCCGACCGCATGGCGGGTGTCAGCTCGTCGAACCTGTCCCGCGGCGTGGAGGTGGCGCGCAGATCGCGATAGGTGACCAGTACGCGCCAGTTCTGCCCCGGTTCGGCGCGGGCCACCTGGGCGGCGACCCACTCCAGGTCGGCCCGGCTCGGGGGAAAAACGATCGCGGGGGCGAGGCTGTTGACGCGCTCCCGCAGCTGTTTGATCACGGTGTCCTGGCTCTGCTGAAGCACTCCGGTGCGGGCCTCCCGGAACGTCAGGGCGCCCGTGGTCAGGGTGGCGACCGCGGCGACGAGCACGAAGGCCACGAGAAGCCGGCCACGCAGGCCACGCAGGCCAGGCAGGCGGCGGAAGCGGCGCAGGCCGCGCAACGATGTCTTCACCGGGACTGGAACCGGTAGCCGAAGCCGCGCACGGTCTGGATGTAGCGCGGCTGCCCCGGTGGCTCGCCCATCTTCGTGCGCAGCCGCTTGACGCAGGCGTCCACCAGCCGTGAGTCGCCGTGGTAGCTGTGCTCCCACACCGCCTCCAGCAACTGCTGTCGGCTGAAGACCTGGCCGGGCGAGGCGGAGAGCGTCAGCAGGAGCCGCAGTTCGGAAGGGGCGAGGGGGACCGGCACGCCTTGCCGGGCGACGGTCAACCCGGCCCGGTCGATGGCCAGTTCGCCGTCCTCGCCATGGGTCTCGATCTTCGGTATGCCGCCGTCGGCGGGCGTGCCGCCCACCCTGCGCAGGACCGCGCGGATACGGGCATCGAGTACGCGTGCCTGCACCGGCTTCACGACGTAGTCGTCCGCTCCGGCTTCGAGCCCGACCACGATGTCCGTGTCGTCGCCCCGGGCGGTCGCCATGATGACCGGCACCTGGTCCTCGGTACGGATCCGTCGGCACACGTCGAGACCGCTGAGGCCGGGCAGCATCAGATCGAGTACGACGACGTCCGGCCGGAAGGACCGCAGCAGCTCCAGCCCCTCCTCGCCGGTCCCGGCGGCGGTGACGTCGTGTCCCTGACGGCGCAGTGCGAGCCGGACGCCCTCCCGTACGGCGTGGTCGTCTTCTATGAGCAGGACGCGTGGCATGGGCTCAGTATCCGCACGGGCCAAGGGACTTGAGGCCCGGACGCGGGCAGGCCGGGGAACTGTTACGGGACGATCACACAGGCCGACCGGGTGATCCGGCGTTATGTTTTCGTTATCCAGTGAACCAGGTCCCATCACATCTCGTACACAGTCTTGATGACCATGACCAAGATCGCTCGCGCCGGGACAGCTTCGACTTCTCGATCCCGTCGACGTCGCGGAGGCCCCACGCACGCCGGAGACGGGCGCGGCCGGAAGCGGAAGGGGCCCCTGCTCGGGGGCTTGGCCGCGCTGGCCGTGTTATCCCTCGCTGTCGCGCTGGCCATGAACGGTACGGAGCCCCCGGCCTCCGGCGCCGACGACGGACCCACTGTCGCCGCGCGGCCGTCCCCGCCGACGCCGGACCGGTCCGCGAAGCCGAGCGGCGGCACGACGGCCGGGGCGGGCGCGAAGACCAGTGAGACGCCCGCCGCCGAGGAGGGCAAGCAGGGCGACCCGTCTCCGGACACCTCTTCCTCTCCCCCTTCCGCCGGGGGATCCTCATCGTCGTCCATCCCGCTGTCGGGCCCCGGCACGTTCACCACCGCCGGTGGGGGCAGCGGGACCGTGGGGAAGGGCGGCCGGGTGCTGCGCTACAAGGTCGTCGTCGAGGACGGCCTCACGCAGTCGGCCGCCGATGTCGCCCGGCAGGTGGAGGGCGTACTCGCCGACCCGCGCGGCTGGACGGCCGACGGCCGGTCGGGTTTCCGCCGCGTCTCCAGCGGTACGACCGACTTCGTCGTGCGCCTCGCCACACCGGGAACGGTGGACGAGATCTGCGGCCGGTACGGGCTCGACACCGGCGGCGAGGTCAACTGCAGCGTGGGCAAGGACGTCATGGTCAACCTCAAGCGGTGGCTGCTGGCGACTCCGGTCTACGCCGCCGACGTGAACGCCTACCGGGCGCTGATCATCAACCATGAGGTCGGCCACTTCCTCGGCCACGGGCACGCTACCTGCCCCGGAGCGGGCAAGCCCGCCCCGGCGATGATGCAGCAGATCAAGGGCATGCGCGGCTGCGTCCCCAACGTCTGGCCGTACGACGCCAAGGGCCGGCTCGTCACGGGTCCGGCGGTCCGCTGAGGGCCTGAAGCCCCCTCCTCCCTTGCCCCTCCTCCCTGCCCCGCCCGTCGTGCAACGGCCTTTTGGCGGCCAACAACCATTACTGGCCGTCGAGTTGGCCTAAAACACCGGGCAACCTTTCCGATCGCCGCGACCACACATGAGTCAGAAGCGCCGTTCACCGGAGCTTCACACACTGCACGTGCCCCACAAGAACCACGTAAGGAACTCATTCGTGGCATCCCCCTCGCACCGCCGGTCCCTCCGCACGCGGCGGACCGCTCTCCTCTCCGCCGCCGCCGTCGCGGCCGCCGGCCTCGGCGCTGTCCCCTTCGTGATGAACGCGGACGCGACCCCCGTCGACCTGGCGCACCAGGCGCTGCCCGCCAAGGACGGCTGGGCGGCTTCCGGCTCCGGCACGACCGGTGGCTCGAAGGCCTCCTCGGCGAACGTCTTCACGGTCTCCACCCGGGCCCAGCTGGTGAAGGCGCTGGGCTCCGCCACCAACTCCACGCCGAAGATCATCAAGATCAAGGGCACGATCGACGCCAACACGGACGACGCGGGCAAGAAGCTGACCTGCGCGGACTACGCCTCCGGCACGGGCTATTCGCTGGACGCGTACCTGAAGGCGTAC
Source organism: Streptomyces sp. 2A115 (assembly GCF_052245575.1). Taxonomy (NCBI): domain Bacteria; kingdom Bacillati; phylum Actinomycetota; class Actinomycetes; order Kitasatosporales; family Streptomycetaceae; genus Streptomyces; species Streptomyces sp. 2A115. The sequence goes on along the minus strand of NZ_JBQQCG010000003.1, from coordinate 40,990 downwards.
GACCCGGCGACGTACGGCAAGAAGGCGCCCTCGGGCACGCAGGAGAAGGCCCGCGCCGCCGCCCAGACGAAGCAGAAGAAGAACATCGTTTTACGCGTCCCGGCGAACACCACGCTCGTGGGCGTCCCCGGCAGCAACGCCGGGATCAAGGGCGGCAGTCTGCTGGTGCAGGACGTGGACAACGTCATCGTCCGCAACCTCTCCCTCACCGCCACCGAGGACTGCTTCCCGCAGTGGGACCCGACCGACGGTTCCTCCGGCGAGTGGAACTCCGCCTACGACTCGGTCACCCTGCGCGGGGCGACCCATGTGTGGGCCGACCACAACACGTTCAGCGACGCGCCGTTCTTCGACAAGGCCGAGAAGACGTACTTCGGCCGCAAGTACCAGGTCCACGACGGTGCCCTCGACATCACCAACGGTTCCGACCTGGTGACCGTCGAGCGCAACCAGTTCACGAACCACGACAAGACGATGCTGATCGGCAGCAGCGACACCGACAGCGTCGGCAAGCTGCGCGTCTCCATCCACCACAACGTGTGGAAGGGCATCACCCAGCGTGCCCCGCTGGCCCGCATCGGCCAGATCCACCTCTACAACAACTACTACGACACGACGACCCTCAACGGGTACGCGCCCAAGTACAGCCTCGACTCGCGCGCCAAGGCCCAGGTCGTCGCCGAGCACAACGTCTGGACGCTCCCCTCAGGCGCGAAGGTCGCCAAGCTCCTGAGCGGCGACGGTACGGGCTCGGTTGCCGGCGGCGGCAACCTCGTCAACGGCGCGGCGACGGACATCGTGGCCGCGTACAACTCCGCGAACTCGTCGAAGAAGCTGAAGACGACGGTGAACTGGACTCCGTCGCTCACGGCGGGTCTCCAGACGTCGGCGAAGAGCCTGACGACGGAGCTGTTGAACTCGGCGGGGGCGGGCGTTCTCTCCTGACCCGGATATGAGAGGGGCCCGGGACTTGCCCGGGCCCCTCTCATATGCGGCGGAGGGCGCCGGAGCGTATGCCGTGGAGGAGGTGGGCGAGGGGGGTGGGGGTGGTGGTGAGCTGTTTGGAGGGGGCGTCGCTTTCGCGGAGGTGGATGGTGCCGCAGGTGACGGCCACTTCAACGCAATTGTTGCCGTCAGCGCCCCCGGAGAAGGACGACTTCTGCCAGTTGTCGGGGGTGGTCACGGCGCACCTCACAGTTCCTTCGCCAGCCTGAGGATGAAGTCACGCGAACGTGTCGGTTCGAGTGATACGGCCTCTACCTTACGGAAGAGCGTTCGAGAAGCGCTGAGTTGGGCTTCGGAGTCGATGAAGGCCGTGCCGTGGGCTGTGTCGCGAAGTGCTGTATCCAGTTTGGGTACGGCGCCACCCGCGTACGTCATCGCGCTCCAGGCTCCGCCGAAGTCGTCCACGTCGAAGGGGATGACACGCACGGTGATGTGATCCGCTTCGGAGAGTTCCAGGATGCGGGTGAGCTGAGTTCGTGCGGCGCTTCGATCGCCGACTCTGATGCGCAGAGCCGCCTCGTGGATCACGGCTTCGTACGGGATGGGGGCGAGGCCTGTGATGATCACCTTGCGTTCCATGCGGTGGTCGACTCGCAACGCCAGGTCGTTGTCAGGCAGTTCGGGAACGCGGTACGAGAAGATGCCGCGAGCGTAGTCCTCCGTCTGGAAGAGGCCGGGGACGTGCAGGAACTCGACGTCGAACCGGTAAGTGGCGTGGTGCTCCAACTCGGCGATGTCCAGGAACGAGACTGGTAGCAGGCCCTGATACCTCTCCCACCAGCCGCGCGTCCGGTCGGTTGCCATCACCACCAGCGCCTCGATCAACTCCGTGTCCGTGCAGGCGTAATTCGCGGCAAGTCGGCGAACGGTGTTCTCGCTCATGCCCACGACCCCGGACTCGATCTGACTCAACCTCGCCGAGTCCGTTCCCAGAGCCGCGGCGGCCTCGCGTCCCTTGAGCCCTGCGGCCTCGCGCAGTCTTTGCAACTCGGCGCCGAGACGCATCTGGCGCGCGGTGGGCTGCCGCCTCCGTGCCATGGGTTCCTCCTCGTCTCAACGTCCTTGGAAGGGTGCCTCGTTCGGGGGGCAGATTACGACAGCGGGTTGCGTGAGACCAAATTTGGTCTCTACTGTCAGTGATGCGACGCACACGCTGCGGAACTCCGGGATCTTCGGAAGCGCACCACTCCGTCCTGCCACGACGGCTGTGACACTGCCACCGCCCGTCACCTGCCGCGCATCCTCAACTCCCCACACGGAAAACGGAGTTCACGCATGCCTCGAAACGAAGACGAACCCTGGGAGTACACGCTCCACATCCCCCACGACCCCCGCGCGGTGACCGTCTGCCGCCGCACCCTTCGCCTCATCCTCACGATCCACGGCCTGATCCGCCTCACCGATGTCGCCGAACTCCTCGCAACTGAGCTGATCTCCAACGCCGTACGCCACACAAAGGGCCCCGCGGCCCTACGCCTCCACTGGCGGGACGGAGTCCTACGTATCGGCGCGTGGGACGCGAACCCCGTACCACCCCCGCCTCCAGGGGAGTTGGCGCAGGCCTTGGACGCCGAGGCGGGCCGAGGCCTCGCCCTCGTCCGGGCCTGCGCCGACGACTGGGGCTGGCATCCACTGCGCCACGGCGGCGACCGGGGCAAGTACGTGTGGTGTGACCTCGGTGTCGCATAGCGCGGAAATCGGTCGCGTCCCGTGAGGTGGGCCGTTAGCCTCCGCCGGAGCGTAATGAGGTACGTCACGCGACCGCGAAGGGGAGTCGTTCATGGAGATCGAGGGCGTACGGACCGACCGACTGGGCCTGCTGCTCGACCAGTTCGACAAGGCCAGGGAGATGGCCGGGGTGCGGCTGGCGGGGCTCGGCGACGAGGAGTACCTGTGGGAGCCGGTGCCCGGCTGCTGGTCGCTCCGGCGGCGCGCCGAGGCGACGACGCCGCGGGCGTTCGGGCCGGGCGAGTGGGTGCTGGACCTGGGCGCCGCGGAGATCCCGGCGAGCGAGTACGCGGAGGTCGCCCGGCAGGCGGCCGGCGGCATGTCGGTGGAGAAGATCGCCGAGGACTGGAGCGTGACCGCCGAGCGGGTCGAGCAGATCCTGGCCCACACCGGCGAGCCGGAGCCGGACAAGACGCCGGTCACGACCATCGCGTGGCGGCTGAACCATCTGTACTACGAGTTCGCGGGCGGCTGGGAGTGGACCTTCGGCGAACGACGGCAGGACCCGAAGCAGATGATCGACTTCTCCCCCTCGGCGGCCTCGACCCTGGAGGGCTTCTGGCCGGTGATCGACCGCTGGCGTGCCGACGTCGGCGCCCTCACCGAGGAGCAGCTCGACACGGTCGGCCTCTCGCAGTACCCGTACGGCTCCGACCCCGAGGAGCCGTTCATCGCCGCGCTGTGGGGGTCCAACCTCGAATTCATCCACCACATGGCCGAGATCGCGTTGCTGCGCGACCTGTGGCGGGCCCGCTTCACCACGCCCGGGTAGGCCCGGGGCGCGGCGAGGAGCTCAGTGGGCGAGCAGCGGTTCCACTCGGGACAGCGTGTCCTGGATGTTGGGCTCGGTGATCACCTTTCGCGCCTCGGCCGGTGACAGCCAGCGCAGCGGGGCGTCCGGGGTCTCCGGCCGTACTGTCTCGGGCACGCTGGTGGCCAGGACGAATCGCAGGTCCGCGTGTTCGTGCGCCTCCTCCCGGCTGTTCGCCGGAACCCCCACGATCACCAGGTGCCGCATTTCCGGGTCCGGCCATGGGGCCAGGTCGGGCAGGCCTGTCTCCTCCTGGCCCTCCCGCAGGGCGATCGCGAGCGGGTCGTGTTCGTCCGGATCGGCGTGTCCGCCGACCAGGAACCATGACTCGTGGCGTGGGTGTCGACGCAGCAGTATCCGGCCGCTGTCCGGATGCACGATCAGCGCCGATGCCGTGATGTGCAGGGGGTTCGACCGGTGCCACGGGTCACCCGCCTCGATGAGCGCGCGTACCCGGTCAACGTCGGCGAGTTCCGCCGGGGTCTTCGGCCGGTAGCGCGTGAGGACCTCGATGACTGTGTGGTGGGTTGTGGCCATGCGCCGGATCCTAGCGACGCGAGGTGCGGACGCGACGGGTATTTTTCCCGTCGGACAGCATCTATGAGCCGCGCGGAGCGAACCCCGTCGTCGTGAAGGTCGCCTGGTCGCGGGAGGTCGTGCCGTCGGTGATCCACCAGTGCGTGGGGTTCTGGCCGTAGAGGCCGAACAGGACTCCCGTGGCCCAGTGGAGGATCAGCTCGTCCTTGCCGTCGTTGTTGAAGTCGGCGGCTCCCGCGGGCCGGGCGTGCCGCCATTTCGCGGGCGTCTTCTTGCCGTTCGCCTTCGCGGGGCCTTCGCGCAGGACAGGGATGCGCTTGTCGCCGTCGATCAGTGTGGCGCCCTCGTACGTGGCGACCAGGATGCCGTCGCGGCCGTCGCCGTCCGGGTCGGCGGCAACGTAACCGCCGGGTCCGTAGTCGGTGGTGGCGCCTTCGGGTGCCTTCGGCAGCCGGTACGTGACCGGTGCGCCGCCGCTGCCGGGGTACACGGCGAGCGATCCGCCGACTTCGGGGCCCTCCGTCTCGTAACCGGGCTCGTCGTTGCGGCCGCCGCTGTCGCCTATGGCCACATCGCGCACGCCGTCGCCGTCGAAGTCGCCGAACGCGCGGGCGTTTCCGGGGCGCAGCTGCTTGGCGTTCGCGGACAGGCCGGTGCCGGGGCGGGCCGGGTAGAGGGTGTTGCCGGACTGCTCGCCGTCGCCGTCGGCGTGGAACAGCAGGGAGGTCGCGCGCGGCTTGCCGGACGGGTCGATGTCGTCCGCGACGAGCGAACCGTCCGACGCGGGCAGGCCGGTGTCCGTGCGCGCCGGTGCGCCCGACCGCGTGAACGGTCCGTACAGCACCACCAGGGACGACCCGTTCTTCGCGGACGCCGCGAGGTCGTGGTGCCCGTCCCCGTCGAAGTCGCCGCGCACCACGGACTCAAGGCCCAGCTTCGATGCGCTCTGCGGCAGCCGCACCGGGGTCGCCTCGGCACCTTCCGTGGGCCCGTCCGGTCCACCCCAGGTCACATACGGGGCGGTGCGTGCTGCGGAGATATTCCGGTCCTCGACGATCTCGCCCATGACGCTCGTGACGAAGTCCGGGAAACCGTCGCCGTCCAGGTCGGCGACCGTGTCCGGGGCGACAGGGTTGCCCGGGGCCACTTCCTCCGGCGGATCCGGCAGGCCCAGATCGCGGCGGCTGTAGACCGTGCGGATCGAGGGGTCGAGCCCCTTCGCCGAGCCGTGGACCACAGCGACCCGTTCGCCTACGGGAACGGGCACCATGAGGTCGCGGTACCCGTCGCCGTTGATGTCGTCGGGGTCCTTCGACCCCTTTCCGGGGGTCGGCTCCCGGCTCTCGGCGGGCGCGCTGGGCACCCCGTCGGCGGGGGACGGCTCGGGTCCCGTTCCGCCGTCGCCGCATCCGCTGAGCGGGGCGAGCACGACACAGACGGCACAGACGGCGAAGGCCGGCAAGGCGGTACGAGACTTCATGCGCCTCACCCTCACACCACGCGCCGTGCCGACTCCAGCGAGATGGGACGACTGTTGCCCGGTTGTCGATCAGCGGAGGTCCTCCTCGCCGACTTGCTGATCTCTCAGCCTCTTGCCATGTCTATCGAATGTCGATAGATTCCCATCGTGTATCGATCGGAGGAGGGGTGATGGGAAAGCTGACAGTGCGCGCGCTGCGCGCCGTGCTCGTGGTGGTGCTCACCGGCACCGTGTTCGTACAGGCATTGATGGTGTGGGCGTTGGTCAGCGGGAGTGACCCGGAGGACGGGTCGCTTCCGCTGACGCCGCTGCGCGTGATCACGATCCTGGGCATCGGGACGGCCCAGGTCGCCCTGGTCTGTGTATGGCGACTGGTAACGATGGTGCGACGCGGAACCGTGTTCTCCCACGCCGCCTTCCGGTACGTGGACGTCATCATCGGCGCGATCGTTGCGGCTGCTCTCGTGTGGTTCGCGGTCACGGCCATCAATGCGCCCGGCCAGCGGGACGACCCGGGCGTCACCCTCATCATGGGCGGGATCGGCGTGGCCATCCTGGGAGTCGCGCTCCTCGTGCTCGTGCTGCGGATGCTGCTCGCCCAGGCCGTCGCGCGCGATGTCGAGGCGGCGCGGATGCGGGCCGAGCTGGCAGAGGTGATCTGATGCCGATCGCCGTCGACATAGACGTGATGCTGGCCAAGCGGAAGATGTCCGTGGGCGAGCTCGCGGACCGCGTCGGGATCACGCCCGCCAACCTGGCGGTACTCAAGAACGGCCGTGCCAAGGCGGTGCGCTTCGCGACGCTCGCCGCGCTGTGCGAGGTACTCGAGTGCCAGCCGGGTGACCTGCTGCGGTGGGAGGCTGAGGAGGACGAAGAGGGCGAGGACGCCGCAGAGACCGCGGAGACCGCGGAGACCGCGGAGACCGCGGACGTGCGATCTCGTGCACGGCTGGGGTGAGGAGCCACCCGTTTCGGATTCCGGATTTGGTCCGAAGAGGCCCCGAAGAGGAGCCGAAAAGGACCCGAGGGACTTGAGGGGACGGGGAACGGATGGCCCGCTCTTGGCGTTCTCCCATTGAGGCGGTCGCCCTCCACCCGTGGTGGTGCGACGCAATTCCCGGCTACCGATCCCGAATGCCCTGCCATGTTCCGGTCCCGTGCTCTTTCCGTTGCGCTCTCGGCCGCTGTCGGCGTCCTGGTGCTCGGCTGTTCCACCGGTGGTGGCGTGGCCGACGGTGCCGCGGGCGCCCGGGGCAGTACGGCGTCCAGCGCGAGCGCGTCGGCCAGCAGTCCCGCCGAGCCTCCACGGGACACCCCCTCCGCGAACTCCGCGGAGCCGACTCCCAGTGAGGCTCCTCGCGAGACCAGCACCCGGACTCAGACCGCTCGGCTCGCCATCCCGGAGATCGGCCTCAAGGATCTGCGCGTCGTCCCGTACGAAGGGACGACTGATGACTGGCCGGGTACGCGGATCCAGAACCGTGGCGTCGGCGCCAGTCCGTACGGCAGCCGTGGTGGCGTCGGTCCCGGAGAGGTCGGCAACTACCTCGTCACGGCCCACCGGCTCTCCGCGGGCGGCCCTCTGCGCGAGCTGGCGGCTCTCGACGAGGGTGACTCGGTGTTCGTCACGGTGGGTGGGACGGTCTACGAGTACGAGATCACCGAGACCAGAGAGACCTCCTTCCGGTCTCCGCGCTCGCTCGCCGAACAGCGGGCGGCGGTACCGGGCTTCCCGGGCAAGCGGCCCACCCAGGCCATGATCACCATCTCCACCTGCGCGACGCCCGAGGACAACGCGGCCGGGAACTACTGGCGCGACGACAGGGGCAATCCCGAACACCGCATCGACAAGATCGGCGTGCTGACTTCCACGCAGAAGCCCACACAGAAGCCGGCATAGAAGCCGACGGGCACCCCCTGAGAGAGGGGGTGCCCGGTGGGTGCCCTGTGGTGGTCCTGGCGGGTTACTCCGGTGCGCCGCCGAAGCGCTCCTTGTACGTCTCCAGGTCCTCGTCCGTGATCTTGGTGAAGAGGACCGGGGGGACCGTGAAGGGCGTGCCGGTCGGGACGGAGGACAGGGCGCGGGCCTCGTCCGGGGTGACCCAGACAGCCGTGTCGTCCGGGAGCGTGAACGCCGAACGCATCGCCTTTGCCGAGGACGGGATGAAGGGCTCGGAGATGACCGCGTAGAGGTGGATGAGGTTCATCGCCGTGCGGAGGGTCAGGGCCGCGCCCTCCGGGTTGGTCTTGATCTCCAGCCAGGGGGCCTTCTCCTCCAGGTAGGAGTTGCCGGCCGACCACAGGGCACGGAGCGTGGCCGTGGCCTTGCGGAACTGGATGGCCTCCATCTGCTCCTCGTACTCCGCGAGCAGGCGGGCGATCTCCTCGCCCAGCTTCGCCTCCGCCTCGCCGGGCTCGCCGCCCGCCGGGACGTCGTCGCCGAAGCGCTTGCGGGAGAAGGACAGGACGCGGTTGACGAAGTTGCCGAGGGTGTCGGCGAGGTCCTTGTTCACCGTGGACGTGAAGTGCTCCCAGGTGAAGGAGGAGTCGTCGGACTCGGGCGCGTTCGCCATCATGAAGTAGCGCCAGAAGTCGGCGGGCAGGATCTCCAGCGCGTCGTGCGTGAACACGCCGCGCTGCTGTGAGGTGGAGAACTTGCCGCCGTAGTAGTTCAGCCAGTTGAAGGCCTTGATGACGTCGACCTTCTTCCACGGCGCGCGCGTGCCCAGCAGGGTCGCCGGGAACATCACGCTGTGGAAGGGCACGTTGTCCTTGCCCATGAACTGCGTGTAGTGGACGTCCGCCTCCGACTCCCACCACCAGGAGCGCCAGTCACGGTTCTCCGGGTCCTGGTCCGCCCATTCCTTCGTCGAGCCGATGTACTCGATCGGGGCGTCGAACCAGACGTAGAAGACCTTGCCGTCGGCGGCCAGCTCCGGCCAGGTGTCGGCGGGGACCGGGACGCCCCAGTCCAGGTCACGGGTGATCGCGCGGTCGTGCAGGCCCTCCGTCAGCCACTTGCGGGCGATGGAGGAGGCGAGGACCGGCCAGTTGTCGGCTCGTTCGTCGACCCATGCCTCGACCTCGTCGGCGAGCGCCGACTGGAGGAGGAACAGGTGCTTGGTCTCGCGGATCTCCAGGTCGCTGCTGCCGCTGATCGCCGAGCGGGGCTCGATCAGGTCGGTGGGGTCCAGTACGCGCGTGCAGTTCTCGCACTGGTCGCCGCGGGCCTTGTCGTAGCCGCAGTGCGGGCAGGTGCCGATGATGTAGCGGTCGGGGAGGAAACGACCGTCGGCGTTCGAGTACACCTGGCGGATCGCCCGCTCCTCGATGAACCCGTTGGCCTTCAGCTCGCGCGCGATCTCCTGCGTGATGTCGCGGTTCTGCGGGCTCGAGCTGCGGCCGAAGTAGTCGAAGGCCAGCTCGAAGCCGTCGTACACCGCCTTCTGCGCGTCGTGGGCCTGGGCGCAGAACTCGTCGACCGGGATGCCCTGCTCCTTCGCCGCGAGCTCGGCGGGCGTGCCGTGCTCGTCGGTCGCGCAGATGTAGAGGACGTCGTGGCCGCGCTGGCGGAGGTAGCGGGAGTACACGTCCGCCGGGAGCATGGACCCCACCATGTTGCCCAGGTGCTTGATCCCGTTGATGTACGGAAGGGCGCTGGTGATGAGGTGTCGAGCCATTGCGGGCTGCTCCCGAGTCGCTACGTGGGGTGACGGTTTCTGGTGTGCACTTCGACCTTCGACCGTCTTACGAACCTTGAAATCGTAGCCGACATGGGTGGGCCGCCCGCTCCCCGTTTTTCTGGGGAAGCGGGCGGCCCTGTCCGATTGCCGCTTGACGATGACGATTGCTGATTGTCAATCGCCGACGTCGATCGCCGATTGGGTACGGCTGTGGCTGTGGCTGTGGCTACGGGCGCCAGTTCGCCAGTACGCCCTCGTAGAGCTCCGCGTCCGTGAGCTCGCGCGGGGTCGGGCCCGCGTGGAAGAAGGCGGCGTTCTCCGTCTTCAGCTTGCGGAGGTAGTCGAAGGCCTTGTTCTCGTGCTCGCCGAACGCGACGAAGGAGAAGAAGACGGCGGGGTGGTTCTTGGCCGCGTCCGTCAGGGACTGGGTGGCGGGGGTCTTGGCGTCCGGGGCGCCGTCCGTCTGGAAGATCACCAGGGCGGGGACCGCGGGGTCGTCCGACTTCTGGTGCTGGGCGATCACTTCCGCCACGGCCACGTGGTAGCTCGTACGGCCCATGCGGCCGAGGGAGGCGTGGAGTTCGTCGACCTTGTTCTCGTGGTCGGTGAGGGTGAGTTCACCGGTGCCGTCCAGTTCGGTGGAGAAGAGGACGACGTGGACCGTGGCCTCGGGGTCGAGGTGGGCGGCGAGGGCGAGGGTCTGCTCGCCGAGGGCCTGGGCTGAGCCGTCCTTGTAGTACGGGCGCATGGAGGCGGAGCGGTCAAGGACCAGGTAGACCTTGGCGCGGGCGCCTGTGCCTGTGCCTGTGCCTCCGGCGGTGGTGAGGTTGTGCTTGGCCAGGGCGTCGGCGGCCGCGTTGTAGGCGGTGAGGAGGCCCGGGGCGCGGGTGGTGATGTGGGTGAGGGGGGTGGCGGGCGTGTCGGCCTCGGCTTCGCCTTCGGCCGCGATGTCTTTCCCGCCCGCACCGCCCGTGACGCTTTCGTCGTCGGCTGCGGGTGGCCCCTGTGGGGCCTGGTCGCCGTCGGCGGCCGCCGGCTCGCTCGCTGCCGCCTTTGCGGCGATGGGTTCCGGTGTCTGTACGGTGGCGGGCTCGGGCTCGGGCGTCTGTACGGCGGCGGGCTCGGGCTCGGGCGTCTGCGCGACGGCGGGCTCGGGCTCGGGCGTTTCCACGGCGGTGGGCTCGGACTCCTCGACGGCAGTCGGCTCCGTCTCCGCCACCGGCTCGACCTCCGTCACCGGCTCGACCTCCGCCACAGGCTCGGGCACGGTCACCGGCTCGGGCTCGGCCACCGGCTCCGCCGCAGGTTCCGGCTCTGGCGCCGGGGTCTCGTCGGCCACGGGCTCGACCGCAGGCTCGGGCTCGACCGCGGCTTCGGGCTCGGGCTCGGGAGCCGCCTCGGGCTCCGGTGCGGCCTCGGCAATGGGCTCGACCTCGGCCTCGACGACCGGTTCGGCCTCGACGACCGGTTCCGGCTTCGGCGCCTCGGCGACCGGCTCGGGTTCCACCACCGGCTCCGGCTCGGGCTCGGGCTCCGGGGCGACCTCGGCAACGGGCTCGGGCTCCGAGGCCACGGTGGCGGCGACGGACTCCGGGGCAGGCTCGGTCTCGGGCTCCGGGGTCTTGTCAACGGCGTCCACGACAACGGCGTCGGCCGCGACGTCAGCCACGGGCTCGGCCGCAGCCTCAGCCACGGGCTCGGCCGCAGCCTCAGCCACGGGCTCGGCCGCAGCCTCAACCACAGGCTCCGACGCCGCCTCGACGACACGGTCGGTGGCCTCGACCACGGGCTCGGCCGCAGCCTCGACCACAGGCTCGGCCGCAGCCCCAGCCACAGGCTCGGTCTCGCCGCTCGGCTCAGTCGCCAGAGGCATCTGCTTCGGGACCGTCACGTTGTCGAACGCCGCCGAAACAAGGTCGTCCACCACGGACGCCTTGGACTCAGCGGCAGGCACAGACGCAGGCACCGGCTCCGATGCCGGCGACGAAACCTCCGGCTCAGCCGCCTCGGGCACAAGCACGGGCTCGGGAGCCGCTTCCTGTCGGGTCGGCGGCACGCTCGGCTCGGCAGCGGCGGCAGCGTCCCCCTTGCGTGACTTTCCAAACGCATTCCGCAGGAGGTTGAGAATGCCCATGTGCGCAACCCTTCGCATGAGTTGTTTCCGTCAATCCCTGGCCAGGACGGACACGTAAGGTTAGCCGCAGGATTTGACGATCTTTGGCAGGGTCGGTTTCGCTCCGGCAACTTAGGTTGCCCTTACCTTTCCTTTGCCTCAACTCCCCTGTAGACGCTGGGGGTTCACCCCGCGTTCACCTCGCGTCCGCGCCCTCGCACGCGCGTGCCCCTAGCGTCACGCTCGACACAGACATAGGGGAGGGAACGTGCGCAACCTGCTGCCTCTGATCGGCTCGACCGGCTCACACCCGGGCGGCCGATCCGCGATGACCTGTCGGTACCGCTGTGGTGACGCCTGCTTCCACGAGGTGCCCAACACCAGCGCCAACGAATACGTCGGCGACGTCATCGCCGGGGCGCTCAGCCGTCGTTCCATGATGCGCGCCGCCGCCGTGGTGACGGTCTCCGCGGCCGCCGGAGGCGCCGTCGTCGGTGCGGTCGCGACCCCGGCCGCCGCCCAGAGCGCCGACGCGACCCCGGCCGCGTACACGAAGGGCAAGGCCGCCCGCGGCCTGCGCTTCACGCCCGTCGCGCCGAACACGGCCGACGCCGTGACCGTCCCCGAGGGCTACGACCAGAACGTGGTCATCCGCTGGGGCGAGCCCATCCTGCGCGGTGCCCCCGCCTTCGACCCGGACAAGCAGACCGCCAAGGCACAGGCGGGCCAGTTCGGGTACAACTGCGACTTCCTCGCCCTGCTCCCGCTGCCGGGCGAGCGCGGCCGTCAGGTGCTCGTGGCGAACCACGAGTACACCGACGAGATCCTGATGTTCAAGGGATACACCGCCGCCAACCCGACCCGTGAGCAGGCCGAGATCGCCTGGGCGGCCCACGGCCTGTCCGTCGTCGTGGTCGAGGAGGACCGGAAGACCGGCAAGCTCACCGCCGTGCCCCGGCACCACCTCAACCGCCGCGTCACCGCCACCACGGAGTTCAAGGTCACCGGCCCGGCCGCCGGGTCGGACCTCCTCAAGACCTCCGCCGACCCGACCGGTACGAAGGTCCTCGGCACGCTCAACAACTGCGCGGGCGGCGAGACCCCGTGGGGCACGACGCTGCACGGCGAGGAGAACTTCAACCAGTACTTCGCCAACAGCAGCCGCGCGACGGACAAGCGCTACGGCATCGGCACCACGGCCACCGAGCGCAAGTGGGAGCGTTTCGACAAGCGCTTCGACGTGGCCCAGGAGCCGAACGAGGTCCACCGCTTCGGCTACGTCGTCGAGCTGGACCCGTACGACCCCACCTCGACGCCCCGCAAGCGCACCGCTCTCGGCCGCTTCAAGCACGAGGGCGCCACCATCCGTCTCACGGACGACGGCCGCCCGGTCGCCTACACCGGCGACGACGAGCGCTTCGACTACATGTACAAGTTCGTCGGCAGCAAGCGGATGCGGCACGGTCACAGCCGGTCCGCCCGCGAGCACAACATGACCCTCCTCGACGAGGGCACGCTGTACGTCGCCAAGCTGACCGGTGACTCCCCGGCGATCGAGATCGACGGCACGGGCAAGCTGCCGTCGGACGGCGAGTTCGACGGCGGTGGTACGTGGATTCCGCTGGCCACCGCCACCGCGAAGGGCGCCGTCTCGCACGTGGACGGTATGACCGCCGAAGAAGTCTTCGTCTTCACGCGGCTCGCCGGTGACAAGGTCGGCGCCACGAAGATGGACCGCCCCGAGGACGTCCAGCCCTCGCCGCACACCGGCAAGGTGTACGTCGCCCTGACGAACAACTCCAACCGCGGTGTCGGTACGAACGCCAAGGCCGACGAGGCCAACCCGCGCAACGCCAACAAGCACGGGCACGTCCTCGAACTCACCGAGCGCTGGAACCGTGCCGACGCCACGACCTTTGCCTGGTCGCTGTTCCTCGTCGCGGGCGACCCGGCCGACCCGGCCACGTACTTCGCGGGCTTCCCGAAGGACAAGGTCAGCCCGATCTCCTGCCCCGACAACGTGGCCTTCGACCCGTACGGCAACCTGTGGATCTCCACCGACGGCGCCCAACTCGGCTTCCACGACGGCCTGTTCGGCGTCGCGACGCGCGGCGACCGGCGCGGTGAGCTGAAGCAGTTCCTGACCATGCCGAAGGGCGCCGAGACCTGCGGCCCCATCATCCAGGGCCGCCGCGTCGTCGTCGCGGTGCAGCACCCGGGCGAGATCGACGGCGCCACCGTCGAGAAGCCCGCGAGCACCTGGCCGGACGGCCCCGGGAAGATCGTCCGCCCGTCCGTGGTCGCGGCGTGGCCCAAGGACGGCGGCTACGTCGGCGTCTGAGCGGTAGTTGTAGGTACGTGGACAGTGGGCGCCCTCCTGCCAGGGGGCGCCCCTGTCTTTTGTCCTCAGGGGCACGGGGAACTGCCTGCACGAACTCGAACCCCGACGCGAATGAGCGGGCCCGCGTGGATCAGCTGTGGGCCAACGGACCCACCACGCCGTTTTTCATGTGCCCTTGTGGAGGGTCAGGTCCACGACCAGGGTTCGGTGGTCCGTGTTCTCGAGGTCCAGGAAGCGGGTTCTGTTGGCCGAGAAGTCCTGGGACACGAGGACGTGGTCGATCTGGGTGCCGAAGGCCGGGGCCGTCCTGGCGGGCCAGGTCGGGGTGCGGGCGTCGCCGGTGAGGCGGGCGGCGTCTCTGAGGCCGGTGTCGAGGATGCGCCGGAAGGCCGCGTGGTCCTGGGAGGCGTTGAAGTCGCCGGCGAGGATGGTGGGCTTTGCCTTGTTCGCGGCGGCGTGGTCGCGGAGGGCTGTGAGTTCCCTGCGCCAGCTGTCCAGGTGGGCCGGGAGCGGGGGCATGGGATGGGCCAGCTGGAGGTGGATCTCCTGGCCCTTCACCTTGGCTGTCGCGCCGGGCATGCCCATGGTGGCGGGGATGCCGGGGGTTGGTTCGAGGGGGTGGCGGCTGAGGATGACGGAACCGTCGGATCCATAGCCCTCGACTGCTTGCCGGTATGGGTAGAGGCTCTTCTGGTCAGCCCCCTCAGCCCCCTCAGCCCCCTCAGCCCCCTCAGCCCCCTCAGCCCCCTCAGCCCCCTCAGCCCCGTCCGCCCTGCCCGTCTGGTCTGTGTTGTCCGTCCCGTCCGTGCTGTCCGTCCCGAAGGCCTGCCGCAGTTTGTCGTCGCAGGTGTTCTCGCACTCCTGGACGAAGACCAGGTCGGGGCGTTGGTCCCTGATCGCCTCGATCAGGTCGTCCGTCGCCTCGCCGAACTCGACGTTCGATGTGAGGACGCGGAGTTCGACGAGTGGGGGGCCATCGGGTTCCGTGGTCTTTCCGTACGGCTCGATGAACCAGGCGATCGCGGCGAGGGCGGCCACACCCCAGGCGAGGCCGGTGCGCCAGCGGGTGAGGGCGGAGAGAAGGAGGGCGATGCCGGTGGGGGCGAGGAGCCAGGGGAGGAAGGCGAGGAGCTGGGGGACGGGGGTGATGGCGTCGGTGTCGGCGATACGGCACCCGACGACGACGCTCACGCCCGCGAGCAGAAGCCCGGCGAACCACGCACCGATTCCCGGCCCGCCGTGCCGGGAGGTGGGGGCGTCATCGGTCCACTCGTCCGTCTCAGCCGTCACAGTGCCCAAGCCCGTCCCTTTCGTCTTGGGTGGATCCTCTCTCAAAGACGGGGGTTGTGGGGGGAAGGTTGCGGGGCCTCCGGCGGTCGGGCGGTTGATCGGTTGGTTGGGTGGTTGGTCGGGTGGTTGGTCGGGCGCGGGAAGTGGTCCCGGGTCAGTGTTCGTCGACGTGGTTCAAGAAGGTCGCCAGGGTCTCGTTGAAGTCTTCCGGTTGCTCCAGGTTCGGCATGTGGGCCGAGTCAGGGATGACGCGGAGCGTGGAACCCGGGATCGCGTCGTGCATGGCCTTCGCGTCGGAGACCGGCGTGTATTCGTCGTCCTCGCCGACCACGACCAGGGTCGGGACAGTGACCCGGGTGAGGAGGCCGCGGTAGTCGGGCCGCTCCGCGCGGCCGCGCAGCGCTGCCGCGGCGCCCTCGGGAGGCGTGCTGGTCATCATGCGGTGGACGTGGGCCGCCACATCCGGGTGGGCGTACGGGGCGACCATCTTGTGCAGGACCTCGTCGGCGTACCCCCGCATCCCCTCGCGGAGGAGACGGTCCGCCATCTCGTTGCGGGACTTCCTGCCGGTGGGAGTCTCCGGTGAGGGGAAGGTGTCGGCCAGGACCAGCGCCCGGATGCGTTCCGGGAAGCGGCTGTAGCACTCCATGGCGATCTGGCCGCCCATGGAGAGGCCGGCGAGGGCGAATTCGTCCACCTGGAGATCGGTGAGGAGCGTCGCGATGTCCTCGGCGAAGGTGGAGAGCGGGGTGACCCCTGGGGTGACGGGGGACGCGCCGTAACCGCGTAGGTCCGGGGCGATTACTCGGCGGCAGGCGGAGAAGGCGCTGAGCTGAGGGGTCCACATCGTGTGGTCGAAGGGGTGGCCGTGAATCAGAACAAGCGGTGGGAGGGTTGAGGCTTGCGCGCCTTTTTCCTCGTATGCGAGGTAGGGAGCCATGAGGTGGACATTAGGGCTCGGTAGCTCCTCGGTGCAATAAAATCTTTGCCCTCGGTGCAATCCAAGGAGGGGTGTACGTGGAGGACTATCGGCGGATTGCCGACCGGCTGGCCGAGGAGATCGTCTCGGGCCGGCTCAAGGCCGGTGAACGGCTGCCGCCGCAGCGGGTGTTCGCCCGGCGGAGGAGGATCGCGGGGTCGACGGCCGGCCGGGTGTACGGGGAACTGGTGCGGCGGGGGCTGGTCGTCGGGGAGGTCGGGCGGGGCACCTTCGTGCGGGCGGCGCCGGTGCCGTCGGGGCGGGCGCTCGCCGAGACCGTGAGTGACGCGCCGGTCAATCTGGAGCTCAACTACCCCTTCGTGGAAGGGCAGTCGGAGGCGCTCTCACGCGGACTCGCACCGCTGTTGCGGGACGACGTGCTGGGGGAGGCGACACGGACCGTGCCGGCCGACGGGACGGCGGCCGCGCGTGCGGCCACGGCCGGGCTGCTGGCGGGGAGCGGGTGGCGGCCCGGACCGGAGCGGATCCTGTTCGCCGGCAACGGGCGGCAGGCCATCGCCGGCGCGCTCGCCTCCGTCATACGTCCAGGGGGACGGGTGGGTGTCGAGGCGCTGACGTATCCGCTGGTCAAGGACATCGCGGGGCGGGTCGGGGGCACGCTTGTGCCGCTGGCCATGGACGAGGAGGGGCTGCTGCCGGACGCCGTGGTCGCCGCCCACCGTGCCGCGCCGCTGTCGGCCGTGTTCGTCCAGCCGACATTGCACAATCCGACGTCGGCGACGATGGGTGACGCGAGGAAGCGTGAACTTGCCCGTGTGGTGCGGGAGTTGGACCTGCCGGTGGTCGAGGACCGCGTCTGGTCCTTTCTCTGCGAGGGGGGTGTGCCGTTCGCCGCCTACGCGCCCGAGCGCGTGTATGTCGTGGACGGGCTGTCCAAGCGTGTCGCGCCCGGGCTGACGGTCGGCTTCCTCGTCGTGCCCGAGGGGCGGGTCGAGGGCGTGGCGGGGGCTCTGCGGTCGGGAGGGTGGACGGCGGGGCGGTTCGCGTTGGAGGCGGGGACGCGGTGGATCCAGGACGGGATCGTCGACCGGCTGGTGGAAGAGAAGCGGGCGGACGCGGTGCGGCGGCAGCGGGTCGTCGCGGAGTGCCTGGGCGGGTTCGTCGTGCGGGCCGATCCGTGCGCGTACTACGTCTGGTGGGAGTTGCCTTCGCCCTGGCGCGCGGACACTTTCACGGCGGCCGCCGTCGAGCACGGGATCGCGGTCACGGCGGGGTCGGCCTTCGCGGTGGCGCCCTACGGAGCGCCGGACTCCGTCAGGCTCGGACTCGCGTCGGTTCCGGTGCCGGTGCTGGGGGCTGCGCTGCGGACGTTGCGCGACGTCGCGCGAAGTGGTCCGGGAGCCACGTCGCCAGGGCCACCGTGAGGCCGAGGGCCAGGATGAGCCAGGTGGCCGTGCGGAGGGTCGAGGTGAGGGCGTCGTAGACCTCGCCCGCTGCCGCGCGGGAGACGTGCGGAGGCAGGTCGGTCAGGGCCAGGGCGCGGCCGATGACCGTCGCCAGGGCCAGGAGTGCGGCGCCCAGGGCCATGCCGAGCGCGGTGGCCGTGACGGCGCGGCGTCGGCGTACCGCCAGGAGGATGCCGCCGACGGCCAGGGCCGTCGCGGCGAAGGGGAGCCAGAAACCCGCGAACTCCAACACGTGGAACCCCTTTCGGAGCGCGCTCAGCTCCTGGGCCTGAAGGACGGTGATCTCGGTGTGCGCCACGGGGATGTGGTTCGCCATCGGCACGCGGTCGTCGGTGAGCCGGGTCTTCAGTTGTTGGGTGACGGGCTCGAGGTCGACGGTGACGGCGCGGTCGGCGTTGCCGCGCAGGGCCCGCAGGACGCTCTCGTGCGCGGCACGGTTCGCCGCGTCCCACGCCGTACGAAAGGCCTCGGTACCGGTGAAGGACCGCACCGCCTCGCGTACGTACGCGCGGACCTGGTCCTCCAGCGGCCCGACCTCGACCTCCGTCATGATCCCGTCGGTGACCGTGTCCGCGATCGAGCGCCGCACGTCGGGCCCGGCGGCGACCGGTGCCATCGTGGCGACGTACCGGCCGGTGTCGCCGATCTCGTACTTCGCCCACGCCGAAAGCCCGCCCAGCGGCACGAGGACGCAGGCGAGCACGATCAGCACCGCCGAGAGGACTTTCCGCACTCTTCAAGGAAGAGCCCCGGTCGTGCCCTCCGCCATCGGGGGACGACCGGGGTGCTGCATCCGGGCGCGGATTGCTTCTTCCGGGGGACAGAGGGACAGGTCCGGTCTCCGGTCACCCGAGGTCGCGGAGCCGCGACTACTTGCGGTTGTAGAGACGCATCGTCAGGGAGCCGAACACCACCACGAACAGCCCGGACCAGCCCAGCGACCACGCGATCTCCGTGCTCGGCCAGGAGCCGTCCATCAGGCCCCGTACCGCCGAGGACAGGTGAGTGATCGGGTTGTTGTTGACGAAGGCCTGGAGCCAGCCCGGCATGGTCTCGGGGCGGACGAAGATGTCGCTGAGGAAGGTCAGGGGGAACAGGATCATCATGCTGACGCTCATGACCGCCTTCTCCGTCCGCAGGAGCAGACCGAACACCGTCCACACCCAGGAGAAGGCGAAGGAGAAGATGATCAGCAGGACCACTCCCGCCACGACTCCCGGGAAGCCGCCGTCCGGGCGGAAACCCATGATCAGGCCGACCGCGAGCATCACGATCGACGCCATCGTGTAGCGCAGGGCGTCCCCGAGCAGGTAGCCGACCAGGGTCGACGGGCGCCAGATCGGCAGCGAGCGGAAGCGGTCGAAGACGCCCTTCTCGATGTCGATGTTGACCGACAGGCCCGTGTACATCGTGATCATGACGACCGACATCACGAGGATGCCGGGGAGCAGGTACTGGATGTACTCGCTCGGGGAGCCCGCCAGCGCACCCCCGAACAGGTACGTGTACATCAGCACCATCATGATCGGGAACGCCGTCACGTCGAAGAGCTGCTCGGGTACGTGCTTGATCTTGAGCACCGCCCGCCAGCCGAAGGTGAGCGACGTCTGGAGCGCGTTCGGACGCGGCGGGCGTTCGGTGGCGACGAGCAGGGCGGCCAGGCTCTCGGTGCTGACCGGTGCGAGCTCAGCGGCGTCCGCGGTCTGGTTGGTCTGGGTCGCGGTGCTCATGCCGTGGCCTCTTTCGTCTGCTCGTTCTTCTGCTGGTCCTTCTGCTGGTCGTACACGTGCTCGGTGGTGCCGGTGAGGGCCAGGAACACCTCGTCCAGACTCGGCTGGCCCAGCGAGAAGTTGTCGACGGTGATGCCCGCGCGGGCCAGTTCGGCGAGCGCGTGGGACGCCTTCTCGGCGGCGCCGCAGCCGTTCGCCCTGCCGTTGCCGACCCGCGCCGTAAGCGCCACCGGGTCCGGCTCCAGCTGAACGTCCGCGTCGAGGGTCTGCCGCAACAGCAGCTCGGCGTCCGGGCGCTGGTGGGCGTCCCGCAGCCGTACGTGAACGGCCCCGGCCCCGACCGATGCCTTCAGCTCGCCCTTGGTGCCCTCGGCGATGACCTTGCCCTTGTCGATGACGGCGATCCGGGACGCCAACTGGTCGGCCTCGTCCAGGTACTGGGTGGTGAGGAGGACCGTCGTGCCCTGGGCCACGACCGCTCGTACGATCTCCCAGACCTGGTTGCGGCTGCGCGGGTCCAGGCCCGTCGTCGGCTCGTCCAGGAACAGCAGGTCCGGGGTGTTGAGGATGGAGGCGGCGATGTCGATACGGCGCCGCATGCCGCCCGAGTAGTGCTTCACCTGGCGGCCCGCCGCCTCCGACAGGCCGAAGGCGTCGAGGAGCTGGGCCGCGCGGGCGTACGAGGCCTTCTTGCTGTGGCCGGTCAGGCGGGCCAGCAGCACGAGGTTCTCGGTGCCGGTCAGGTCCTCGTCCACCGAGGCGTACTGGCCGGTGAGGCTCACCCGGCTGCGGACCGTGTCCGCCTCCCGTACGACGTCGTGGCCGAAGACGTGGGCCTCGCCGCCGTCGGGGCGCAGCAGGGTCGCCAGCATCCGTACGGTCGTGGTCTTCCCGGCGCCGTTCGGCCCGAGCAGGCCGTACACCGTGCCGGCCTCGATGCGCAGGTCGACGCCGTCGACGGCGCGGTTGTCGCCGAAGGTCTTCACCAGGCCGGCGGTTTCGATGGCCGGCCCGGCCCATTGGTCGGTGCGGTTGCTGCTGGTCATGTCTGTCCGCCCATCCGCGTGGTGCTCATGGCTTCTCGTGGCTGGCTCGTGGGTTCAAGGGTGCGTCCGCCGCCCTTGAAGGGCATCGGTCTCGCGACGCAACCCTCGATCGGTCTTGAGATGCAGACCCCACGGGGCGCGGAAACTCATCGGTGGGGCGGGCGACCCGGGGATTCGTGACGTCCAGAGGCCCCGGCTTGGGGGGCCGGGGCCTCGCAACCACGCAAGCCGGTCAGGTGTCAGTCCGCCAGGTGTCAGTCCGCAAGGCGTCGGCCCGCAAGGCGTCGGCCCGCAAGGCGTCGGTCCGTCAGGCGTCAGTCCTCGGTCGTGTAGTAGCGGTAGAACACCACCGCGAACACACCCGCCGCGACCACGCATGCCAGGCCCGCGGACTTCAGGACGGTGGCGTCGGTGAGGCTGTAGAGGAAGCCGAACGCGATGCCCGCGAACGCCGCCCACGCGAGTGCGTGCAGCTCCCGCGGCAGGCGTGGGGCGAGGGCGTGGATGCCGACGTGGGCCACGGCGAACGCGATCGCCGAGGCCACGCCCAGCAGGACGTTCCAGCCGGTGATCGGGCCCGCGTCGCGTCCGATGGCCGCGGCCCAGAGGCCGTAGACGATGCCGCCGAATACGGGGACCACCAGTTTTGAGGCGCCGAGTGTCCTTGACGCGGGTGCCGCGTGAGCCATGACAGCACTCCTCTCTCCTCGCCCCCCTGCCATCCAGAGCACACCTGGGGGGCGGTACTGGCAAGTCGGCGTACGGTGTGGCTCCGCCAGGGTGTGATGTGCGGGCCCAACCGGCGGAGCCCGCCGTGCGGCCCCCCGCTCGCCCATGCTTCGCTGAGCGGGTCCGAAGGGGGGCGAGGTGCCACGGGAGTCGAAGAGATGAGTGGCGCGGAGCCGGAGGGACCGGACACCGGCGTCGGGATGCGGCGAGGGCGCGCCGAGGCGCAGGCGCTCCTTCGCGTGCGCGGGCGCAGCGTCGCCTGGGTTCCGCCGCTGTTGTTGCTCGTCGCGATCGCCGTGGTCGACTGGAACACCTCCGGAGACTTCCGGATCATCTCCTGGATCGTCCTCGTGCCCGGCATCGCGGCGGCGATCTGCGGAGTCCTGACGACGGCCGCGTTCGCCGGACTCGCGCTCATCACGTACGTCGAAGTGGACACCGCCTGGCCGCACCAGTACCAGACGGGACTCCCCGACTTCATCCTCGTCGGCGTGGGCGGCGTACTGGCGACGCTGGCGTGCGCCGTACGGCTGCGCGGCGAGCGGCGCATGCTGCACATGCGGGACGTCGCCGAGACGACCCGCCGCACCGTGCTGCGCCCCCTGCCGACGCCCTGGGCCGGCCTCGACCACGCGGCCGTGTACCTCGCCGCCGACACCGAGGCCCGCGTCGGCGGCGACTTCTACGACATCCAGCCGGGACCGCACGGCACGCGGGTCCTGCTCGGCGACGTCCAGGGCAAGGGCCTGCCCGCGGTCGAGGCGGCCGCCGCCCTGCTCGGCACGTTCCGCGAGTCCGCCTACCACGAGCCGTCCCTCGCCGTCGTCGCCGAACGCCTGGAGGTACGGATGGGCCGCCACCGGCAGTACCTCGCCGACCTGGGCGAGGAACTGGACAAAGACCCGGCCCGCGGCATGGAACGCTTCGCCACCGCCGTCCTCGTCGCCTTCCCTCTCCCGGGCTCCCCCGCCGGCCACGTCGACGTCGTCAACTTCGGCCACGAACCCCCGCTGGTGGCGGGACCGCACGGCGTACGCGCCCTGCCGCCCGGCGACGGCCTGCCGCTCGGCCTGAGCACGCTGGCGGAAACCGGATCGGGTGTCCCGCCGGTCCACCGGGTCGCCCTCGGCGCAGACGAGACCCTCCTCCTGGTCACGGACGGCGTGACCGAGGCGCGCGACGGCGACGGCGGATTCTTCCCGCTGCACGAGCGCGTGGCCCTCGCCGTCGCCACCGACCCCGCGTGCGTGCACCCCCGGCTCCTCGTCGAACTCGTCCGCGACGGCACCCTCCGCCACTGCGGCGGCCACCTCGCCGACGACACCACGATCTTCGCCGTACGGCTCGCTCGCCCTGCTCATCCCGTCCACCCCGCACGCCCCGCCGCGCGGTGAACTCCGGTCCTCCCGGGCCGAGGTCCCCCCTTTGCACCCGCACCGGTTACGGTGCTGCCGTGGTGATCGAACGGGAGGGGACGGCGGCAATGCCTGGAACCGTGCTGCTGCTCGCGGCTTCGCCGGTGGGCAAGGGGTGTCTGGTGGACGCCGCGTCGGTGCTGCCCGTGCTCGCCGCGGTGGCGCCCTCGGTGCTCTCGGGCACGGACACCGCGAACGTGGTCGAACTCGCCGACCCACTGGAGCCGCAGGCCGTCCTGACCCGGCTGCGCGCCGCCGCGACGGCCCCGGGACCGCTCACGGTCTTCCTCACCGGCCAGCTCCAACTCGACCGCCGCCAGCGGCTTCCGCACCTCGCGCTGGCCCGTACGACCCCGGCCACCGTCCGCTACACCGGCTTCCCCTGGCACTGGATCCGCGAGGAACTCCGGTTGCGCGTCCCGGGCAGTACGACCCTGATCGTCGACCTCCACACCGACGCCGAGACCTGGCAGCACCTCATCTCGCGGCCGCTCGCCGCGGGACCGGGTGCCCTGCTGTACGGCCGTGTGGCCCCGCCCCCGCCGCGACGCGGGGTGGCGACGCCCACGTACATGAAGGCCGTCGCGACCATCCTCCGCAGCGGCCAGCGTCCTCCGCTCCAGCAGCTCCACCAGCAGGCGCTGACCCGGTCGTCGGGGGAGGACCCGGAGGCCGCCCGGCGTGACCTCGTGCTGGCGGTCGATCCGCGGCAGTCGGCTGGGGCCGGGACGGGGGTCGGGCCGGGGATGTTCGCGACGCCGGCCGGAGTCTCCCCGTGGCCGGCCCAGCCCGCGACGCGTCCCATGCCAGGGCCCGTGTCTGTTCCCGCTTCCGCCCCCTCCCCGGAGTCCCAGGCGGCAGCCCCCTCCCCGGCGACACCCTCCGTGCCCGCCGACCCTCACGCCGCCATCACCGCCGCCGTCCAGAACGGCCGGCACGCCGAGGCCGACGCGCTGGCCGAGCAGCGGGAGCGTGATGCGCTGCGGGCGTACGGGCCCGGGACCGACGAGGTCGTCCACTGGATGGAAGTACGGGCCGACCTGGCCATGTTCGCGGGGGACGCGGTGCGGAGCTGCCGGACCTGGCTGGCGGTGGCCGACGCACGGCTCGCGGCGGGGCAGGAGCCGGACGCGTCCGGTGTCGAGGCGGCCGTCGACCGGGCCCACCATCAGTGGGGGTGTATCGACGACTCCGCGCGGGCCCGTGAGCTCGGGCCCGCGCTGGCCGACCTGCGTCTGCGCGTTCCGGGGCGTCGGCAGGGGGCGCTGGACCATGTCCAGCGGCACCTCAGCCGGCTTCACAGGTGTGACGAGGTCGAGCGTCTCTAGCTCTCTGACATGCCCCCACCCCAGCCTGCTTGATCCCCCCGCAACTCCGCGCCCCCAACGCGCGACGACCTGGTCACCGCACCGACAGCATCTCCAGCGCCCCCGACACCAGCGTCCGCACCCCCGGCCCGACCGTCCCCAGGTCAGGGGCGAAGTGCGGGCTGTGATTGCTCGGCACCGCGGCGAGCTGCTCCATCAGGTCCCCGCCGGATTCGGCCCCGGCCGCCTCCCACACATCGGCGGGCGTGCTCGTCACGAACCAGTACGCGTACGGAATTCCGTCCTCGGCGAGGAACGGGAAGTCCTCGCTGCCCATGACAGGCCCGAAGTCGAGGACCGTACCGGCGCCGAAGACCTCGCCGTGCACGGCGGCGACCCGGCGGTCGGTGTCGATGTCGTTCACGGTGACAGGGAAGCTGCCGCCGACCGTCACGGTCGGCTCGCGCGGGCAGCCCGCCGCCGCGCACTCGCCCGCGACGATCCGCCGGATCGCGGCGAGCATCCGCTCCCTCACCTCGGCGGACTGTGTACGGAGGTTGAGGGCGATGTACGCCTCGGACGGGATGATGTTGTGGCGCGTGCCCGCCTCGATCCGACCGACGGTCAGGACGGCGGACTCGCGGGCCGCGACCTCGCGCGCGACGACGGTCTGGAGCCTCGTCACGATGTACGCGGCCGTCACCACCGGGTCGACGGTCGCCTCGGGCCGGGAGCCGTGCCCGCCCACTCCGTGCACGACGATGTCGACGTCCGTGGAGGCCGACATGATCAGGCCGGGCGAGTGGGCGTACAGACCGGCGGGGCCGGGGGCCGCGTGCTGGGCGAGCAGGACGTCCGGCACCGGGAAACGCTGGTAAAGGTGGTCGTTCACCATCGCGGCCGCGCCCTCGCCGGTCTCCTCGGCGGGCTGGCCGAGGACGAGCAGCGTGCCGTTCCAGGTGTCACGGCCGGCGGCGAGCGCGTCGGCGGCGCCGGCCAGCCAGGTCACGTGCAGATCGTGTCCGCAGGCGTGCATCACGCCGGACTTCTCGGAGGCGTACGACAGTCCGGTCTTCTCCACGACCGGCAGCGCGTCCATGTCGGCGCGCAGGAGGACGGTGGGCCCGTCCCCGTTCAGCAGCACCCCGACGACTCCGGTGCCGCCGACGCCCGTGACCGTGTCGAACCCGGCCGTACGGAACCGGTCGGCGAGCGCGGCGGCCGTCCGGTGTTCACGTGAGGACAGCTCCGGGTGGCGGTGCAGGTCCCGGTAGAGGTCTTCGAGGGCGGGGAGCGGGAGGTCGGCGGTGAGGTCCAGGGCGGTGCGGGCGGCGGGGGAGGTCACGGGGTCAGGGTAAGTCCGTACGGCGAAAGCCACCGATGCGGGCGACCACATCGGCCGCGTGGCCCTGTGGGACGGTGCCGAGCGGGGCAGACTGTGGGACACGGACACCCAGCGGCCCCTCGGCAGCCCCGCCTCACCAGATCCCAGCGGCGCACCTACGTCCCCGACGTGCCCTACAGCCGGGTCTGCGACTAGCGGGGGCCCGCGGCCGACGCGCTGATCAGTGCGGTGAAGGCGATTACTGCGGCACCCAGAGCCGTAACGAAACGAGCCGGGACATAGCGCGCGGCAATGCGTCGGAACACGGCGACAACCTCGCATCGTCAACGTAGGCCAGCGTATTAAGTGTGCGTCATCATGCGTTTAACGCGCGGCTTAACCTAGGCCGTGCGCGGCTCGGGGGCAAGAGGTGCATCCGGCCGTCGGCCGCCTTCCCGCACTTCTTTAACCAGCCTGTTACGCAACGGTAGTTGGGTACCCCCCGGGTGTAAGTCGGCTTACTGGCATGCTTACGCCATGGCCGAGCGCGACGACCCGGGAACCATCGGGCGCAGAGTGCAGCAGCTGCGTACGGAACGCGGGCTGACGCAGAAGCAGTTGGCGGAACCCGCGTACACACCCGCGTACGTCTCGACGCTGGAGGCAGGCCGTGTACGGCCCTCCGAGGAGGCGCTGCGGCACATCGCGGAGCGGCTCGGGGTCGCGTACGAGGAGCTGGCCACCGGCCGGCCCGCCCACCTCGCCACCGACCTGCGGCTGAGGCTCACGGACGCCCAGCGGACCCTTGCCACCGGCGAGGCGGAGGTCGCGGCCGAGCAGTACACCGCGCTGCTCGACGAGGCGGAGGCCCACGGGCTCGATGCCGAGTGCGCGGCCGCGTCACTGGGGCTGGGTGAATGCGCCCTGGACACCGGCGACTTGACGACAGCGCGGCTCCGCTTCGAACAGGCGGAGAAGTGGCTCGCGGACGCACCGCTCCCGAGCCGGGTGCCGGCGCTGCGGGGCCGGGCCGTCTCCCACTACCTGGCGGGCGAACTCCGTTACTCCTGCTACCTGTACGAGTCCACGCTCGACGAACTGAACCGCGGTGGCCTGCACGACCCCGACGCCCTGCTGTTGCTGTACACCGGCGTCATCGCTCCGTACATGGACATGGGAGCGCACGCCCGGGCCGCACAGGCCGCGGAGTTCGCTCTCGCGCTGGCCCCGCAGGTCGGGAACCCGGCGCTGGTGGCCCGTATGCACCGGTCCGTCGCCCGGACGATGATCGCCGAGGGACGGATGGCCGAGGCGGACGCGTCCCTGGCGAAGGCGGCGGAACTGTACCGGCACCTTCAGATCCGTACGGAGCTCGCCAACTGCCACTGGATGCGCGGGTACTTGTACGCGCAGAACGGCGAACTGAAGCGGGCGGAAGCGGAGTTGCGGCAGGCGCAGGAGATGCTCTCCGCCAAGCGGGCCGCGCTCTACACCAGCCAGGTGGCCGTGGAGCTGGCGGACGTACTGCACCGGCGGGGGAAGTCGGAGGAGGCGGCGGGCCTGCTGCGCGACGTGCTCGGTGACCTGAGCTCGGAGCGGGGCGCGGTGCATTCGGCGGCCGCGCACCGGCTGCTCGGCATCATCGCGGAGGACGCCCGGGACACGGAGACGGCCGAGGAGCACTACGTGCGCGCGCTGAGCCTCCTCGAACGGGCGGGCGCCGCAGGCGACTTGGCCGACCTGTGCCGCCTGCTGGGCGACCTGCTCCGGCGTACGGGCCGGGTCGAGGCGGCGCTGGACGCGTACCGGACGGGCCTGGGCCATCGCACGGCACCGGGAACGACGACGCTGGGACCGGCACCTGCGCACCCGCCGCTCTGACCTGCCTGACCACCCCTACCGTGCCGGGTGGCGTCCGAGGAAGGCCACGAGCCGGTCCACGGCCGGCGCGTTCTCGTCCACGGGGACGATGTGGCCGAAGGACATGCCCTCACCCCGGTACTGCGGCGGGAGGGTGACCTCCGCGCGGGCCAGGGTCTCGGCCGCCTCCTCCTCGGTGAAGGGGATCGGCTGACCGGTGGCCTTGGCCAGGTCCCAGCCATGGGTCAGGAACTCCATGACCGTCATGTTGAACACCATCTCGCCGGGCAGCTTGCTGCCACCCGTGACGGCGACCTCACGCTCGAAGCCGTACTTCGCCCACCCGGCGACGAGACCGGCAGCGGCGGCGCGGAACTCGGCGGCCGGGTCGGGGCCGCTCCGGTGGCTCGCGGGGTCGGCGTCGTAGGGACGGCCGTTGCAGCGGGCCTCGAACAGCAGGAGCCAGCCGACGAGGTGGTTGACCAGCGTCTCGACGTCGTATTCCTCGCACGGCGTCGGCAGACCGAGCTGACCGGCCTCGACGCCCTCGATGAGATCACCGGTCTTGGCCAGGACACCCGTGAGCAGCTCGACTCTCTCCATGCCCGGAGTCTAGGGGCGGCCGTGGATCACGGCCTTGAAGAAACGCGACACCGCGAGCGCCGGCCTCAGTGCGCTTTTTGTCCTCTGTGCGCTCTGTGCGCTCTGTGCGCTCAGTGGGTTCAGTGGGCGATGTTGTCGATCAGCTCGCGAGCGCCCTGGCGCAGCAGGGCGACGGCGACGGAGGTGCCGAGGGTGGCGGGATCGAGGCGGCCGGCCCACTCGTGGGCGTTCAGCTGGGTCTTGCCGTCCGGGGTGAACACGCAGGCCCGCAGGGACAGTTCGCCGCCTCGTCCGGCCTTGGCGTAGCCGGCGATCGGCGAGTTGCAGTGGCCCTGGAGGACGTGGAGGAACATGCGCTCGGCGGTGGCCTCGCGGTGCGTGTCCGGGTCGCCGAGCGCGCTGACGGTGTCGATGATCGTCGTGTCGCCCTCGCGGCACTGGAGGGCGAGGATGCCCGCGCCGATCGGCGGCATCATCGTCTCGGCGGAGAGAACCTCGGTGATGACATCGGTGCGGTCGATGCGTTCCAGGCCGGAGACCGCGAGCAGCAGCGCGTCCGCCTCGCCTGCCGCGAGTTTCTCCAGGCGCCGGTTGGCGTTGCCGCGGAACGGTACGCACTGAAGGTGCGGGTGGGTGGCGGCCAGCTGCGCGATGCGGCGTACGGAGGAGGTGCCGATCCGTGTCCCGGCCGGCAGCTCGTCGAGGGTGAGCCCGCCGGGGTGGATGAGCGCGTCGCGGATGTCGTCCCGCTTGAGGAACGCGGCGAACATGGTGCCCGCCGGGAGCGGCCGGTCGGCGGGCACGTCCTTGACGCAGTGCACCGCCAGGTCCGCCTCGCCGGCCAGGAGCGCGGCGTCGACCTCCTTGGTGAAGGCCCCCTTGCCCTCGACCTGGGCGAGATCGCCCATCCACTTGTCGCCGGTCGTCTTCACGGGCACGACCTCGGTGCGCAGACGCGGGTGGAACGCGGTCAGTTCGGCGCGTACGCGCTCCACCTGGGCCAGGGCCATGGGCGAGTCGCGGGAGACGATACGGATCAGCTCAGGGACGGACATGGCGTCCACGATAGTGGTCGTCGGGCCACGGCGGCTGCGCGTCGCCCGAGGCAGCAGGTCGTCGACGATGTACGGGCCGCCCGGCCTGGGCAGCGCCGGCAGATCCGGAACCTTCAGACCGAGGCCGAGGAGGAGGCTGCGGCTGCGGCGACGCAGAACTCGTTGCCCTCGGGGTCGGCCATCATGATGTGGTGCCCGTCGAACTCCTCCAGGACGGTCCCGCCCGCCTTCACCAGCCGCTCGGACTCCGCCCTGATCCGCGCCCACCGCTCGTCGGGACTGCCATGCCCCGGCACCCGGACGTCGATATGGAGCCGGTTCTTCGCCGTCTTGGGCTCGGGGACCTTGAAGATGGAGAGCCGGGGCCCGACGCCGTCGGGATCGCAGAGCCACGCGGCGCCGTCCTCGGAGTCGTCCCCGGAATCGTCCTCCGGGAGGTCGAACTGCGCGAGCCATTCCGCACGGGTCCGGAAGGGAGCGGGCGGCGGCTCGTCGACGTACCCCAGGGCCGTCTTCCAGAAGTCGGCGAGGAGCTTCGCGTCCGTGCAGTCGAGGGTCAGATCGATTCTGGCTGCCATGCCAGGACCGTACTGCGCACCACTGACAGCTACGCCCCTTCGGATTCGGGCGAGAGAGCCATGTCCTTGCGGCTGTAGCGGGGCAGAGTGCCCGTCTCGATCGTCCACGCACCCAGGTCGGTCGCGACGGTGACGGTGTTTCCGTAAGACAGGTGTAGCCGGTTTTCGTATGCGGGACGACCGTCGCACTTGCCGATTTCCCACTGGTACGTCCACGTACCGTCGCGGGGATCGACGATCAGGTAGTGGGGGATACCCATCGCGGGGTAGTCGTCGGCCTTGTCCTTGTAGTCGTTGTTGGGGTTGGGCGGGGACACGATCTCGATGGCGAGAAGGATCTCGCGAGGGTCCAGCGGATCGTCCGTTTCCATGGCGGTCCTGGGCACCACCAGAATGTCCGGGATGCGAAGTGTGCCGAGCGACTCGTCATCCGTGTCCGTGGCTTCCGCGGCGACTATGCCTTTCGGCAGCTGGGCGGCGAGCTGATCCCGCACGTCCACCGCCGTGAGCTGATGGCGAGGTCGCGGACTCATCATCATCACGAGGCGGCCCTCACTGATCTCCGGCCAGGTGAAGCCAGGGGGAGTTGCGAGCTGATCGCGCAGTTCGCGCAGGTGTCGGTAAATGGTCTTCTGGGACATGGCCGACTCCTTGTTCCCCGTCACATCACCCACGGTACCGCCGGTCACGTTCCGCCAACGGCTGACAGCCGCCTCCTGGCGGAAACGATGACCCCGCACAGAACCACCGGTTAGCCTGCACCGGACGTACGACCGGTGCAGGTGAGGCGGGAAGCAAGGGGCGTGGAGAACCGACGGAGTCTGGGCGACGGGGCGCGGGTCGTGGCTCGGGCACTGGTGTACGCGGTGGTCGGGGGCGTTGCCCTGATCGCGATCGCCACCGTCGGGTCCGTGCTCGGGCCGAAGTTCGCGCTCGACCTCGCGACTCCGGCCATGGCCGCCTGGTGGACCGTGTTCACGGCCGTCGTCGTGCAGGGCATCCCCTTTCTGCTGCTGGGCACGGTGGTGTCGGCGGCGATCGGCGCGTTCGTACCGGCGCGGGTGTTCAGGCGCGTACTGCCGAAGAATCCGGCGCTCGCCGTACCGGTCGCGGGGGCGGCCGGGGTGGTCCTGCCAGGGTGTGAGTGCGCGTCCGTGCCGGTGGCCGACAGCCTGATGCGGCGTGGCGTCGCGCCGGCGGCCGCGCTGGCCTTCCTGCTCTCCGCGCCCGCCATCAACCCGGTCGTGCTCGTCGCCACGTCGATCGCGTTCCCCGGGAACCCCGCCATGGTCGGCGCCCGGCTCGTCGCCTCGCTCGCCACCGCCGTGGTGATGGGGTGGCTGTGGGTGCGGTTCGGGCGGGAGGAGTGGCTGCCGCGGAGGAGCAAGGGGGGCGCGGGGGCTGTCGCGGGCGGCGGGTGGCGAGGTTTTCGGGACGGGCTTCAGCACGACTTTCTGCACGCCGGGGGCTTCCTCGTGCTCGGCGCGGCGGCTGCGGCGACCTTCAACATTCTCGTTCCGAGGTCCGTGCTCGATGTCTTCACCGGGTCGCCCTGGCTGTCGGTGCTGCTGCTCGCCGTCCTCGCCGTCGTGCTGTGCGTGTGCTCCGAGGCCGATGCCTTCGTCGCGGCTTCCCTGACAGGGTTCTCGCCCACCGCCCGGCTCGCCTTCATGGTGGTCGGGCCGATGGTCGACCTGAAACTCATCGCTTTGCAGGCGGGGACCTTCGGGCGGGCGTTCGCGTGGCGGTTCTCGTCGGTGACGTGGGTGGTGGCTGTGGGGAGCAGTGTGTTGGTGGGGTGGTGGGTGCTGTGAGGTCACGTATGCGGCTGCGGCCGCTCGTTCGGCTGCGACTTCGGCTTCGGCTTCGTGCGCAGGGGGTGCTGCTGATCCTGTGCGGGGCCGCGCTGCTCAGGATCGCGCTCTTCGGCGAGCTGTATCTGCGGTACGTGAAGGAAGGGCTGCGGCCGTATCTGATCGTGTCGGGGGTGACGCTGGTCGTGCTCGGAGTGGTGGGCATGATCAAGCGGGACAGCAGCCGTGATCACGAGGGTCATGCGGGCCACGAGGGCAATGAGAGCCATGACGGCCACGACCACACCCGTAGCCCCCGCATCGCCTGGCTCCTCACCGCACCCGTCCTCGCTCTCCTCCTCTTCCCTCCCCCGGCCCTCGGCTCGTACAGCGCCGGGCGTGAGGAGGCGAAGAGCGCGGCTCAAGGTGCCGGCACCTTCCCGAAGCTCCCGGCCGGTGACCCCGTCGACCTCACGGTCGGCGCGTTCGCGTCCCGCGCGGAGTGGGACACGGAAGCGTCGCTGGAGGGCCGTACCGTCCGGCTGACCGGCTTCGTGACCCGGGGCGACGACGGCACCTGGTACGTCGCCCGGCTCCTCGTCTCGTGCTGCGCCGCCGACGTGCAGGCGCTGAAGGTCGAGATCCGTGGGGCCGAAGCTCCGGCGGCCGATGAGTGGGTGACGGTCACCGGGACCTGGCGTCCGACGGGGGAACCCGGATCGGATGAGGCTCGGCCGGTGCTGGACGCCGCGTCCGTGAAGCGGGTTACGGCTCCCTCAGACCCGTACGAGAAGCGCTGAGCGTTCCGTTCCGTGCCGGTGCGGATGCGTGAGCGGGCGGCCCTACCGCACTGGCCGCCCCGGTCGGGGTGCTCGCGGAGGGCCTTCAGAGCTCGGCGCCTGTGCGCTTTGACCGCGCCGGGCGAGCACTCGAGAAGCGCGGCGATCTCGCGGTGGGTCAGACCGTCCCAGTGGACGAGGACCGCCACGGCACGGCGGCGGGGCCGGAGTTCGGCCAACGCCTCGGTGAGGGAATCGAGTTGATCGGGCTCGTACGACTTCGGTGTCTCCGATGTCTCCGATGCCTCGGACGACTTCGACGATTCCGATGACCTGGACGACGTCGACGGCTTCGACGATTCCGACGACTTGAACGATGTCGACGACTTCAACCACTTCGGCGACTTCAACCACCTCGACGACCTCGACGTCGGCCCGGACCGGACGAACGGCAGCCGCTCCCTTCGCATCCGCCGGAGGTAACCCCCCCACCAACGCCCGCCGCACATAGAACTCCGCGTCGTCCCCCGGCACCCGCTTCCGCCGCGCGTACACCTCGGCCAGCGCGGCCCGCGCCAGCTCCTCGGCCACGCCCTCTCCCTCACCCCGGTCCGCCGTGAGCAGGCGCGCGGTCCGCATCAGGCGAGGCCAGTGGTCGGTTGCCCGGGTGCTGAAGTCGTCGTCGTCCATGGCCGGTCGAGCGCTTTGCCCGCTCGCCACTCCTTCCTCCTGGGTTGTGCTTCGATGTACGAGACGTACGGGACCTGTACGCACGGCGGAGGCAGCCGGGTTGCACGGGAATTCCGCAGACAGCGCGGGGGCGTGGGCAGGGGGGCATGACCGAGGAAGAGTTCGACGCGTTCTACGCCGCCGCGTTCCCCCGGCTGACCGGCCAGCTCTTCGCCTTCACCGGGGATCACGGTGAGGCGCAGGACGTCGTCCAGGAGGCGTTCGTACGTGCCTGGG
Organism: Streptomyces sp. 2A115; assembly: GCF_052245575.1. NCBI lineage: Bacteria > Bacillati > Actinomycetota > Actinomycetes > Kitasatosporales > Streptomycetaceae > Streptomyces > Streptomyces sp. 2A115. Next base: position 8,411 of record NZ_JBQQCG010000003.1, on the reverse strand, counting down.
ACCGGCGGCGGGAGTTCCTCGCCGAGGGGGCGCCGGAGGCGTGGATCCGTACCGTCGCGATGCGGCTCGCGGTGAGCCGCTGGCGGCGGGCGCGGCGCTGGCTGGAACTGGTGCGCCGCAATCCGCCGCCCGAGCACACGCCCGGACCCGGCCCGGAACGGGCCGCGCTGGTGGGGGCGTTACGGGAACTGCCGGAGGCACAGCGGATGGCGGTCGTTCTGCACCATCTGTGCGACCTGAGTGTCGAACAGGTAGCCTCCGAAACCGGTGCGCCTGTGGGGACGGTCAAGGCCCGGCTGTCCCGCGGCCGGGCCGCGCTGGCACGGCGGCTCGGCGAGGCCGACGAACTGGGTGAGGGCGAGAGGGAGGACGACCGTGTCCGATGAACTCACGCCCGGCGGATCTGGTGGCGCCGGTGGATCTGGTGCCCTTGGCGAACATGGTGGCCGCGGTGGACCTGGTGGATCCGGCGAGTTGCATCACCCCTACGCCGGTACCGGTACCGGCCACTCCCACGCCGGAATCGGTTACTCCGCCGCCGAGTTCGACCGCTCCGAACTGACCATCGCCCTCCACGAACTGGCCCAGGACCACGAGACACCCGTACCCGTCCCCGGCTCGGAGATCCGGCACCGCGCGGTGGGTCGCCGACGCCGCCGGAAGGTCTCGCTGGCCGCGGCCGGCGCCACCGTCGCGGCGGCCCTGGCCCTGGTGGCGACCGTGGCGTTCACCGGGGGCGAGGGCGCCCGCTCGACCCCGCCCGCCGCGACGTACAGCGCACCGACGCAGCCGGCCACCACCGCGCCCAGCCCGGCGCGCGTCGCCGCCACCGTCGACCTCAGCCGACGCGTACTGGCTGTCGGGGACCGCACCCTGCCCATCTCCTCCGGCGCGGCCGCGACACCCACACCGACGGGCCTGATGACCGTCACTGCCAAGTGGGAGGCGGGGACGGTGCCCGGAGAGCCGGCGGGCCTGAAGGAGTACGACACGAAGGCGACGTGGGTGATGCGGCTGCGCGCCCCCAACGACCGCACGAACTACCTCCTCGCCCTCACCTGGGACGAGAAGGCACCCGGCAACTACGACACCACCGGCGGCCTGATCGGCCTGCGGAGCGTCGACGCGAAGTGGCTGTACGGGCAGCTGGGTCCGGGATCGGTGGTGGAGGTGGTGGGGGCGGCTCCGAGGGAGACGGGTGCTGTGAGCGGCGGCGGCAGTGACGGTCCTGCAGTCGCCTCGCCTTCCGACCGGAGCGGTTCCTGACGGCAGACCAAGAGCTTCCACCAGAACCGGCCAGTTCAGCCCCCCGCTGGCGCCGTGGAAGGCGGTGACGCCTCTAGCGGTTCTCGCCGACTGTGAGCGTGGCGCCAGCGGGACGCCTCCGGCCGGACCACCTGAGGGACGGCGCAGCGTACTCATCATGCCGCGACCGCCGTCGCCTTCGGCGTCGGCAGCGCAATCACACCGTCACCGCATGCCGTTCCCGGCAGGCCCACCGCCAACGCTGTGGCAGCAATGGCGGCAGGCCCGCCGGCTTTTGAACCTGGTGTCATGCCCGCAGGAGCGAAGCCGATCGGCTGATCAACCGTGTGAAGGTTCGCCGGTTCCAGGCCACGCGCATTGCCAGGGGGCGTACGTCGTCCGGCACCTTGGCCGCTGCCGCCGTACGTCTCTGGCGCCGCTCCCGCGCCGGACAGTCCCTAGTACGAGAGATCCTTCTGCTCGGTGATCAGACGACCGGCGATGTGCAGGTTGCCGTCGGAGTCGAGTACCGCGATGATCTTTTTTGTCCGGCCGTGGTAGGTCGTGAAGTAGATCTTGTCCGCCTCCTGAGAGGTGGATAAGTTCGTGTTCACGGCCAGCTCGATGCTCACCGGTGAGCTGATGAGCACGTCCTTCTTGGGAGAGTTCGGGTAGACCTGGTTCGGTCGCAGCTTGACGCGGCCGTGGGTGTCGCCCTCATCCCAGTCCGTCGCCAGTCCGAGGTCAATTTCAGCCATGAGGCTTCCTCTCGAGTCCCGGCGGGCCGTATCTCTTCTCACGGGCCGCAACCGCGTCGTTCCGTGCGTGCAGCCCGAACAAGACGCGCCCGCTTCCCAATGGAAGATCTTCTCTGTTCGGGTGACATACGGCATCACCCGAATGAGTTGGTAATATACCTAGTCTGACTGCCTGTCAGCATAGGGTCGCGCAAGTACTCTTTTTCTGGATCATCGGGAATGATGCTTTAGTGCACTCCGGTGATTTCCGCGAGGAAAGAGCCATATGTCTGTTCGGTGTGCGGGAGTGAGAGGCGGGCTGGTGGTCCTGACGAGCGCATTCGTCGAGGCGTGGTTCCGGACCCCGCTCACCGACCCGTCGGGCATGGAGACGAGTACGCGGTCGTGGTGGACCACGGCTTCGAGGTGGACGGCTGGTGCGGCGGTGTGGAGGTTGACGTTCGTGCGACTGGGTCAGTGGCTGTGGTGGTGATGCGGCCGCAGCCGGTCCACCACGCGCCGGGCGGCCCCCGGGCGTGGACCGGGGATCACCGGCCGTTCCCAGTCGCACGGCGGTGACGGGCGGCGGGGCGAAACCGCGCCGTGTTCCTTCAGCGCGACGCTCATGAGGCCCAGCAGGAGCTCGACGTCCGCGTCGCAGTCGAGGAGGACGGTGATCCAGGAGGCGCCGGGGCGGACCCTGATCGCGCTGGCGTGGAGGAGTTGGGGGAGCAGCCGTTCGACCGCTGTGGGGGTGAGGTAGAGATCGGCGGAGTCGTCGGAGTGGAAGTGGACGATCTCGTGTCCCGCCGAAGCGAAAGCCCGCCCAACGGTGCAGCGGGGCGGGCCACTTACCAGGTTCGGCCAGGTCTCCAGGAGAGCGATGGCGCGATGGGCCGCGGTCATAACCCCATCCTCGCTCACGCTTCACCGGGAGTACCACCCCCAGCCACTTCCGACCCTGCGCTCTACACGACCTATGTCATGACTTATGCAATGACTTATGCCACGACCCATGCGTCCCTACGCCGTGACCTGTGCGTCCAGGACCTCCGTGTTCTGGCAGGCGGTCAGCAGCCAGCGCCCGTTCTCCTTGGACATCACGTACAGCGGACTGCCCTCCGGCTGCCCCTCGGCGGGGACGCCGTCGAGGGTCGCGTACCGCTGACGCACCTTGACGGCGGCGACGTCGGGCCGGACGAACACTACGTGCACCACTTCGTACGTGGCCGAGGAGTCCTTCATCGCCCCCGGCAGCACCTTGTTCGTGAACTCGGAGATCGCGTCCCGCCCGAACAGCCGCCTGCCATGCCCGGTCGTCCAGATCGCGTCCTCCCGGAAGAGCCCGACGAACTCCTCGACCAACTCGTTCCGTTGCGCGTACTCGACCGTGGCGACCACCTGCTTGATGGCCTCGATCTCGGCCGCACGGGTCTGCTCGCCCAGGGGCGGCGTGCTCGCGGGCGGCGTGTTCGTGGGTGTCGCGTTGGTGGGTGTCGTGTTCATGGGGTACAGCTTTCAACCTCAAGTTTGCTTGAGGTCAAGAGGGTGGCTCTCGGGGGGCGAGAGGGTCGGTGATGAGTTCGGCGGTGGGATCGGCGATGAGTTCCGGGGCGCCGGGGAGTCTTCACCAGTAAAAGGAGCCTGACATGAAGAACGACGAAGAGCTGATCCACGAGCTGATCACGCGATGGGCCGCGGCGGTACACGCCGGTGACCTGGACACGGTCATGGCCGACCACGCCGAGGACATCGTGATGTTCGACGTACCGCCGCCGCAGGACGGAGTCCGCGGCCTCGACGCCTACCGCGCCACCTGGCCGCCTTTCTTCGAGTGGCAGGCGAAGGGCGCCTGTTTCGACATCGTCTCGCTCGATGTCACCGCGGGTGCGGACGTCGCCTACGCCCACGCCCTTCTCCGCTGCGGCACCCCCGAGGAGATGGCCGCCCACCCCGAGACCCGCCTGCGCCTCACCCTCGGCCTGCGCAAGGAGTCGGGCCGCTGGGTCGTGGCGCATGAGCACCACTCGTTCCCGAACGTGACTGTCTAGGGTCTTCGGCTGAGCGGAACGGAACGGAACCGAACAGTACGGAGTGCCGCGGTCAGTCCTGCTCGTTCGCGGGCTGGGCGGCAGGTGTGCGGCCGGCGAGGACGTCCTCGAGGCGCTGCGCGCCGAGCCCGGCCGCCTGCTCGGTCGGGTCGTCGTCGACGCCGTCGAGACCGCCGTTGGTGAGGGAGAGGGCGTTGTCGCCGACCCGTACGGCTGCGAAGTCCAGGGTGAGAGTGATGGGCATGCCGTCGGTCTCGTCGGTCATCGTCTCGTCGGTCACGGTCACGGTCAGGCCTTCGCGGGCCTCGCCCACGTCGGGCAGGCGCACGCCGGCGACGTGGACCGTCCGTGGCCGGCCTTGCGCGTTCGTGGCCGTGAACCGCTCGCACGTCTCCGGCAGCGTCTTCAACCAGGACAGCGACGTGTCCAGCGCCGCCCGGTCGTACGCGGCGACCTGATAGCGCAGCTGCGCCCCGTAGTCGGAGTCGTCGAAGCCCCTGACCGCCCGGGCCCCGGCGGGCTCGCCGAGCAGGTCCTCGGCGTACAGGCCGTCGAGCAGCTTCTGGCAGTCGGCGACGTCCGTCTCCCCCTTGAGGAGCCCGTCCCGCCAGGTCGCCGCGCCTTGCGTCGGCGCCCACTCCTCACCCAGGTCCGCGTTGGTGATCAGCGCTGCCCGCGCCTGCGTCTCGGTGAGGGTCCGGGCCACGGTGACCGACGGGGAGGCGGCGGCGCTCGGCGCCTGTACTCCCACGGGCGACGGGGAGACCGCCGCGTCGTCCGACCCTCCGACCTCGCCGTTCCCGCTGCCGGCACCGTCGCCGTCCGAGCACCCGGCCGTCACTGTCAGCAGCGCGGCCGCCGCCAGGACAGAGGCGAGGACACGGGCACGGGTACCGGCACGGGAGGTACGACGGGGCGGACGGGCCGAACGGTTCATCGCGGATTCCTCCTGAAGGTCGTTGACGTCCTTGGGTTCCACCACGGCACAACGCCATCACCGGTCGGCCCCGCCCACCAGCGCACCGGTCCGAACGGGGGAGCCCCCTGCCTCGCCGCGGTCCCCTTCGAGATGCCCCCGCCCCGCCCCGCGCCGACACTGAGCCCATGCCGGGAAAGATCGAGGACTACGCCCTGATCGGGGACCTGCTGACGGCCGCCCTCGTCGGCCGGGACGGCAGCCTGGACTGGCTCTGCCTGCCGCGCTTCGACTCACCCGCGTGCTTCGCCGCGCTGCTGGGCGACGAGAACAACGGCCGATGGCGGATCGCCCCCACGGAAGCCACAGGGAACCCGGAAGCCACAGGGAACCCGGAAGTCGAAGGGAACCCGGAAGTCGAAGGGAACCCGGGAGCCGAGGGGACCCCTGAACCCCAAGGGACCCCTGACCCCCAGGAAAACCGCACCCGCCGCCGTCGCTACCGCGGCGACTCCCTCGTCCTGGAAACCGAGTGGGAGACCGCCACCGGCCGCGCCACGGTCATCGACTTCATGCCGCGCCGCGAGGGCGGGACCCCCTGCGTCGTACGGATCGTGGAGGGCGTGTCCGGCAGCGTCGACCTGCACATGGACCTGCGGCTGCGCTTCGAGTACGGGAGTGTGGTGCCCTGGATGCACCGGGTGGGCGGGCAGTTGACGGGTATCGCGGGACCCGAGTCGGTGTGGTTGTCCACCCCCGCCGAACTGACCGCACACGGCGAGTCCCACACCGCCGACTTCACCGTCACCACCGGCGAACAGGTCCCCTTCGTCCTGACCTGGCAGCCCTCCCACCTGCCCGCCCCCGACCCGGTGGACCCCTTCGACGCGCTGCGCCGCACGGAGGAGTACTGGAGCGAGTGGCTGCGCACCTGTTCGTACCAGGGCGCCTACCGGGAAGCGGTCGTACGTTCCCTGATCACGCTCAAGGCCCTCACCTACGAGCCGACCGGTGGTATCGCCGCGGCCCCCACCACCTCCCTCCCCGAACAGCCCGGCGGCGTACGCAACTGGGACTACCGCTACTGCTGGCTGCGCGACGCCGGCATGACCCTGGAGGCGCTCCTGCGCAGCGGCTTCACCGCCGAGGCGGACGCGTGGCGGGGCTGGCTGGAGCGGGCCGTCGCGGGACGGCCGCAGGACATCCAGATCATGTACGGCATCGGCGGCGAGCGCAGACTGACCGAGTGGACGGCCGACTGGCTTGCCGGGTACGAGAGTTCGCGTCCAGTACGGATCGGCAACGGAGCCGCCGCACAGCAACAGCTCGACGTCCCGGGCGAGTTGATGGACACCCTCGCCCTGGCCCTGCGTGCCGGACTCCGGCCCGAGCACCATCTCCTCTCCCTCCAGCGGGCCGTGCTCGACCACCTGGAGAAGGTGTGGTCCCGACCGGACCAGGGCCTGTGGGAGACGCGCGGCTCACCACGCCACCACGTCCACTCCAAGGTCATGTGCTGGGTGGCCTTCGACCGGGCGGTACGCATGGCCGAGGAGCACGGACGCCCCGGCCCCGTCGAGCGCTGGCGCGAGATCCGGGACCTAATCCACCGGGAGGTCTGCGAGAACGGCTTCGACCCGGCCCGCTCCACCTTCACCCAGTCCTACGGCTCCCGTGCGCTCGACGCCGCTCTGCTCCTCATGCCCCGGACGGGCTTCCTGCCGCCGGACGACCCCAGGGTCCTGGGCACGATCGCCGCCGTCGAGCGGGAGCTCGTCTCGGACGGGCTGGTCCGCCGCTACTCGACGGGCCGGACGGTCGGCGCCTCCTCCGGCACAGGCTCCGGCCCTGGCCCCGACGGTCTCGCCGGCGGCGAAGGTGCCTTCCTCGCCTGCTCCTTCTGGCTCGCGGACGCGCTGCGGCTGACCGGCCGGGAGGACGAGGCGCGGGAGCTCTTCGAGCGACTGCTGCTCCTGCGCAACGACGTCGGTCTGCTGGCCGAGGAGTACGACCCCCGCGCCCGCCGCCAATTGGGTAACTTTCCTCAGGCCTTCACGCACGTGCCCCTCATCCATGTTGCGTACGAACTGGACGGGCACGCCACTCACCACGCGCGAAAACTTGTTCCTCAAAGTCCCGGTGAATTCAAGGTGTCGTCTGCGAGGCTGGCTGGATGGAGACCTTTTACAGAAGACTGCTCAAAGTCCTCCCCCGCATCGGGGTGAAGGTGCTCGATCTCGGTCCCGGTGCGGCGGTGGTTTTCCGGCGAGGCGACCGGACCAGCGTTCCCGTGGGGGGCGGAGCCGATCTGGTGACCCGCGGAAAGGGCCGGTACGCGGTCACGCCGCTGGGGGAGGACGCGTGGATGGTCGCGCGCGGGACCTCGAAGGGGGCGGGACGAGAGATGACGACCGTCCCGTTCGGTGAGACCGGTGCGCGGCTTTTCCTCGGGGAGGCTGTGTCGGCGGAACGTGAACGTGAGTTCCAGCTGGCAGCCGCCCACTACCTGTGTACGCAGCATGTGGCCGCGCTGCTCGAGAAGTACCGGGTGAACTGCGTGTTCGACGTGGGGGCCAACGCCGGGCAGTACGGCAAGGGACTGCGGCGGTTCGGCTACACCGGCCGCATTGTCTCCTTCGAACCTGTTGCCGATACCTTCGCCAGGTTGAGCCGAGCCGCGGAAAAGGATCCTGACTGGCACGTGTACAACTTCGCGCTCGGGCGCGAGGAGGCCGTGCAGTCCATCCATGTGGACTGGAAGACCATGAACTCGCTGTTGCCGCCGAGCGAGTACGGCAAGGAGCGCTACAAGCGGTTCGCGAAGGGCCGTATGGAGGAGATCGAGATCCGACGGCTCGACGACATGATGGACAAGGCGCTGGAAGGGGTCGCCGATCCTCGGCCCTATCTGAAGATGGACACGCAGGGCTTCGACCTGGAGGTGTTCGCGGGCGCGGGAAAGCGGATCTCGGAGTTCGTGGGGATGCAGTCCGAGGTCGCGCCGTTGCGGCTGTACGAAGGCAGTCCGGGGATGGCGGAGGCCGTTGCCGCGTACGAGGAGGCCGGGTTCGGGATCACGGGCATGTACCCCGTGACCCGGGAGCCCTCTTCGGGGCGCGTGGTGGAGTTCGACTGCGTGATGATGCGGGCGTCTGAGGCCGGTTCGTAAGGTGCCGACCGGTGGGGACTGATCGCGCAGTTCCCCGCGGCACGCTCCGCTGTGGTTGGGCGGTTGTCGGGTGCGGGTTGGTGGGGGCTGGTCGCGCAGTTCCCCGCGCCCCTAAAAGCGCCTCAGGCCGGTTCGTACAGTGCGGGCCGTCAGTGGCTGGTCGCGCAGTTCCCCGCGCCCCTGACGGGGCGGGGCCGTAGCCCCCGCCCCCACTCGTCCGCACCCGGTACGTCCCCGCCCCACAACCAACCCATGTGCGCGGGGACGTACCGGGTGCGGACGAGTGGGGGCGG